>JBDTOL010000062.1:0-39505 GCA_039933235.1 Spartobacteria bacterium | reverse complement strand
GCCATGTTTCACGGCGGCAAAATCGCATTGTTAGGCATCATGCCCGACAGTGCCGCGATCGATTGGAATATCGTCGTTTTCAACGGCCTCACGATTAAGGGAATCTATGGCCGCGAGATGTACGAAACGTGGTACAAAATGACCGCGATGATCCAGAGCGGGCTCGATATTTCCCCCGTCATCACCCACCGTTTCCCCTACACCGCGTTCAAGGAAGCGATCGAGCTAATGAAATCCGGCAACTCCGGCAAGATCGTCCTCGACTGGTCGCCCGCATCGTAGCCAAAAAGTCCCTGGCGGGCTTTTTTTTGAACATCGTTGGCCTCATTTTGAGCCGCTTTGCGCCATCTCCTGAGAACAGGCCGGGAAACAGGAGCGATGGTTTCGCTCGACATTTTCCGCTTCTTATCAGGTAATCGGACGGCGGGCGAGATGTCAGACACGCAGACTCCATCCATCCAGAACAAGCTCGTATTCACCGCGGGCGGGCAGGATTTTACCGTCCGTGATGTGGTGGACTCGGCTCAGTTTCGAGGGGAGTTGGAGCCCGCCTGGAAGGAACTGCTCCGAGCGCTCGCCGCCGAGGCCAAGGCCGACGCACAGGAACTCGAGTTCGATGAGGACGCGATCGATACCGCAGCGGAGCAGTTTCGCTACCAGCATGATCTGATTACGGCGGAAGAGACGGAAAAATGGCTAACCGACCGCGGGGTGAGCCTGAGCGATTTCAGCTCGTATTTCATCCGGCACCACTGGGCGGACAAGTTCGACGAGGTGGAACCGGAACCAGCCGATTACCTCGCGGCGTCGGCTGAATTGCAGGCGCTCCTTCTCGCCGAGATGATCCTGTCCGGGGACCTGGACCGGATGGCGCAGCGCCTGAGCTGGCGGGTCGCAGACTGGTGCTCCGCGGGAAACGAGGCAGTCGATGCCGCCTTGCTGGCTGCAGAAGAAGAGCGCTTTTTCGAGCGCAGCGGATTGAGCCGGGAGGAGTTGCCCGCTTGGCTAGCGCAGCTGGGGCGCGAGGAAGAATGGTTCCGCGAATCGCTCGCGAAGGAGGCGATCCACCGCCGCGGCTGCCACAGCGTCCTCTCCCCGAAGGCGCGGGCCCATGAAGTCGCCGCGCTCCGTCTCCCGCTCACCCGCTTTGAAGTCGAAACGATTGAACTCGATTCGCTCAACGCCGCACGCGAAGCGCTTCTCTGTGTGCGCGAGGACGGCATGTCGATGGAAGAAGTCGCCGCGGAAGGCCGCTATCCCTACCGGCATCCGGAAGTGTTACTCGAGGAAATTCCGGAAGAGTTGCAACAGAAGTTTCTCAGCGTCCACCCTGGCGAAATCCTCGACCCGATCGCGCGGGGCGACGGCTTCCACCTCTGCCGTGTGGTGGGTAAATCGGAACCCGACCTGGAGGACCCGGTGGTCAAGGAGCGGGCCGAGGAACGAATTCTGGACCGATATTTCGCCGATCTCATGACCCGCCACATCCTCTGGCGGACGCTCTTCGTCTAAGGAAATGAAAGCGACTGACGAAAATCTGCTCCGCCGCTCGTCCCTCTTCCAGTTCCTGCCCGACGATCACTTTGAGCAACTCCGTTCTCTTCTGCAGGAAGAGAGCTATGAATTCGGCGATCTGCTCGTCCGGCAGGGCGAACCGGCGGACGCCTTCTACGTTCTCCTCTCGGGGCGCGCTCGCGTGGTCAAATCCGACCAAAACGGGAATGAAATCGTTCTCGCCACACTCAAGCCGGGTGACAGCTTCGGGGAGGCTGCGCTGACCGAAGGAGGAACCCGAACAGCCACGGTCCGCTGCAGCACGGCGGTCGATGCGCTCCGCCTCGATCGCTCCGATTTCCTCCAGCTGGCGGAGGAAACGCCCGAGCTGAAACACTATGTCGAGATGACGGCGCGGCATCGTTCGCTCCACGGCTTTCTTTACGAGTTTAGCAACTTTGGCCGTCTACCGGTGCCCGCGCTGCGCAGCCTCGTGGAGAAACTGACCCCGATGGAAGTGCCGAAAGGTGGGAGCATCATCCGCCAGGGCGATGCGCCGGGCGCGATGTTCATTCTCGAGAAAGGACGCGCCCGCGCCTTTCACTCCAACAACGGCACGCAACAGAACCTCGCCTTCTATCGTGACGGCGATTTCTTCGGCGAACTCTCGATCCTGAACGGCTCGCCCCGCGCCGCGTCGGTTGAAGCATTCAGCGATTGCCGTCTGCTCGCGCTCGAACCGGAGGCGGTGCGTGATCTCAAGCGCCGCTATCCCGAGTTTGGCAAGCTGATGGAGGAACGGCTCGCCCAATATGAGGCGAAAACGGAAGCGCGCGTTCCGCTCGATTTCACAACCGAGATGCTCCCGGCAGCGGTCGAGGCGTACGACAAGCTGGCCGTCGACGGGGACAAGGTCGCGCCCGCCGTGGAAGGAGAAGATCCCTTTGCTGATGAGAGCGGCCTTTTCCGGAAAGGGAAAAAGCGCATCCGCAAGATCGAACACATCGAGCAGATCGATGAGATGGATTGCGGCGCAGCCAGCCTCGGCATGATCTGTCGCCATTTCGGGCGCAAGGTGAGCCTCTCGCGCATTCGCCAGCTCTGCCACACCTCGACCGACGGGACGAGCTTGAAAGCGATCTGCCGCGCCGCGACCGAGCTGGGGCTGGCCGCGCGCGCGCTCAAGGTCTCGCTCCGCAACCTCCCCTTGATGCCGCTACCCGCCATCGTGCACTGGGAAGGCAACCATTGGATGGTGCTTTACGACGTGACCGAGGCCTACGTGAAGGTGGCCGATCCCGCGCGCGGATTGCGTAAGATTTCCCGGCAAGAGTTCGAGCAGGGCTGGTCGGGTTACACCGCGCTTTTCGATTATACGGTGGCCTTCGAAAACGCGCCGGAGAGCAAACCGGGGCTCGCCTGGCTCCTGCCGTTCCTGGTCCGGTTCAAGACGCTCTTCCTCCAGGTGATGCTGCTCGCGGTCGCGATCACTTTCCTCGAGCTGCTCTTCCCGATCTTCACGGAGATGGTGGTCGATAAGGTAATCGTCGAGAAAAACATCGGCCTGCTCAAAACCATCCTGCTCGGGATGGGGGTCGTTCTCTTCTTTGTCCAGGCCTCGTCCCTCGCCCAGGAATATCTGCTCTCCTTTGCCGCCGTCCGTCTGGATACCGCGATTCTCGATTACCTCAGCCGGCAGATGTTGTCGCTGCCGATGAGCTATTTCACGAGCCGGCGCACCGGCGATATCCAGCGTCGCCTCGATGGGGCGCGGCAGGTGCGCGAATTCGCGATTCACCACGGGGTCGGCGCGCTCCTCGCTCTTGTGCAGCTGGCCGGAGCGCTCAGCCTGATGGCGCTCTACAGCCCGTCGCTCATGTTCGCCTTCCTCGCCACGACACCGCTCTACGGCGGGCTGATGTATTTTTCCCAGAAAGTGCTCCGCCCCCTCTTCGCCGATGTGGAAGAGAGCCAGGGCAAATACAGTTCGCACCAGATCGACGCCATCAAGGGCATCGAAGCGGTCAAAGCCGCCGCAGCCGAAAGCGTCTTCCGCGACATGATGCTGAACGAGTTCCTGTCCGTCTCGCGCAAGATTTTCCGGAGCAGCTTCATCGTCATGACCTATGACAGCGTGCTCCAAACTATCGGCATGCTTTCGACCGCTATTTTCCTCTGGGTCGGCGCGAACCAGGTCATGTCGGGCAACCTCAGTATCGGTGGTTTTGTCGCCTTCAGCTCCCTCACCGCGATGGCTTACGGCGGCATCCTGCGAACGTTAGGCGTGTGGGATAACATGCAGTTCGCAACCGTCCTTTTAAACCGGCTAAACGACATTTTCGAACAGGAGCCCGAGCAGGGCCGGGACCGCTCGCGCCTGATCCCGGTGCACAGCCTCGAGGGAAGAATCCAGCTCCGCAGCGTCAGCTTTAAGTACGGCGGGCCGGAAGCGCCCAACATCCTCTCCGACATCTCGCTCGATATCGCGCCCGGGCGCATGATCGCTTTTGTCGGCCGGAGCGGCTGCGGCAAGACGACCTTGATCAAGCTCATCGCCGGTCTGCTCGAGCCGACCGAGGGAACGATCCTTTTCGACAGCACCGACCTGAAAACGCTGAACTACCGCGATGTCAGACGCCACATCGGAATGGTCCTACAGGAGAACCACATTTTTAACGAGTCGATCGCGCACAATATTGCTTTCGGGGACGCCGAGCCCGATCTCGACCGCGTCCTCGCCGCGGCCCAGACCGCCGCGGCCCACGACTTCATTATGCGGCTCCCGTTAGGTTACGAAACCAAGATCGGCGAATCGGGTCTCTCCCTTTCCGGCGGGCAAAAGCAACGCGTCGCGATCGCGCGCGCCATCTACAACAATCCGCCCGTTCTCATCTTCGACGAGGCGACCAGTGCGCTCGATACGGAGTCGGAGCGCGCCATCCAGGATAACCTCGGACGCATGACGGCAGGTCGCACCACGATCGTCATCGCGCACCGGCTCAGCACGATCCGCGAGGCGGATTCTATCGTCGTGCTCGAAAAGGGCGCGGTCGCCGAGGTCGGGAACCACGATGAACTCATGGCGCAGCGCGGTCTCTACTTCTACCTCTCCAGCCAGCAACTCGGAATCTGATTTTGCCTAACGATGCCTACTGAAATGATGCAACGCGGAGCGCAGGACCGGGAGTCTGCGATGCTACCGCAGGATCCGCCGCCTTGGTTTGTGCGCTCGACCGCCTGGCTGCTCATCTCGATCTTCGCCGTCGCTCTGTTGTCCGCAATTGTTATCAAATTGCCGGAGACGGTGGCGTGCCCCTTCGTCCTCGTACCGGCGGACGGCTCCGATCCAATTCAATCGCCCCGCCTCGCGGTGATCAGCCGGGTCAGCACGAGCATCGGCCAGACGGTCAAGGAAGGCGATCCGCTTTACGTCCTGCGCTCCGATGAAATCCGCGGCTGGGGCACCGAGATGCAGACGATGGGCGAAGACCTTCGCACCCATCAGGAAGGTCTGGCGAAGGCGGAGACGACCTACAAATCCGGGGTAGAAATCAAAGCCGCGGAAATCGCGCAGGCCGAAAGCGAAGTGGCATTCCGGGAAAAACACGCGGCCAGCAGTCGCGAACTGCTGAACCGCCTGGAAAAGCTGACCGCGAGCGGCGGCATCTCGCTCGTCGAGGTACTGCAACACCGGCTCGATTCGGCGGAATCGGAGAAGAATTTGAGCGTCGCCCAACGGACGCTCGAGCAGGTCAAACTCGAGCGCCAGCAGATGGAGGCGGAACACGCGCGGCTCCGGTCGGAGAATCTCGCTGAGATCGAAAAGCTCAAAGTGCGTCTGTCTGCGCTCCAGGGCGATCTGGAAGATTCGAAACAGAATCTGCTCGTGGTTCACGCCCCTTACGCCGGCGTCGTCATTTCCCAGGCTCAGCAGAACGCTGGCAGTGTGGTGCAAAACGGACAGGAACTTTGCCAGCTCGCGCGGACAGACGCGAAACCTCGCGCGCAATTGACGCTCAACGAAACCGCCGTGCCCAAACTAAAAGATGGCCAGCGTGTCCGTCTCTTCTTCGATGCTTTTCCCTACCAGCGTTACGGAGTGATCAATGCCAAGCTCGATTGGGTGAGCCCCTCCGCTGTTTCCACGCCGCAAGGCCAGCATTTCGCAGGGTTGGCCTCGATCGATGCCACCGAGCTGACAAAAAAGGATCATCTCGCCCTGCGCGTCGGGATGAGCGGCGAAGCGCGCATCGTCGTCGGCCAGCGTACCATGGCCGAGTACGCCTTCGAGCCCATCCGCCAACTGCGCGAAAACATGCGCAACTAGCTCCTCGTGCCACGCGCCCTTTCCCGCATCAAAGTTGAGGACCTGACGACGGCCAACGACGCGATGGCGCGGTGCCTGCGTATCGCCGCCCTCGCTGCCAGTTCCGATGTTCCCGCTGTGCTCCTTGGTGAGACTGGCACGGGTAAGACCTTGCTCGCGCATGCCATTCACAACTCCTCGGCCCGCGCAAAGAAGCCTTTTGTCGCGTTCAATGCCTCCGCCATGAGCGATACGCTGATCGAAAGCCAGCTCTTCGGGCACGAGCGTGGGGCTTTCACCGGCGCACAACACACCGTCAAAGGGAAATTCGAACTAGCCAACGAAGGAACCCTTTTCCTCGATGAGATCGCGGACATGAGTCCTCTCGCCCAAGTCAAGATTCTCCGCGTTTTGGAGTACGGAGAATTTGAACGCCTCGGCTCGGAACAGATGCTGCACGCCGACGCCAGAATCATCTGTGCGACCAATTGCTCGCTCTTGGAACGGGTCCGCCAGGGCCAATTCCGCGAGGATCTTTATCACCGTCTGAACGGACTCACTTTGCTCATCCCGCCGCTGCGCGAGAGGATGGAAGAGTTGCCGGCGCTAATTGCCGTGGAGCTGAAAGCGGCAGCGGCCAGCGAAGGCAAAAAAATCACCGCGATCCATCACGAGGCGATGGACAAGCTGATTTCTTATCCTTGGCCGGGGAACCTCCGCGAGCTCAGCCACACGGTCCGTACCATGACCCTGTTTTGCGACGGCCGGGTAATTCTACCGGAGCACGTCGTTTTTCCTCCGGACCTGAAACCAAACGCTGCGCAGGCGGCGCCCGTCGAGGAGAAGAAGCCTCCAGCCGAAAGCGAGTCGGAGAGCCGCGACTTCTCGCTCGCAGGCGCCGTGGCCCGGCACATCGAGTTTGTTTATGATCAAACCGGCCGCAATCAGCGGCGGACCGCGCGTTTGCTGGGCATTTCGCGAGCCACCCTCGCTCGACATCTCCGAGCAAAGGCTCAAACATGACCCACGATGGACATTTTGGAGGCCATGTCGGCCTCGAAACGAGGCCTGCCTGATCGCGTCATCTGACGGTTCCGATTGGCCTAGTAAAAAAAATGAACCCGCGCGACAAGGGCCGTTGCACGAGGGAAATCCGGGCAAACTTTCGGACCGAGCTAGTTGCCATAACCTCCGTGCGAGGAGTGCTGGCATGATTGATGTTAATAGAAACGCACGTGAGCACACCGAAGGATAAAAAAAACACCCCGGCTGGTGGATCACCCAAAGAGAAGCGCAGAAAGGATAAACTGATTCGTCTCGATGACCTCATCCCAAAAGGAAACGTCTCGGGCGGACGTCAACTTTTCGGCGCATCTGAAATCAACAAAACAACAAACAAACGAAGGAGATAGATAGTATGGCTACCAAGAAAAAAGACATCAAAGTGCGTGATCTGAAGCCGTCGAAAGACGCCAAGGGCGGCGTCTCACTCAACCGTGGTACTCGCCAGCAAGGCGCCACTCGCCAGCAGGGCGCCACCCGCCAGCAGGGTACCACCCGCCAAGGTGGCAATAGCTAGTCCCCCGATGAACCAGCCGCCTGACGGTTCAATTCCGCCCGGCGGTTTTATCAACCAACAACAAACAAGACGAAGGAGATAGATAGTATGGCTACCAAAAAAGTAGTGAAAACGAAGGACCTGAAACCGTCGAAAGACGCCAAGGGCGGAGTCTCAGTCAACCGTGGTGCCCGCCAGCAAGGGGCCACCCGCCAGCAGGGTGCCAAGAAGACTAAGGATTTGGTCATGAATTACTAGTCCCCCGATGAACCAGCCGCCTGGCGGTTCAATTCCGCCCGGCGGTTTTATTAACCAACAACAAACAAGACAAAGGAGATAGACGGTGTGGTTACTAAAAAATTAGTGAAAACGAAGGACCTGAAACCGTCGAAAGACGCCAAAGGCGGAGTCTCCCTCAAGCATGGTGCCCGCCAGCAAGGCGGCACTCGGCAACGCGGCACGGACGGCGCCACGGGGCGCAACAGATAACCGGTCTCCGACGGTCCGATTCCCCCCACGGCGGATTCAAACTCAGGCCAGGAGAAAACTTCCCCTTAAGCACTCGCCGGGCGGCCATGTGTTGCGACCGACGATTCTTTTTTCGAAGCTACCGGTTCCCCACCGTCGTTTGCGGTGGGCCCGACGCGCCTCGCGCCGCGGAATGCGGCATCGCTATCGACGAGTCGGATTTTACGGGCAAGACTTTCCCGTTCGGCCGATGAACAAGGAACAAATCGTCGACGTCCTCGAGACGATCGCCCGGCTGCTCGAATTGGAGGAAGAGAACCCATTCAAAATTCGCGCCTACACGAATGCCGCGCGTTCCATCGAAACCTGGGGCGGCAACCTGCGCGAGTTGGCAGAAGAAAATAGACTCGAGGAAATCCCGGGCGTCGGCAAAGCGATCGCGGGCAAGATCGCCGAGCTGGTCCTGACGGATTCTTCGAAGTTTTACGATGATCTGCGAGCGCAATTTCCGGCCGGGATTCTCGAATTGTATTCCCTCCCAGGGCTCGGTGCGAAAAAGATCAAGGCGCTCTACGAGAAGTTACAGATCGGTTCGATCGCCCACCTGGCCCAGGCCTGCGCCGCCGGAAGAGTCGCGGAGCTGCCCGGCTTCGGGAAGGCCACACAAGAGAAGCTCTGCCAGACGATCGAAAACCGGGCCCGGCATGCGGGCAGCTTTCAGTTAGGCGCGGTCGCGGCCGAGGCCGAGCGTCTGCAGGACGATCTGCGCCAGCACCCGGATGCCCTTCGCGTGAGCGTCGCCGGAAGTTATCGGCGCCGGAAAGAGATCGTGCGCGACCTGGACTTCATCGTTGCCACCAACGTACCGGAAGCGGTCACGGAAGCGTTCGTTAGGCACGAATTGGTCGAGAGCGTGATCGCGCGCGGCGCGACCAAGACGAGCGTCCGGTTGCGCTCCGGCATCCAGGCCGACCTGCGCGTCGTGAGCAGCGCGGAATATCCCTTCGCCCTCGGCTACTTCACAGGGAGCAAAGAGCACAACATCGTGCTCCGGAACCGCGCCCTGCAGCGCGGCTGGACGCTGAACGAGTACCGTTTTGCGCCCGCCGAACCGACCGCGAAGAAGAAACGAACCGTGCACCCCATTCCCGAAGTGCGGGACGAACCGGAACTCTATCAGGCGCTCGACCTGGCGTTCGTGCCACCGGAGTTGCGGGAGAATTGCGGCGAGATTGAAGCGGCGGCGGCGGGGCGTCTGCCGCGCCTGCTCGAGGTGGAGAACCTGCGCGGCACCTTTCACTGTCACACGAGCGCGAGCGACGGCCGCAACTCGCTCGAGGAAATGGCCGCCGCGGCGCAGGAGCTTGGGCTGCAATATCTCGGCATTGCCGATCACAGCCGCAGCTCGACCCAGGCCGGCGGACTCGACCAAGCGCGGCTGCGGGCCCAGGTGGCGGCAATCCGCGCGCTGAACGAGACCTACGAGAGCTTCCGGCTCTTTGCCGGGGTCGAGTGCGACATCCTGCGCGACGGTTCCCTCGACTTCGACGACGAAACGTTGGGCGAACTCGATTACGTGGTCGCCTCGGTCCACTCCGCTTTTCAACTTCCCGAGGCGGAGATGACCGAGCGGATCATTCGCGCGTTGCGCAATCCGCAGGTTACCTTCCTCGCCCATCCCACCGGCCGCATCCTCCTGCGGCGGGAGGCCTACGCGGTGAATATCCCGGCGATCATCGAAGCGGCGGCCGAAACGGGGACCTGGCTCGAGATCAACGCCGCTCCGAAACGGCTCGATCTCGACTGGCGCTGGTGGCCGTTGGCGAAAGAGAAAGGTGTAAAGTGCGTGATCAATCCCGACGCGCACGGGGTGGAGAAACTACAGGAGCTTTGGTTCGGCGTGGGCGTGGCGCGGAAAGGGTGGCTCACGAAAAGCGATGTCGTGAACACCCTCCCGTTAGGGGAAATAGAGCGCGAGCTGGCGCGCAAGCGCAGTCGTTAGGCCGACGGAACGACGGGAGTCCAGGGGAGGTCGGCCCGTTCCCGCTGGGGCATAAGCATGGTGCAGCATTTGCAAGCGCCGCCGGCCTTGAGGAATTCAGTCATGGGCAAGGGATGACAATTGAAGCCGCGCTCGCCTAACGACTTCATCAGTTTTGGCGCGCCCTCCGGCAGCACCACCTCCCGCTCCAGGACGACCGCGTTGCAGGAAAAATGGGCGGCTTCTTCCTCGACCACGTCGATCAGGTTCGGGACACGGTCTCGAATGGTCCGCTGCCCGTATTCATCGAAGGCCGCCGGGAACCAGACCGCGCCGCCGTCGGTCAGCGGACAAAAGCAGGTGTCGATATGATAGAAGCGAGGATCGACCAGCTCGACCGAGATGACGAGGCAATCGAAGATCTCGGCCACGCTGCGGTGGGCGCTGACGTCGGTGCGGAATTTATAG
Organism: Spartobacteria bacterium; assembly: GCA_039933235.1. Lineage (GTDB taxonomy): Bacteria > Verrucomicrobiota > Verrucomicrobiia > Chthoniobacterales > UBA10450 > Palsa-1392. The sequence goes on along the minus strand of JBDTOL010000062.1, from coordinate 29,230 downwards.
CCGCAAAAAAGTGCGTCTCCCGCGAAGAGCGCGTCGCCTTCGCCCTCAAAGAATTGATCCTCCGGGAGCCAAACAACCTCGTAGCCGTGCTCCTTCATCCAGTCGGCAAAGAGGGGCGCTTCCGCGGCCCGTTCCTTGTGCCGGAAGTTGCTCGGGACGAATTTCTTCCCGACGGCAAGCCCGGCGTTGGCGCTGAAGACCATGTCAGGCAGCTTCGGTTTAGGCGGGACGAGGTGAACGTTGCAGCCCAGGCTAACGAGCTTCTCGTGCAGCCCGCGCCATTGCGCCTGGACGAGCGGGGTATCGGCGCCGCGGGCGCGGCTCATCCACGGGTTGATCTCGTATTCGATGCCGTAATAATCCGGCGGACAGAGCAAAAGATCGCGCATACGATTGATTGCCTAACGATTCGCCTCGATGCAATCGGTTAACTCGCGCAGGAACGGTTCGATATCGGTGACCAGGCCGACGGCCTGAAAGGTCCCGCGATCGGCCAACTTCGTGACCACACCCGGATTGATATCGACACAGAGAGTTTTAACCGTGGCCGGAAGCAGGTTACCGACGGCGATGGAGTGCAGCATCGTCCCCATCATCATCGCAATGGTCACGCCCTCAAGCTTGGCCCGCATCGCCTTTTGCGCTTCGACCGCATCGGTGATGACGTCGGGCAGCGGCCCGTCATCGCGGATGGATCCGGCGAGGACGAAGTCGACGCCGTTTTTCACACAGGTATACATGATGCCGCTCTTGAGCAGGCCACTCTCGACCGCCTGCCGGATGCCGCCTGCGCCGCGGACAGCGTTGATTGCGCGCATGTGATTCTGCGTTCCGTGATCGGCCAGTGCGCCGTGCTCCAGATTTACGCCTAACGACGTGCCAAAAAGCGCGTTCTCGATGTCATGGGCGGCGAGGGCGTTGCCGGCAAAGAGCAACTGGATATAGCCCCACTCGATCAGCTTTTCGAAATGCTCAGCCGCGCCGGTGTGGACAATGGCCGGACCGCCCACTACGAGGATCTTTCCGTTTTCGTCGCGGGAGCGTTTGAATTCGCGCGCCATCTCGCGGATGACCGCGCTCTTCGGTTTCTCGATCGAGACGTTGCTCGACATGAACTCGAAGACATCGGCCCGCGAAGTGGCGCGCTGCAGCGGCACCACCCGGATGCCCTGGTGGCCGATCACGACCTGCATTCCCTTCTTGACGCCGTAGAACTTTGTCGCCTGCGCGGTCTTTTTCGCGGGATCGACCACGATCGCGCTGTCCATCAGGGCAGGTTTCACCTCGATTTCGCCATCGTCGAGTTGAACGAAAGTCTGCTGATTGGTCGTGACATAAAAGCCCTGCGGGTAGACGCCGTCGGCCGGCGCCGCGGCCAGTTGCGCGCTTTTTCGTTCCGTCACCTCGGCGCCGTGCTGGCGCAGGCGCAGGATGAGAGCATCCAGCTGCTCGGCCTCCGGCGAGGTCACCTCGATCCGGGCGAAGCTCTGATCGGTGCGTTGTTCGCCAATCCGGATTTCGCCGATCTTGAAAGTGCCGCCGCGAGCGATGATCTGATCGAGCACCTTGGGCAAAATGAGGGAATCGATGATGTGGCCGCGCAGCTCGATGGTCTCGGAAGGCATCGGCGGAACTTAGCCAAGGAACGCGATTGCGCCAGTTGAAGCACGACTAACGAGTTGGGCAAGCTACACTTCGCCCGGAAGGTTCCAGAGGCCGATTTCCACTTGTCGACACGGCACCCTCGGCTATTTAGTGCAACCATTCGCACCGCCGCCTCGTGAAAGATCCGCAAGAATCCCAAACCTTCGCCACTTCATCAGCAGAGGGATTCCAGATCTCCGACAAACCCGTGGTGCAGTCCGATCGGCTTCCGGCGCAAGCGGCCGACGCGTCTGCGGGTAAGCCGGAGAACGCGTCTGAAATCGATCTGCTTTACGCGGTGGCCCGCGACCCGAAGTCGCTCTTTCTTTATTGGGTCCTGAATTGGAAGCTTGCTTTCGCGCGCGCGCGCATCTCCGCGCGGCAGGTCCACCTGCGGGTTTATCGGGAGGATGGATCAGTCGATGGGACACACGAAATCAATCCGTTTCGCGGCCATTGCTACGTGGACGTCGGCGCCGCCGGCACGGGCTATTACTGTGAGCTCGGCTGTTTCAACGGCCGGCAGTGGATACCCCTGATTCGTTCCGCCAAAGCGGTCACGCCCGAAGACCGAATCTCGGACGATCTTTCGGCACAATTTGCCACTCTTCCTCTCCACCTGAAGTTTCAGCGTCTCCTCGAGATACTGCGGGAGACGCGGCCGGAGAGCACGACCCTGGCCCGCTCGGTGGCGGCTTTACAGGAGAACGCGCGAGCCCTGCAAAAAACGACCACGCCGGAGGAATGGTCGCGTCTGACGAAGGCTGCCGGGATTTCGTTGAACGGAAAAAATGGTGATCACGCCTCGGATTATTCCAGTCTCCTGGAATCGGCGAAGGGTGCCGCGCCTACCGCGGACGAGATCGCGCGCTGGAGGCAGCTCGGGGAAAACCTGGGCGGTGCGAGTTGGGGCGGTGCCAGCCACGGCGGCTTCGGCGGGAGCAGCCCAGCCTAACGAGCTGCACGCTTCCGTTGTCATCCCGATCCGCCGCAGGCCGGAGAGAACCTCTTACCTGCAATCTGGGCGTCCTCGCTAAAGTACCGTCACTTGCAACTGTGAGGTCCCTCGCCGCGCTGCGCCGGCTCAGGGATGACAGGAAAGAGGAGCAAATCGTCGTCGTCTGAAGAAATCTCGTTGCCAGCGCAACAGGATCACCGCTAAAGAGAGGGCTGAGCTGCGAAATCAGTTCGCGCTGGTCAAGACAACCTGCGTTTTTGGGCTGCAAAATTCCGCTTATGAGCACTGAAAAAAAACCAATGGAATGGGGCACGCGCGTCGGAGTCATCCTCGCTGTCTCCGGGTCGGCCGTCGGGTTGGGAAACTTCCTGCGGTTCCCCGGTCAGGCTGCGGCGCATGGCGGTGGCGCGTTCATGATTCCCTATTTCTGCGCGCTGCTCCTGCTCGCGCTACCGATCGGCTGGGCCGAATGGGCGATGGCCCGGCACGGCGGCGAACGCGGCTTCCATAGCGGGCCGGCCATTCTCGGAATGGTTGGGCGCGGCCGAATCGCACGCTATTTCGGTGTCATCGCCGTGCTCGTCCCGATGGTCGTCTACATGTACTACGTTTACATCGAGGCGTGGTGCCTGCGTTACGCCTGGGAATATCTGATCGGCGGAATCCAGCTGACCGGCCCGGTCGATCAGCAGGTACAAAAAGCAGCCGAATTTTTCGGCCACGCCACCGGCACCAATACCGATGGCGTCCTGAACATGAGCGCCGTCTTCTGGCTCATCGTGGTGACAATAAATATTATTCTCGTCTTTCGCGGGCTGCGTGGTGGGATCGAGAAATTTTGCCAGTTCGCGCTTCCGGCAATGGCTATATTGGCGGTGATCGTGCTCATTCGAGTGCTCACCCTGGGCACGCCGCACCCGGATCATCCCGATCAGAACGTCCTGAACGGTCTGGGGTTTCTATGGAACCCGGATTTCTCCAAACTGAGTGACTTCGAGACATGGCTGGCGGCGGCCGGACAGGTTTTCTTTAGCCTCTCGGTCGGTTTCGGCGTGATTCTCAACTACGCGTCCTATCTAAAGAAGAAGGACGATATCGCGCTCTCCGGTTTCACCGCGAGCGCGACGAACGAACTCTTCGAAGTGGGTTTTGGCGGTCTTATTACGATCACGGCCGCGTTCGTGTTCCTCGGCGCCAGCGGTGTTGGTGGCGGGTTCGGTCTCGGTTTTCAGACTTTGCCGGTCGTCTTCGCGCAGATGGGTGGGATCGGGCGCTGGGTCGGTTTCGCCTGGTTTTTCCTGCTCTTTCTCGCCGCCATCACCAGCTCGATCTCGATGCTGCAACCGGTGAAGACGTTTTTCGAGGAAGCGCTCGGCATCAGCTCGGGCAAAGCGATCGCCTGGGTCTCGATCGTCTGCGGGCTGGGCTCGTTCTGGGTGATGTGGTTCAGCAAAAACATGGTCGCGCTCAACACGATGGATTTCTGGGTCGGAACGTTTTGCATCTTCCTCCTCGCCACGGTGCAGATCATCTGTTTCGGCTGGGTCTGGGGCGTCGAGAAAGGTGCTGCCGAGCTCGATCAAGGAGCCTTGATGAAGATTCCGCGTCCCTTCTTCTTCATCATGAAATACGTCGCTCCCGCATATCTCCTCGTGGTCCTGGTTGGATTCATTCTTTCCAACGGCCGTGCCGAAGCGATCGCGCTCAAAGGCAATCCCGTCGCCTTGTGGACGGTGGGTGTGATCGTGCTCGTGATCGTCCTGCTCATCGCGATGGTGGCGGTCGGCGAACGACGGTGGCGCGCGGCGGGTTTGGATCTCGACGGCAAACAATAAAGGAAGGAAGATACTGAAATGACCACTGGCGGCTGGATATTCATGTTGTCATCGCTCGTCCTCGTCTGGGGCACGACGATCTGGGCTTATCGCCGTCTGTTGACGGCCCCGCACGAAGACCGGTCGGACAAACCCTGACCGGTTTCTGCCGATACGAGGCGAGCAGATCCGCGCCTCGGAGACCTGAAGTTGCCTGTCGCGATGATTGCCTCCGCTCTAGCTGCCATGCCGAACGTCCCGCTTTTCCTCGGGATCCCGGTCGATTTCATTCTTTTCGGGCTCACGCTTCTCGCCGTCGCGATTTTTCACCATCACACCCTGCGGGTCGCGCTGACCGGCCTGGCTACGATCACGCTCTACAAGATTTTCTTCACGGGCTTCAAGACTGGGCCCGGGCCGAGCGGATTCCTTTTCCATCTCGGTCACGAGTGGGTCATCCTGCTCAACCTGTTTTGCCTGCTCACGGGGTTTGCGATCTTGTCGCGGCACTTTGAAAAGAGCCACGTTCCGGTCGTCCTCCCGAAATACATGCCGAATGATTGGAAAGGGGCGTTCCTTCTCCTGGCGATGGTCTGGATCCTTTCCGGGTTCCTCGACAATATCGCCTCGGCGTTGATTGGCGGGGCGATGGCGCACCAGATTTTTCGCGCCAAGGTCCACATCGGCTATCTCGCGGCAATCGTCGCGGCCTCGAATGCCGGCGGCGCCTGGAGCGTGGTGGGCGACACCACCACGACGATGATGTGGATCGACGGCATTTCACCTCTGGTCGTCTTCGAGGCGATCATCGCCTCCTTTGTCGCTTTTTTTATTTTCGCAATCCCGGCCGCCATCGTTCAGCAGAAGTATTCCCCGATTCTGCGCAGTTCCCATGAGCACACCCAGATCGACTGGCCGCGGGTGGGTATCGTCGCGCTCATTCTCGCCCTGGCTATCGGCACCAACGTGTTCGTGAACATGCGCTTTCCGCAGTATGCGGATCATTTTCCGTTCATCGGCGCAGCCGTCTGGGTAGCGATCCTGCTTTCGGTGGTGGCGCGTCGGCCGGATTGGGAGGTGCTGCCCGAGACCGTGAAAGGTTCAATTTTCCTGCTCGCCTTGGTTCTCTGCGCCTCGATGATGCCGGTGGAGAAGCTGCCCCCAGCGTCCTGGCACTCCGCGCTGGGCCTCGGTTTCCTCTCCTCGGTCTTCGATAACATCCCGCTCACAGCGCTGGCCTTGAAACAGGGCGGTTACGATTGGGGTTTCCTGGCCTACGCAGTTGGGTTCGGAGGCTCGATGGTTTGGTTTGGTTCCTCTTCCGGGGTGGCATTGACCAATCTCTATCCCGAGGCGCGTTCGGTCGTCCTCTGGGTGCGCCACGGCTGGCTCATCATTGTTTCCTACCCGATCGCCTTCTTCGTCATGCTCCTGGTCTGGGACTGGCATCCCGATGAGCCGCACAAGGAAGACGTCATTCCAATCACCCAGAGGGCTCACTAGCGATTTCACGATTGCGGCGGCCGTGCTACGCTGAGCCGCGTGAGGGACCTCAACAGGCGCGGCAAAATCAGAAAATGGTCGGCACCGTTAGTCGTCGCCGCCCTGCTCGCTGCTCTCTGCGCTGCCAACGGCGCGCGCCAGCGACCCGCGCCAGAACTGGCGAACCCGGATTTCCAGGCTTTGCCGCTGGAACGCTCGCGGCAAAACCACCTTCTGCTGCGGGCCGAGATTAATGGCAAGCCGGCGCTGCTCGGCGTCGATACGGGAGCGCCGGTAAGCGCAATTTCCTCTTCGCGGCGCAAACACTTCGGGATGGCCGCCCTTCCCGGTTCCTCGAAGCTGCCGCCGCGTTTGCGCATCAATGGAGGCTTTAACCGCGTCACCATCGCGCATCGGCTCCGGCTCGGTGCATTGATCCTCGTTGATGAGCCGATGGTCGCCATCGACCTAAGCGGTCCGGCCCGGGCCGCGCGACAGTTTCACGAGCAGGAACTCGACGGCATCCTCGGAGCCGACATCCTTTTTCCCACCCAGGCCGTGATCGACTGCAAAAAGCAGGTGCTTTTCATGAAGGTCGATCCCGATGTCCGCGGGACGGTGCCGGGGATCAACACCCGCGGCTGGAAAGACATGCCCATCCGCGTCACGAAAGGCTGGAACCTCTACGTCGACAGCAAACTCAACGGCAAACCCGCCCAGCTCATGATCGATACCGGCGCCTTTACCACGCTGATTCATCGCCCCTTTGTGCGTGAGATGCGGCTCAAAACCCGCGACACGCCCTACACCTCTGGGGCGGTAAACCTCGATGAGCGCGGCCTGCAGCTGGCCATCATTCGCCGCTTCGCGGTCGGGCCCTACCTGGTGAAAGGAAAAGAAGTCGGGGTTATGAATCTCGACGGCCTGATCCACGGCGAGCTCCTGCAGGGCGAGCCGCCCGTCGCCGGATTGTTAGGCTCGGAGTTCCTGCGGCGCAATAATGCCATCATCGACTTCGGGACCCGCATGCTCTACCTGAAGCTGTAGCCCAGGACATCCTTCCTGCTCCTGCTCATAATTCTGCTCCTGCTGTCCTCTGAAAGAGAAGCAGGAGTAAGAGCAGGAAGAAGGAAGGCAGCCGAGAAAAATCGAATGCAACCCCGCGGCATCCATGCCACAGGTCAGACATGAAATTCACCTTGTTCTGCTGCCTGCTCGTCTGCTCCCTTGGCCTGGCGAATGTCCGCGGCCAGGACACCGATAAAACGGACGGAAAAAAAGCTGCGGAAACAAAGCAGAAAGAGGTCGCCGTGCTGAAGACCAGCGAGGGCGAAATTGTGGTGGAATTCTGGCCCGAGCTCGCGCCCCAGACCGTGGCAAATTTCAAGAAACTCGCGCTCGAAGGCTTCTACGACGGCACTCTTTTCCACCGTATCGTCGCCGGCTTTATGATCCAGGGAGGTGATCCCCTCACCAAAGACCCGTCGAAAGAATCTCTCTGGGGACAGGGTGGCCCGGCACACACCGTGCCGGACGAATTCAACGAACGCCCTCACCTCCGTGGCGTTATTTCGATGGCGCATACCGACAGACCGAACTCCGCCGGCAGCCAGTTCTTCATCTGTCTCGGCACGGCGAGCCAGCTCGATCGCCAATTCACCGCCTTTGGCAAAGTGATCAAAGGCCTCGATGTTCTCGATAAGATTGGCCGGACTCCCGTGACCCGCGGTCCCGACGGGCAATTGAGCAAGCCCAAGGTGCGAGTCGCGCTCGAGAGTGTAAAAATCGTTCCGGCAGACTCCGTCAAATAACCCGGCTGAAAAAATTGCGCGACCAACCAAAGAAAACATCGTCTCTATGGATACAAATCAAAATCAAGTAGCCGTGTTAAAAACCAGCGAGGGCGACATGGTCGTCGAATTCTGGCCCGAGGTCGCCCCGAAGACAGTCGAGAATTTCAAGAAGCTGGCGAAGGAAGGTTTTTATAGCGGCACCGCCTTCCATCGCATCATCAAGGGATTCATGATTCAGGGCGGAGATCCGAACACCAAAGATCCGTCTAAAGAAAGCAGCTACGGCACGGGTGACCCGGGTTACAAAGTCCTGGCGGAATTCAACGATCGCCCGCACGTCCGCGGCGTTATTTCGATGGCGCGCGCGGCGGATCCGAATTCGGCCGGCAGCCAGTTTTTCATCTGCCTCGGGACCGCCAGTTCGCTTGATCGCCAGTACACCGCTTTCGGCAAACTGATCAAAGGCCTCGACGTCCTCGATACCATCGGCAGCACTCCGGTGGCCCGGGGTACTGGCGGCGAGTCAAGCAAACCAACCACCCGCGTAGCGCTGGAGAGCGTCGAAATCGTTCCGGCCGACTCAGTCAAGTAGCCATGCCTAACGACAGCTCGCGGGTCGCACTCATCCAGATGCAGTGCGGCGCCGAGCCGGAGGCCAATCTGGCCAAGGCCGTCGACCGCGTCCGGGAAGCGGCCGGGCAAGGCGGCCAGATCATCTGTCTCCCGGAGCTCTTCCGGTCGCACTACTTCTGCCAATCGGAGGATCACGCGAACTTCGAGCTGGCTGAGGAAATTCCCGGCCCCTCCACCGCCGCGCTTGGTGCGGTCGCGCGCGAGACCGGCGCCATCGTCATCGCCTCGCTCTTTGAGAAGCGCACGGCCGGCCTCTACCACAACACCGCCGCGATCATCGGCGCCGACGGCGAACTGCTCGGGAAATATCGCAAGATGCACATCCCCGACGACCCATCCTATTACGAGAAGTTCTACTTCACCCCGGGCGACCTCGGGTTCCGCAACTGGCCCACCCCGCACGGCAACATCGGCGTCTGCGTCTGCTGGGATCAGTGGTATCCCGAGGCGGCTCGCCTAACGACTTTACGCGGGGCCGAAATCCTTTTTTACCCGACCGCGATCGGCTGGCACCCGTCGGAGAAAGAGAAATACGGCTACGCCCAGCATTCCGCCTGGGAAACGATGCAGCGCAGCCACGCCATCGCCAACGGCTGCTTCGTCGCGGCCGTCAATCGAGTCGGGCACGAAGCGCCGGTCGGCGGCGACGGGATCGAGTTCTGGGGTCAGAGCTTCATCGTCGCGCCGAGCGGCCAAATCTTGGCCAAGGCCAGCGTCGACCGCGAGGAAATCATCTTCGCGGATGTCGAATGGAAGCGGGTCGAAGAGCACCGCACCCACTGGCCCTTCCTGCGCGACCGCCGCATCGACGCCTACGCCGGGATCGAGCAGCGGTTGCTCGATTGAGGCCTAACGCCTTTCGATTCGCCCCAGGCGGGGTAAATTCCCCGATGAACACAGACCGACTACTCCAAAGCGGATTGAGCCTGCTTAGCGCTGGCTCGCTCACGCTCCTCGCCGCTTCGGCTTTGGCCCAGGAACCGACCAAGGCGATCGCCGTCCTCCACCCGACCAGGGAAAGCAAGGTGGAAGGCACCGTCACTTTTACCAAGGCGGGCGATACCACAACGATCGTGGCCGATCTCACCGGGCTCTCCCCCGGTAAACACGGATTCCATATTCACGAATACGGCGATTGCTCCGCGCCTGATGCCACCTCGGCGGGCGGGCATTTCAACCCGACGAATAATCCGCACGCCGGCCACGGCGTCGAGAAACGGCATGTGGGCGACATGGGCAATATCGAGGCCGACAGCGCAGGCAAGGCGCACCTCGAATTGATCGACAAGATGATGACGATGAGCGGCGAGGAATCGATCATCGGCCACGCTGTGATCGTGCACGAGAAAGCCGATAACCTGCACTCGCAACCGACCGGCGACGCCGGGGGCCGCGTCGCCTGCGGGGTGATCGGCATCGCCAAGCCGTAGCGGCAGTTTCCCCTGTCCAATCCCGGCCGACCTGTGCGAATTTCCCCTGGATGGAACTGATGACACTCAAGGAAGTTCGCCAGGCGGTAACGCAGGGACCGCTCCAGGCGCGCGTTCACGTGCAGCTCGAGACGGTGGCAGCGAAGTTCACCCGCGAACAGAAGCCGTATTGCGAGCTGAGCCTGGCCGACGCGGCCGATCGCATGACGTTGCGCGTCTGGAGCGATCATCCGAATTACCGGGCCTGCGACTCGATGCAGAGCGGCGATTTCGTCGAGATCACTGGCGAGTTTTACCAGCATCAGCAATACGGCCTCGATGTGCGGCACTGGAAAACCCGGCCGCTCGACGCGGAGGAGAAATCCCAGCTCCTGCAGGGCCCAGCAGGGCTACGAGCGAAACAGGCGGCGGATTGGGAGTTCATCGTCGCGACCACGGCGGCGATCCGCGATCCGCGGCTTTACGCGCTCTGTGCCGAGTTCATCGCGCAATACGGCACGCGCTTTCGCAACACGGCCGGGGCGCGGACCTATCATCACGCCCGCCGCGGCGGCCTGGTCGAGCACACCGCCCAGATGATGCGGGTCGCCGCCCAGATCGCGTCCCTTTACCCGGATCTCAATCTCGACCTGTTGGTCGCTGGGATTCTCTTTCACGATTCCGGCAAGCTCTGGGAAAACCATCTGCCGGAGACCGGTTTCAGCATGCCATTCGACGAGCGCGGCGAGATGGTCGGGCATATTGGCATCGGGATGGAGCTGGTCAATGCGCTCTGGCGCAAGATCGAGGCCGATGAGCGCGCGCCGGAATGGGCGCAGCTGAGCCCGTCGCTGGAGGATTGCCGGCTCCACCTCCTCCACCTCATCGCGGCGCATCACGGCGAACCGCAGTTTGGCTCCCCGGTCTACCCCAAGACACCGGAAGCACTCGCGCTCAACTACATCGATAACCTCGACGCCCGCCTCGAGATGATCTTCGCCGGTTACCCCATCGCGAAGCCGCTCGCCGACCGCATTTACGAGCGCGTCCGTCCGCTGCCGGCGAATCTAGTGAAAGCGCTCGAAAAATTCTCCGGGTAGCGCACGCGTCTCGCGTGCTGGTCGCGGTGTCACACCGCGACAGGCTTCCCGAGGAACGTCGCAACGGCGAGACGCCGTTGCCGGCACGCGAGACGCGTGCGCTACCCAAGCCTCCGCTTTGCTTCGGCGAGATACTCTCCGTCGATCTCGAAGCCGATGAAGCCCGTTAGGCCAGATTCTTTTGCCGCGACCGCGGAGTTGCCGATGCCGAGGAATGGATCCAGCATCTGCTCCACCCGGTTGCGGCCGTGGAGCACGATGCAATTGACCGCCAGCTGCACCGGAAAGGTCGCCGGATGCGGACGTTCCCGGGCCCGTCGCTGGATCGTCTTGTAGGGAACGAACCAGGTGTTCCCGCGGCATCGCCGGTCACGCCCGCCGGTATGGCCCCAGCGCGCGATGTTCGATTTGTCCGCGTAGGGTACCCCGAGCGCAAGCCGGTCGAGCGGTGTTTTTCCCTCTCGCGTCATGTGGAAGACGTACTCGTGGCAATCGTTCAGGAAACGCAGGGAGCTGATCGGCTTGAAATGGCCGCGCGAAACCTCTTCGCCGTTGTCGTTAGGCAAAGAAATTGATTTTATCCAGTGAATCGTGTTCTGGAGGACGAAGAACTCGCGCAGCCGCAGGATCAGTTCGTGCGGCAGCATCGGGTTGGAGGGCGCAGCACCAACGTTGAGGAAAAACGATCCGTCAGGCCGGAGAACCCGGCGGATTTGCGCCGCCCATTCGTTGCACCAGTCGAGATACCTTTCGCGCGCCCCGCTATCGACATATTTCCCGTAGCGGATTCCAAGATTGTAGGGCGGCGAGGTCACCACCAGATCGACCGACGCAGCCTCGAGTGTCGCCATCCCCGCCACGCAATCTCCCAGCCGCAGATCAAAATCTGTCACGCCCTCAATAAAGGCGCACTCGCCAAAAGTACAAGCAGCGCGTCTCCGGAGAACGTTCTGTCATCCTGAGCCGCGCAGACGCGAAGGACCCCACAGTTGCAACAGGAGCACTCTCATCTCACAAACGCGCAGGCTGCAGCAACGGCAACACCGCTCCCGGTGCTGCTCCGGTTCGGGATGACACGACTGGAGCGCTCGATAAGTTATCCCTCGATGTCGGACAAACCCGCCAAGCTCAAAATCGGCGACCGCGAATTCTCGTCACGACTCCTCATCGGCACCGGCAAATTCGCTTCGAACGAATTGATGCGCGACGCCCTCGCCGCCAGCGGCACCGAGCTGGTCACCGTGGCGCTCCGGCGCGCCGATCTCTCCGGCCGCCACGATCCTTTCGCCAACATCCTCGATTTCATCGATCCGAAGCGCTACCTCCTCCTGCCCAATACGAGTGGCGCCCGCAATGCCGAGGAGGCCGTGCGCCTCGCCCGCCTCGCCGTCAGCGCCGGCCTGCCTTCCTGGGTGAAGCTCGAGATTCACCCAGATCCGCGCTACTTGCTGCCCGATCCCGTCGAGACATTCGAGGCGGCGAAGATCCTCGTGCAAGAGGGGTTCACCGTCCTGCCCTACATTAACGCCGATCCTGTTCTGGCAAAGCGTCTGCAGGACATCGGCACCGCCACCGTCATGCCGTTGGGGTCGCCCATCGGGAGCAACCGCGGGATCGAAACCCGCGCGCAGATCGCGATCATCATCGAGCAGGCGACTGTGCCTGTGGTGGTCGACGCTGGTCTTGGGGCGCCCAGCCAGGCCGCCGAAGCGCTCGAGATGGGGGCCGACGCGGTTCTGGTCAATACCGCGATCGCCATTGCCTCCGATCCCGTGCGAATGGCCGCCGCTTTCCGCAAAGCGATCGAAGCCGGTCGCGACGCCCGGGAGATCGGGCTCGCCGAAATGCGCACGACCGCGTCAGGCACCAGCCCACTCACTGCCTTCTTCAGCGAAAAGGAAGTCTGACGTCCGCTTTTCGCAAACGAGAAGGCCGCGTTTTCCCTGGGGAGCAGGCACGCCGGCTTTTACTCGAACCGCTCGTCTTCAGGTCGGGAGTTTCCGGTGCGAACGCGCTCCATCCGTTCGTAGGCGTCGTTGTAAAACTCGATCTGGCGCCCTCCGATTCGCCTAACGACACGCCAACCGCGCTCGTGCGCAAAGTCACGCAGTTCCGCGTCGCCCATGGTGTGGAAGAGTCTCAACTCGGCCGGATGCGTGATGAAATGTTCCGGCCGGAGCGTGAGGGATCGCGCGATGACACGGGCCATCGGCTCGAGCCGGACATGGCGATCTTCGTCCATCGAAATCAGACGCCTTTGATCGGACGGTTCGCGGGTGCCCGGCGCGGCAATGGTACGTCGTTAGGCGAGGGTGGCGGCTTCGGAGGCCGGTTCAGCTTTTGGCCCAGCGACTTCCTGGCCTTGGCCGAGGGACTCGGCCCGCGAACTTTCGGTTTCTTCATGGCGATGGATTTACCTTTCTCCACTTCCCGGCGGGGCGTCAACGTTTGCTGGTGGCTCAACCTTTCCCATTCGGGGGTTTTCCTCGAAGGTGGAGCGGAATGACAGGGCACTCACAGCGCAGCCAGGGCGCAGATCTCGTCGCGGGCGGGGTGCGCTATCGGACTTGGGCCCCGGGCAAAAAGTCGGTCGACGCGGTGCTCTACGATATGCGGGGCGAAGTGCTGCGCACACTGTCGTTAGGCAAGGAAGCGGACGGTTATTGGAGCGCGGTGGACCCGGAGGGCCGGGCGGGCGATCGCTACAAATATCGCCTCGACGGCGAGGCGCGGCCCGATCCAGCTTCCCGCTTCAACCCTGTCGGCGTCCACGGCCCGGCAGAGGTCGTCAACCCTGAGGATTTCAGTTGGCGCGACCAAGGCTGGGTAGCGCCACCGGTTTCGGAATTGATCATCTACGAGCTGCATATCGGCACCTTCACGCCGGCAGGCACTTTCCGCGCGGCGATCGAAAAGCTAGATCATGTCGCCGAGCTAGGGGCAACGGCGCTCGAGATCATGCCGGTGGCCGATTTCCCCGGGCGCCGGAACTGGGGCTACGATGGCGTCCTGCTCTATGCGCCGACGCGAACCTACGGCACGCCTAACGAGCTGCGAGCGCTGGTCGACGCCGCGCATGAGCGCGGGCTCGCGGTCATTCTCGACGTGGTCTACAACCATCTCGGTCCCGATGGGAATTATCTCGGCGCCTACAGCGCAGAATATTTCTATCCGGATCATAAAACCCCCTGGGGCGACGCCTTTAATTTCGAACTGAAGCCGGTCCGGGATTTTTTTGTCGAGAACGCCCCCTATTGGCGCCGTGAATTTCACATCGACGGCTTCCGGCTCGACGCGACCCACGCGATTCTCGACAACTCGGAGAAACATGTCCTGGCCGAGATTGCGGAGGTTGTGCATTCGTTAGGCGGATTCGTCACGGCGGAAGATGAACGCAGCGACGTGCAGCTGTTTTTGCCGCGGGCCGAAGGCGGGATCGGGCTGGACGCGGCCTGGTCGGATGATTTCCACCACATCGTGCGGGTCATGCTGACCGGGGTGCGCGAAGGCTACTACCGGCCCTACGAAGGAACGATCGATGAACTCGCCGCAACCCTGGAGCATGGCTGGCTTTTCGAAGGGAAATCTCGCGTGCGCCAGCGGCACGGTGAGCCGGCCCAGGCGAGTGAGATTCCGCCGGCTGCGTTCATCTTTTGCGTCACGAACCACGATCAGATCGGCAACCACGCCATGGGCACGCGACTCAATAAACTAGTTAGTCCGGCCGCTTTTCGCGCCGCCTCCGCCCTCCTTTGCCTCGTGCCGTTCACGCCACTCCTCCTGATGGGACAGGAATGGGCGGCCTCGACTCCGTTCCAATATTTCACCGATCACAAGCCGCAGCTGGGTCGCCTCGTGACGGAAGGCCGGCGCTCGGAGTTCAGTGGGTTTGCCGCTTTTCGTGACCCGGTCGCGCGCGCGCGGATTCCGGATCCGCAAGCTGAGACGACCTTCCAGCAATCCAAGCTGCGCTGGGAGGAAATGGCCGGCGGACATCACGCGGCGACGCTGCTCCTATACCGCGAGTTTCTGCACTTTCGTCGCCAATCACCCGCTCTGCGGGATCACTCCCGCGATAACTTTCGTGTCATGGCGCCCAGCGAAGGGGTGTTGCAGCTAATCTTCGGTCGAGCCGGTTCCGAGCAGTGTCTAGTCGTGGCCGACCTGGTGGGCGGTCACGCCCGGCCGCCAACGGGCCCCGATTACAACTGGGAACTCCGCCTCTCCAGCAACGAAAATCGCTTTGGCGGCGAGGCATCCACGACCTTCGAGGGACCGGAAGTGCGGGTCTTCCGCGCGGCGCAGTCGGTTCGTTAGGCGAAAGGATTGACCGCAGAGTTCTCGCAACGAGAATGAGCACAAACGCGCGGCGATGAATAAGATTCTTTCACTCCAAGAGCTGAGCGAGCGGGCGGCCGATTTCCATCGGATGGAGAAACGGCTGGTCCTGACGAATGGCTGCTTCGACCTGCTGCACGTCGGGCATGTTCGCTACCTGCAGCAGGCTCGGGAGCTGGGCGACGTTCTGGTTGTTGCGCTGAATGGCGACGAATCGGTGCGGCAACTGAAAGGCCCGGGGCGGCCCATCAACGGCGCGACCGATCGGGCAGAAGTGTTGGCGGCGCTGGAGTCGGTGGATTTGATCACGATTTTTCCAGACCTGCGGGTGACGAAGATTATCGAGAACGTTCGCCCCACGGTTTATGTGAAGGGTGGGGATTATACGGCCGATAGCCTCGACCCCGAAGAGCGTTCTGCGCTGGAGCGTCTTGGCGCCAAGATCATCATTCTGCCGCTCGTGCCCGGCAAATCGAGCTCCGGACTGATCGCGCAAATGCAAGGGAAGCGCTCGTGAGCCGGCTTGGCCTAGGGATTCTCGGCTCCGGCAAAGGGTCAAATTGTCGTGCGATCCTGGAACAGGTCCGGGCGGGTCAGCTCGCCGCTGACGCCCGCATCGTCATCTCCGATATCTCAGATGCGGGGATCCTGGAGATTGCGCGGGAGTTTGATGTCCCGGCTCTTTTTCTGCCGCCGGGCAAGTTCCGGACAAAGCTGGAACCGGAAGTGGAAGAGGAACTCGTTAGGCTGTTGCGCGAGGCTGGCGTGGAACTGGTCGTCCTGGCCGGGTTCATGCGCGTCCTGAAGAAGCCGATGCTCGACGCGTTCCCGCGCCGGATCATCAACCTGCATCCGTCGCTGCTCCCGAAATTCCCCGGGCGCGAAGCCTGGCAGCAGGCCCTCGCCGCGGGCGACACGCAAACTGGTTGCACCGTACATTACGTAGACGCCGGGGTGGACAGCGGCGAGATCATCGCACAGCGCGCAGTGTCGATCCTGCCTAACGATACGGCCGCCGAGCTGCACGCACGGATCCAGGCGGCGGAACGCGTTCTTTTTCCTGAAGTGATCGCGCAGTTCGCCGCGGCATCCGGCGATCGCGCCGGGCGAAACTAGCCGCGTTCAGATTTCTGATCGCGACCGAGCAATTCCTGCATCGCCTGCGCGGGCGCCTTGCCCTCGTGCAAGACCGCGTAAACCTGGTCAATAATGGGCGTATCGATGCTGAGCTTGCGCGCGCACTCGAAGGCACTCCGCGCGGTGGGGATTCCTTCCGCGACGGTCTTCATCCCGTGTGTAATGTCTTTCAGACTTTGACCCTGACCGAGCTGTTCGCCGAGGCGGCGATTCCGGCTGTGACGACTGAAACAGGTCGCGATCAAATCACCCACGCCGCTCAATCCCTGAAAAGTTCGCATATCGCCACCCATCGCCACCCCCAGCCGGAGGAGTTCTGCTAGCGAGCGGGTCACGAGAGCGGCTTTGGAATTATCGCCGAATCCGAACCCGTCGCTGACGCCGGCCGGGATCGCAAAGATATTCTTCAGGGCGCCGCCCAGCTCGATCCCAACGATCTCCGGGCTGGTATAGACGCGGAAGCGGGAGCTTCCTAAAGTCGACTGCAGCGCTTCGGCGACCGACTGATCGCGGCAGCCGATAGCCGCCGCACTTGGGAGACCACGGGCGACCTCGACTGCGAGGTTCGGCCCGGAGAGGACCGCGACCGGGTTATCGGGGAATTTCTCCGTAAGGATTTCGCTCATCCTCATGCCAGTGCCGTGCTCGATCCCTTTCGTGCAACTCATCAGTATTGCCCGGTCGTTTTTCGGCTGGGCTTGCAGGTTGGTGGCCACTTCTCTCAGAGCGACCGAAGGCGTAACGAAAACGATGAGATCAGCCGACCCACAATCAGCCAGGTCACTGGTCAGACGCACATTCTGGGGCAATTCCGTTCCCGGCAGGTAGTCCGGATTTTGCCGAGTCCGCGCAATCTCTTCGACCCGCTGCGGAGTGTGACCCCAAAGGATAACTTCGTTGAAGCTAGGCGCCCAAAGAACGGCCAGTGCAGTTCCCCAGCCGCCAGTTCCCAAAATTGCTATTGTTCCGATCTTCATTTCTGTCCGAAACGCTCTTCCTTGCCTTGGAACAGCCTTTTCATATTGGAACGGTGTCGCCATACCACGACTCCGGCGATTAGTATCGAAAATGGAAGCAGAGTCGCGCCCGTCAGCCGCTCCAAGCGCAGATAGAGGTAAACGAAAAGCGGCAGCGCGGCTGCCGCTCCGACGGAAGCGACGGAAACGTAACGGGTCATTTGAAACAACATCAGCCAGACGGCAAAAACTGATATCACGGCAAGCGGCATAAGGCCCAACAGAACTCCGGCGGATGTCGCAACGCCTTTTCCGCCTCGGAAGCGGAGCCAGACCGGGAAGGTGTGACCGAGGATTCCCGCTAATCCCCCCACAATTCCAATTAGCTCGGGCTGCTTCACCGCCGGACATAGGCTGGCGAGGGCAAACGCAACCTGCACGGCCGCGAAGCCTTTCAGTGCGTCTAGAAAGAAAACTAGATAGCCCCACTTCTTCCCCACAACGCGAAGCACGTTTGTCGCCCCGATGTTTCCGCTGCCTTGCTTCCGGATATCCACCCCTTTCGCTTGAGAGACAAGGAGACCGCAGGGAATAGAACCAAGGAGGTATCCGACGGCACCCGCGATCAGGTAGGCGACAATAGGTGGTGTAAACACTAGAGTGTTGCAGTAGAGATGCGTGCGCCTCGCTTCGAAAGCCAAATCGTTAGTATACCGACATCACTGGGAGTCACCCCACTGATTGATCCAGCTTGCCGAATATTCTGCGGTCGAATCCCAGCCAACTTCTGTCGGGCTTCGTTCCGAAGTCCCGGCACGACCGAGTAATCAATCTGTGGCGGGATAAGCATCGTCTCGGCCTTTCGCGCTGACTCCAATTGTTCGACCTGGCGACGGATGTATCCCTCATACTTGGCTTCAGTTTCGATCAACTCCCAGATCTCTGGATCTACGCGATCAAGCACATCGCGCGATAATGAGTCGCGGCGAAAGTCCGGGCGTCTCATCGCATGGAGGATGGTATGGCCTTCGAGCCGAATCGATGCCGCCATTTCGCGGGCTGCTCGCAGTTGATTCAGTTTGTCTGCCAGAATTTGCTTTCGGCGACCGTCGACTAAGCCGATCTTGGCCGCCAATGGGGTCAGCCGTTGGTCGGCGTTATCGTGACGGAGCAGGAGTCGGTGCTCGGCTCGGCTCGTGAACATTCGATACGGTTCCTGTGTTCCTTGGGTGACAAGATCATCGATAAGAACGCCTATGTATGCGTCCGCCCGCCCAAGAACCAATGGGTCACGTCCACCTATTTTCAACGCCGCGTTAGCGCCGGCGATCAATCCTTGGGCAGCCGCTTCTTCGTAGCCAGAGGTTCCGTTAATCTGCCCCGCGAAATAGAGTCTTGATATCAGCTTTGTCTCGAGCGTTGAACGGAGCTGGGTAGGCGGGAAGTAATCGTACTCGACAGCGTAGCCAGGACGCATGATCTGAGCGTTTTCCAATCCAGGAATAGAATGAATGAATTCAACTTGCACCTCATACGGCAGACTCGTGGAGACGCCGTTGACATAGAATTCATCCGTCTGCCGACCTTCTGGTTCGAGAAAGATCTGGTGTTGCGCTTTGCTGGCGAATTTCACCACTTTGTCCTCGATCGACGGACAGTAGCGCGGCCCGGCACCCTCAATCCGACCCGAGTACAAAGCCGAGCGATGTAGATTTCGACGAATGATGTCGTGCGTCGCCTCCGTAGTAGCGGTGATCCAGCAAGGGAGCTGTTCCACATGGAACGCGCCGCACGCAGAGCTATTGAGAGTTAAAAAATCCTCGTCGCCGAATTCCTGTTCCGCAGGGAGAAAACTAAATCGCACCGGCGGATCGTCCCCCTCCTGCCGTTTGCACCGACTGAATTCGATCGATCTGCCAGCAAGGCGGCAGGGAGTCCCTGTCTTAAAGCGTCCCGTCTTAAAGCCCAGCTCGCGCAAATTATCACTCAACGGGGATGAACTATCGGCCATCCGGCCGCCCGGCTGAGTTTGCCCGCCAACATGCAGCAGGCCGCGCAAGAACGTCCCCGCGGTAATCACCAAACTTCGCGCCTGGATCCGAATCCCAAAATCGGTCACCACCCCGACAGAGACACCACCCTCAGTTAGAACTTGCGTAACACCTCCCTGTTTGACTTCCAATCCCGTCTGATTTTCGAGAATCCACTTCAGGCGAAACTGGTAAGCTTTCTTGTCGCATTGGACGCGCGGGGCACGCACGCTGGGGCCTTTCGACAGGTTCAGCATTCTGAACTGAATTCCGGTAGCGTCCGAATTAATTCCCATTGCCCCGCCGAGCGCATCAATTTCTCGAACGATGTGTCCCTTTGCCAGGCCTCCAATGGCCGGATTACAGGACATCTGCCCGATGGTGTCCAAATTCTGAGTTAAAAGCAGCGTTTCGGCGCCTAGACGAGCAGCGGCCAAAGATGCCTCGACGCCGGCGTGTCCGGCACCCACAACCACTACGTCGTATTGTTTGAAAAGAGCAGATTGTCCCACGTGGAATTACGGACTTATAAATCTGGCTTGCTGAACCCAGCTGGAAGGAGGATTTCCAGCGACCAGACTTCCGCTTTCCCGCTGATGGTTTCGGAATATATCGGAAGCGAAGGATTAAATTCCGCAAGAACCTGCCGGCAGGCGCCGCAAGGCGAGGTCGGTGTTGGTGCGTTGGTCACGATGGCGAGCCCTAAGAAGTCGCGGCAGCCTTTCCCAAGGGCTGCCGTAACCGCGGCGCGTTCGGCACATATGGTCAATCCGAAAGAGGCGTTTTCAACGTTGCACCCGATCGCTACCTCGCCGTTGCGGAGAAGAAGCGCAGCCCCAACCCGAAAATTTGAATACGGGGCGTAGGCATTGTCACGTGCCGCGCGAGCTCGGGCGGCCAATTGTTCCCATTCTACTTGTGCGCCCATGCCTTCTTACCTGCGACTACCCGCACCTCATTTTTTGAAACTTCAGGCTTGGTTGCTCCCGCGGCGTGCTCCTCAGCCTCCTGCAGCAAGCGCAAGGAGATCCGCCCGAGCAAGGCGAGCACAAGTAGAGAGAAAACCAATCCACCACCCCAGTAAAGGTACTCAATTCCGCGAGGATGGCTCTTTCCGCGGAGAAGATTCAGACCAAGTTGGCCTAAAGTTCCCAGGTAGACGTATAGAAACAGCCCCGGCGCCTGCCCTATCGCGACCCACAAAATGCAGGTGCGAAACCGAATGGTCGTTAGACCATAAAGATAGTTCAGGAGACTGGTAGGAAACAAAGGATGTAACTGACTTAGTAGGATTATTTTCCATCCTTCTCTTTCAACCGCGGGCTCCAACGCCTTGAGAGTTTTATGGCGAAGAAGTTTTCGCCGGAGCCAGCGTCGCCCGATCCATCGGCTTAGGTAAAATGAAATCGCCGCTCCGCCGACATTGCCGATCAAGATAATCAGAAATCCCCACCAGAGTCCGAAGAAGAAACCCCCACCGATGCTTAGAATCCCGCCAGGCAACAAGAGCACGTTGCAACCGGCATAGAGAACTGGATACCAAATCGCGCTCCAAGCGCCCATATGCATCACCTTTTGCTGTCCTCGTGCGATCCAATCCGCGACCGGGAAGAAATGGCTGGCAACGATCAAAAAAACTACCAGCAAGGCCAAGCCCCCTGCTTGAAAGTAAACCGCGCGTCGCATTTTGGACATTCGGCGAACTTCCTCTATGAAAGACTCCGCGCAAATGCCGCCAGTTCCACGGTGATGGAGTATTTGAGAAAGGGCGTAATGAGATACACGCCGGAGAAGCGCTCTAAAGCAGCCTGGGATATCTCACGCGCTATCGCCACGCCCCGGGCGCAGCCCTCATCTCCCTCACTTCCCGCCATGCGCTCACGCACCTCCTGCGGTACGGTGATACCTGGCACCTCATTGTGCAGGAAATCCGCCTGGCGCCCGCTCATCAACGGCCAAACTCCAGTGAAAACCGGGATATTGAACTTCGTCATCCGTTTCACCATCTCATCGAGCACACGAAGATCGAACACCGGCTGCGTCATCACATATTGCGCCCCGGCCGCAACCTTCCTTTCCAAGCGTGAAAGCTGCGCTTCGAGGTTCCTAGAACTCGGGTTAAACGTGCATCCCACAACAAATTGCGTAGAAGCGTTGAGTGCTTTGCCGGCATGGTTAAAGCCCTCGTTCATCCTCCTCGCAATGGCGATCAGTTGAATTGAATTGACGTCATAAACCGACGCAGCCCCAGGGTGATCGCCGACCCGGGCAGGATCACCCGTCAGCGGGAGCACATGGCGCATCCCAAGCGCAGCCATTCCGAGCAGCTCGCTCTGTAACCCAAGCAGGTTGCGGTCACGGCAGCTCATGTGGAGCAGCGGAGTGATCCCATATCGCTCCTTGAGCATCGCTCCGATCGCGAGATTGCTGACCCGGAGGATCGCAAGCGAATTGTCTGCCAGGGTGATGGCATCGCAGCCGGCCTGGACCAGTGCCTGGGCACCTGCAAAATACTTCTCCAACGCGAGCGTCTTCGGGGGATCGAGTTCGCAGATGATGACCCGCCGCCCGGCCGCGATCACGTCGAGCAGACTTTCCTCGGCTGGCACCGCGCGTTTGACCAGGGTTGGCCGCGGCGACTCGATCACTGCACCGATCAATTTACTTCGGACCGGCTCGAGCTCAGCTAGCACGGCTGCCATGGCGGCGATCGTGCTGGGCGTCGTGCCGCAGCATCCCCCAATCAAGCGCGCACCTTGCGCGGCCATCTCCCGCGCCATTTTTGCGAAGTAATCGCCGGATGTCTGATAAATGAAACGGCCTTCGTGGTACTGCGGATAACCCGCATTTGGGTAAGCCGAGAGCAAAAACTCCAGCGGTACGCCCTTTAGCAGTTGCACTGTCGCTTGCGGGCCGTTCAGGCAGTTGACCCCCACTACATCGGCGCCCAGCGTCCGCAACTTCCGAAACGCATCCACCAGGGTGATGCCAGAAGAAAGGCGGCCTTCGGATTCACAAGCCAGGGAGCAGATTGTCGGCACTTGCGAGATTTTCATCTTTGCCCGCAGCGCCAG
Organism: Spartobacteria bacterium; assembly: GCA_039933235.1. GTDB lineage: Bacteria > Verrucomicrobiota > Verrucomicrobiia > Chthoniobacterales > UBA10450 > Palsa-1392. Next base: position 6,862 of record JBDTOL010000062.1, on the reverse strand, counting down.
CTCCAATTCCTCAAAATCAAGGAACGTCTCGAAGAAAATCGCGTCCGCCCCGCCGTCGAGTAACCCTGTTAGCTGCTCCCGAAACGCCGTTGCGCGATCGATTCCCCGTGTTTCCGCTTCATCCGCGGTAATGCCGAGCGGACCGATGCTGCCGGCGACACACACATCTTTTCCCTGCACCGCGCGCCGCGCCAGCTGTGCTGCGGCAGCGTTGATCTCGTGTGTTTGCTCGCCGAATCCGAAGCGATCCAGCCGAACACGATTAGCGCCAAAGGTATTCGTCTCGATCACCTGCGCGCCAGCGGCGACATAGGCTTCATGAATCTGACGCACCCGCTCCGGCTCACTCAGGCAGAGTTCCTCGAGGCAACGTTCCAGCGGGACGCCCTCGTTGAGCAGCATGGTGCCCATCGCGCCATCGCCACAAAGCAGGCGCCGCTGCAGTTCATCGATCAAATCCACTGGCCTATGGGCTTAATATCAGCCTGCTCTTTGGTCAATCGCCGTCCTGCGTCGCGCCGAACTCGCCCTACGCCACCCGTGCCGGGGGCCCAAGCCAAATCTGCCTAACGAGCTAGAATGACTTCCTTCTTGTTCCAGGAATGCTTTCCCCCACAGTGTGAGCAGCTGACGGTGCCGGGCTTTACCTCCGCCGCGGCGAAAACGTCTTCCTCAATCACCACGCCAGTGACGTTGAGCTTCTTTGTTACCGGACATCTCACCAAGATTCGCTTGATCACGTTCGCACTATCCCACATCGACGTCCAAAAGCTCGTGTTATTGTCCACCGCGCAGCTGAAACGTACCTCCGTGACGCTGCGCGGAAAGGATTGTAAACAAACGCCAACAACTTGGAATAAACTCCAACAAGCAGGCCGATCCGACTCTCCGTCCCTTCTTGTCAGTTCTAGCCTGATCTGGTTATTAACAGAAATAAATCACATTTCTCAGAGGGCTTTCGGTTAGGCAGCAATGTTATTCAGACGCAGAAGATTAAGGTATCTGTTTTGGTTCTAAATGAATCCTCTTAAGACCTGTGGAGAACCTCGGTCTGCCGGGCATTTCGTGCTCGATCCGCGCAAACCGGATCCGACGTCGATCGGGAAATGCGCCTGCGCGATCATGACCAAAGCTCCCCACGCAGGACAGGTCAAAACGCGGCTCAGCCCGCCGCTCACGCCGACGGAGGCCGCGGTCCTCAACGGTTGTTTTCTGCGCGACATTTCGAACGCCATTGAAAAGGCCGGGGAAAGCTGTCGCGGCATTGCCTGTTACACACCCGTGGGCGAGGAAGCGACGTACCGCGACCTTTTGCCGGCCAGTTTCCAGCTTCTTCCCCAACACCTGGGCGCCCTCGAGATTCGGCTCGCTGCTGCACTCCGTGATCTTTTAGCGATCGGATTCGGCTCAGTCTGTTTGCTCAATTCGGACAGCCCTACCGTGCCAGCCTCTACCTTCGCGGAGGCGGCTGATATTCTTTCCCGCCCGGAAGACGCAATCGTGGTTGGGCCGGCGGATGACGGCGGTTATTACCTACTCGGTTGCAAAAAGCTTCACCTGCGGCTGTTTGAACAAATAGAGTGGAGCACCGCGCGGGTCTTCGAGCAGACATTGGCACGGGCCGCCGAGAAAAGGATTACCGTTCACCTTCTTCCGGTTTGCTCCGACATAGATGACGCTTCTTCCCTCCGTCGTCTCTCTCTGCGGCTCCTCGATTCCGATCATGGTTTGGAAAAGGGAGTCGCCGCTGCGACCGAAGAATTTCTCCGCGAGCTGATTGCGCGTGAAGGCCATACACGGCTCTGGCCAGTTGTCTGAGGCTCCCTTTTAGAGATTAGCGCTGGCACCTCTCGCACCAGGCCGTGGTGCGCCCCCCGACAGTGGCACGCCGGAGAGTAGTGCCGTCGCGAGGACACTTGCCGCCCTGCCGCCAGCGTTCATGCAGCAGCCATCCTTTAGGCGGGTCGGCAAAATCCATCCCGATCGTCTGGAGCGCCGCCCGAGCGACGAACCGGGTCTTGTTCCAAAGAGCGTCGAGTTTTTTGGCGCTTAGTTTTCCGGCGAGCGTTCGTGGCGCAATCCGTGCCCGCCAGAGGATTTCGTCCGCCATCCAATTCCCTATGCCGGGGAAACCGTCCTGCAGGAGCAGAACCGCCTTGATTGGCGCGCGCGCGTGTCGTTGTAGGAAGAGGCGCAACGAAGCCTTGGTGAACCCGCGGGAATGGATTTCCGGTCCGCTCGCGACCCACCATGGAGGAAGATCCTTCCCGCGATAGAACCGCACCCGGCCGAAAAGCCGGGCATCGCTAAAGACGAGGGCCCGCGCTCGCTGCTGCAGGACGAGATGATCATGTTTACCTGGTTCGAATGTGCCGGACTCGATCCGTAACTTGCCACTCATCCCGAGGTGAAGACCGACCCAGCTATCGCCCGAGAACTGAAACAGCATCTGTTTGCCGCGGGCAAACGACTCCTCCAGCGTCTGTCGAACGAGATGGCGCGCCAATAGCCGGACGTCGGTTCCGCGGAAGATGCGTTTCTCCGCGTGCAGGCGCACCGCGAGAACGCGATGGCCGAGGCCTGCGTCCCAACGTTTCCGAAAATATTCCACTTCGGCCAACTCCGGCATGTGCGCAGATTAGATCGTCCGAGGGCTCCATGCTACGCTTGGCCCGCATGGAGAAAGTGATCATCGTCGGAAGCGGCTGCGCGGGGCTGACCGCGGCAATCTACGCCGCGCGCGCCAACCTCAGCCCGCTCGTTCTCGAAGGGAGCCAACCTGGTGGGCAGCTGTCTACCACTACGCTGGTGGAAAATTTCCCTGGTTTCCCCGAGGGCGTCGATGGGCCGCAGCTCATCATGAACATGCACAGGCAGGCGCAGAACTTCGGGGCCCGCTTTTCCTATGCGGAGGCGACCGATTTTGAGGTCGCGGGCGATCGCCTGCGTCTGCAGGCCGACGACGAATGGCTCGAGACGCAGTCGCTCATCATCGCCAGCGGTGCCTCCGCACGCTGGCTCGGGCTGGAGAACGAGGAAAAGTTGATCGGTCACGGCCTAACGAGTTGCGCCACCTGCGACGGCGCCTTTTACCGTAACGTCCCGGTCTGCGTGATCGGCGGCGGCGATTCAGCTGCGGAAGAGGCGCTTTTCCTCACCCGGTTCGCTTCCAAGGTTTATCTCATTCATCGGCGCGACAAGTTGCGCGCCTCCCAGATCATGGCCGACCGCGTCCACGCCTGCGACAAGATCGAGCCGATCTGGAACACCGTGGTCGTGAGATACATTCCCGACGACAAGGGAGAGATGACCGCGGTCCAGCTCCGTAATGTCGAGACGAAAGAGGAGCGGATTTTGCCTGTGGCCTGCGTCTTTGTGGCGATCGGGCACGACCCCAACACCAAGGCTTTCGCCGGGAAACTCGAGACCGACCCGGACGGTTACCTGCTCGCCAGGCACCTCGTCGAGAGCAAGCACGCGGGGGTGTTCATCGCAGGCGATGTGGCCGATCGCGAGTATCGCCAGGCCGTCACCGCGGCCGGGTCGGGCTGTGCTGCCGCGATGGAGGCGGAGAGATATTTGAGTGGACTCGAAAAGTAGCCGCAGCGCGCCGGATCATCCTGCCTAACGATAAGTAGGGGCGGATCATCTTGAAGCTTTGCGACCTCACCCAATTCTATTCGCCTCTGAGCGGCGGGGTGAAACGCTATGTGCACGAGAAGATCCATTATATTCAGACTGCCACGAGCGACGAGCATGTTCTCGTCATCCCCGGCGCGCGGACGGAGGTGGTCGAGGCAGAGCGCTCGCGGATCTATTCGATCGCCTCGCCGCTTCTTTCCCGCACCTCGCGTTACCGCGCCCTACTCAACCTGCGCGCCATCGAGGAGATCCTCGAGCGGGAACAGCCTAATCTGATCGAATCCGGCGATCCGTATCAGGTGGCCTGGAAAGCAGTCGCATCGGGTGCTGCCCTGCGGATTCCCGTAGTGGGATTTTATCATTCCCACTTTCCAGAAGCCTACCTGCGGACGACGTCACGTTTCCTTGGCCGAACCGCGACCGAGTTCGTGATGGACCTGGCACGGCGCTACGTGCGCCAGATCTACAACCGGTTCGAGGCAACTCTTGTCCCCTCTGCGCGTTTGGGGGACGTTCTGACCAGCTGGGGCGTGCAGAACGTGCATGCAGTGGACCTGGGCGTGAACGTGGACGTTTTCCGACCGTATCCGAATGACGCCGGAGCGACCCGGGAATCGTTAGGCATCCCGCCCGGCCGCTGCCTGTTGCTCTATGTGGGACGTCTGGCCCATGAGAAGAACACGCTTACCTTGTTCGTGGCCTTCGAGGCGCTCGTCCGGCGCGAACCAGGTCGCTACCACCTGCTCATCGTGGGCGACGGGCTGCAGCGCGCGGAGCTGCGCGAACTGCAGGAACGCGTCGGGGACGTCACATGGCGACCCTACTGCACGGATTCCGAAGAACTGGCGCGGATCTATCGCGCCGCTGCGCTCCTCGTGCACCCGGGCGTGCAGGAGACCTTCGGTCTCACCGCTCTCGAGAGCCAGGCCTGCGGCACGCCCGTCGTGGGGATACGCGGCAGCTACATGGATCGCATTATTTTCGGGAGCCAGGACCATTGGGCGGCGGAGAATTCCGCTCCTGCGCTGGCGGACGCGGTCGCGGCCGCGGCGGAGCGGGAATTTGATAGGGCTGGTCTCGCGGCGTCGGAAAGCGTGCGCGAGCAGTACACCTGGCCGGTAGTTTTTGGGAAACTTTTCCGGCTCTACCACGAGATCCGGGCACGCTATTCCGCTGGCTGAAGAGTTGCCCGGCGCGGAGTTGCCTTGCCAGAAGGCGTTCGCGCACTAACCTCCGGCAATATGAAACCCGAACGTGCCTGTACTATTCGCGGTTTGCAGCCCTCGGATCGCGCGGCCGTCCGGCAGCTCTGCTGCCTGACCGGTTTCCTCGGCACGCCCATCGACCCGGTTTACGAAGACCGCGAGTTGTTTGCCGATTTCCTCACCACCTATTACACCGACCACGAGCCAGAGTCGTCCTTTGTGCTCGAGATCGACGGCGAACTGAAAGGCTACCTGCTCGGCTCGCGCAAACCGCTCATCAATCAGCTCTATTCTTTCCAGCAGAATATCGTGCTCTTCCTCCGGGCGCTGCTGCGCTATCCGCGCTATAACGCCCAATCACGCCGGTTTATCCGCTGGATGATCATGAACGGCTGGCGCGAGGTGCCCGCCGCCCCCACGCGCACCCCGCATTTCCACATCAACCTGCTGCCGGAAGCGCGAAAGATTTTCACCACGCGCGCGCTCATGAGCGCCTACCTGAGTTATCTCTACCGGTGCGGCGAGAAGCAGGTATACGGGCAGATCGTGACCTTCGAGAGCCGGCGCGGGGAGAAGATGTTCGAGCGTTACGGCTTCCGCGTGATGAACCGGGCCGAGATCACCAAGTATCGGGCCTACTACCCCGAATCGGTTTATCTCAGCACCGTGATCAAGAATCTCGAAACCGCCGACCCGCTTTCCGCTTACACCAGGACGCCGGTCTGACTTGTCACGAATAGACTGCGCGCTACTTTTCCCTCTCAAAAGGCCGGCATAGCTCAGTTGGTAGAGCAGCTGATTTGTAATCAGCAGGTCATCGGTTCGAACCCGATTGCCGGCTTTCACTCGTAAAACGAGGGAATTTCGGGGCCTCCTGATTACCGAAAAATGGCCGTGTGGTCACTTTTTGGCAACTTTTTTGCACTTTTGTACACGTTTCCAGCCTTCTCGAAACAAGAAGCTGATTGTGAAACGAATACAACGAAACCTCTTCAGGCACGAAAACGGGACATATTACATCATCAGGAGGGTTGGAGCCCAGCAGAGCAAGAAAAGCCTTGGAACGAAGGACAAAGCGGTAGCGAAGGGCCTTCTGAGAGCACAACGAAACTCCGGCGATTTGTTCAAGTCTCCCTTGAACAATGGCCCCCAAATCAATCGTCCGGACTTCCTCTCCGCTGTCGAGGAGCATGGGCAAAACACCTCTTTCGCTCGGGAGAAAACCGAGCGGAACTTTTTGCAAAGAAAGAGGACACTACTTTCCCACTGCTCCACCTGGGAGAATTTCCAACCAGTCTCAGTTTGGAAAAAATATGATGCCCTCGGTTTCGTCTCTGCCCAAAATCAATTTCGTTGGTATCTCCGTTCGTTCGTCTCTTACTGTGTCGAGCGCGGTTGGCTCTCTGAGCTTTACCAGGCCGACGTTGGAAAAATCCGATTAAAGCGAGTACCACCAAGGCGGGTTCAGATTCCTGAGCCTGAACAGGTGCGAGAACTTCTCTTGATGGTCGAAGCAGAGAACCGGGAATTAGGTCAATTCCTGAGGTGGATTGCCTACAGCGGGCTTCGTCTGACTGGAGCCAAAGAGGTTCAATGGGAAGAAATAAATTTCACGAATTCTGAGTATGTTCGTGAAATGAAAGGAGGACAGACCGTGGTCATCCCCCTCCTTCCTGAGGCGCAATCGCTCCTCCTCGCTCGTTTTGAGAAAATGGGCCAACCGTCCCGAGGTCCCATTTTCGATTTGAACGACTACGATATCCGAAAGCTCCGGCGGCTACTTCGAAACTTCGCTTCGGGTCTCGAAGTTGACCTGGAGTATCCACATGCCTTCCGGCATGCTTTCGGGAGCGTCGCCCTTTCTTCTGGGCTTAGTCCAGCCGAAGTGGCCCTCTTACTGGGCCACAAGGATGGCGGAAAGCTTGTTTTAAGCACCTACGGGCATGTTATTCCAACCCAACTGAAATCGAAGGTCTCTGGCCAGAGCGTGCCACTGTAGGCATCCGGGATCGATT
>JBDTOL010000061.1:0-20949 GCA_039933235.1 Spartobacteria bacterium | reverse complement strand
ACCGACTTTTCCCAAGGCTATGGCTTACGCAATTATAAAAACAGGCGGCAGACAATATCGCGTCGCAGAAGGTGACACCATCGACGTGGATCTGCTCGAGGGCGAGGCAGGCCAGAAGATGACTTTCGACGACGTGCTGATGCACGCCGACGGCGACAATCTAACGCACGGCAGCCCCTCCGTCTCCGGCGCGAGCGTGACCGGCGAGGTAGTCGAACAGCGCAAGGACAAGAAGGTCATCGCCTTCAAGTATCGCCGCCGGAAAGGTTATCACCGCACCGTCGGGCATCGCCGCAAATTGACCCGCATCAAGATCACCGGCATCAGCCTCGGCTCGAAAACAAAGAAAGCCACGGCGGAAAAAGAAGCAGCCGAATAGCCGCTCTCTCAACTCTCAACCAGCAACTCTCAACTTTCCTCATGGCTCATAAAAAGGGACAAGGCAGCGTCAAGAACGGCCGCGATAGCGTCAGCAAGCGGCTGGGCGTGAAAAAATTTGGCAGCGAAAGTGTCGTCGCCGGCAACATCATCATCCGCCAGCGCGGCACGAAATTCCTGCCCGGAAAAAACGTCGGTCTCGGTCGCGATTACACGATCTTTGCCCTGGTTGATGGACAGGTGCGCTTCGACCGCGCCGGTCGCAGAGTGAATGTGGTGCCGGTCGAAACCGCCTCCACCAGCTGATCCTGCCCCTCTTCGCCTGATCGTTAGGCGTTTCCTCCCACACCTCCTTCCGAAGCGTGTTCATTGTGCCGCATCGCGCTTTCGGGTATAACGAATATCACCCGCGATGAAATACACCACCTACCTTCTTTTCGGCGCTCCTGGGAGCGGCAAAGGCACCCAGGGCCGCGCGCTCGGCTCCATCCCGCGCTTCTTTCATTGCGCCTGCGGCGACGTCTTTCGCTCGATTGACACCCGCACCCGGCTCGGTTCCGCCTTCCTGGAGTATTCCAGCCGAGGCCAGCTCGTGCCCGATGACATTACGGTCGAGCTTTGGAAAGCCCGCATCGATGCCGCGGTCGACGCGCACCAGTTCAAACCCGACATCGACGTGCTCGTCCTGGACGGCATTCCGCGCAACGCCGGGCAAGCCGAGATCATGGATAAGTTGATCGACGTGAAAAAGGTCTTTCACCTTTCCTGCCCCAACCGCGACGCGCTGTTCGCACGGCTGAAGAAGCGGGCGCTGAAAGATAATCGCCTCGACGATGCCAACGAAGAAGTGATCAAACGCCGCCTCGCCACTTACGAGTCGGAGTCCAAGCCCGTGCTCGATTACTATCACGATCGGGTCAAAATGGTGGACGCCACCGAGTCGCCGGCCAGGGTTTTATACCACATTCTCGAGACCGTATCGGATGGGGACCATGAGTCAGTCGCAGTTTGAGAATTTCACCGCCTCCAGTCTTTACTGCGAGAAATGCAAGGCGGCGATGCCGGTGCGCGAACGTCTTCTCCTCATTCTGCCCGACCGTGAACTTTACGACTACCTCTGCAGCAACTGCGGGTCGTCGGTCGGCCAGCGCGAGGTCACTGCGGGCGATAAATTGACGGCGCGCGCAGCCGGCCCGCGTCGTTCGGGCCATGCTTTGGCGCCGCATGGTTTGATGCCGTAAGGCCGAATGCGGATTGTCTTCATCGGCACGGGCGAGATCGGCGTGCCGAGCCTGCGTGCCTTGCAACAGAGCGCAGCACACCAGCTCGTCGGGGTGATCACGCAGCCGGATAAGCCGGTAGGCCGCGATCAACACCTTCAAGCGCCGCCGATCAAGGTCGAACTTGCCACGAGGGATGTGCCGGTTTTTCAGCCGGCGCGCATCCGCCAGGAAGAGGCGGTCATCCAACTGCGAGCGCTCGCGCCCGAGGTCATCGTGGTCATGGCATACGGTCAGATTCTCCCCCGCAGCGTGCTCGAGATTCCAACAATCGCCTGTTTGAACCTCCACGCCTCCCTCCTGCCGCGTTACCGTGGTGCCGCGCCGATCCAGGCCGCGATCGCGGCGGGCGAGACCGAGACCGGCATCACTGTGATCTACATGGATGAAGGGCTCGATACCGGCGACATGCTTTTGCAAACAAAGCTGGCCATTGCGCCTGACGAAACCGGCGGGTCACTCCATGACCGTCTCGCGCGGATCGCCCCGGAAGCGATGCTTCGCGCCCTCGACCTCCTCGCCACTGGAAAAGCGGCTCGCCTGCCACAGCCACCCGTCGAGGCCACTTACGCGCCTAAACTGACCCGCGAGGATGGCCTGCTCGACTGGTCGGAGCCGGCCGATTCGATCGAGAGAAAAATTCGCGCGTTCGATCCCTGGCCGGGCGCCTTTACCCGCATCGCCGATCCCACCGGGAAGCCGCGGAACCTCAAACTCTTCCGGGCGGCGGTCAGCCCGCGAGAACTGGGCGCGCCGGGCACGATCACTTCGCCTAACGAGTCGGAGCTGTTCATCGCCACCGGTCGCGGCGCTCTGCAGATCGTCGAAGTGCAGCTCGAAGGAAAGCGGCGGATGAGCGCCCCTGATTTTTTACGTGGTTTTTCCTCCCCAAGGCTCTATTTCTGATCGATCATCCGGCCCGAGATGGAAAATGCAAAGCCCGCTTACAAACGCATCGTACTGAAACTAAGCGGCGAAGCGCTCCGCGAAACCGGCGCCCGCGACACCATTTCTCCCCACATCGTGAAGGAGATCGCGCGCCAGGTAAAGGAGGTCTATGACCTCGGAGTCCAGATCTCAATCGTGGTCGGCGGCGGCAATATCTGGCGCGGTCTCGCGGCCAGCCATCGCGGGATGGATCGCACCACGGCGGATTACATGGGCATGCTGGCCACGGTCATCAATGGTCTCGCCCTGCAGAGCGAGCTCGAGCAGAGCGGCGTCCCGATTCGCGTGCAGACCGCGATCGAGATGCAGAATGTGGCCGAGCCGTTCATCCTCCGCCGCGCCGTGCGCCATCTCGAACAGGGGCGGGTCGTCATTTTCGTCGCCGGCACCGGCAACCCCTATTTTTCCACCGACACCACCGCGGCCCTGCGCGCGAGCGAGATCGGGGCCGATATCATCCTCAAGGCCACCAAGGTGGACGGCGTCTACGATCGCGATCCGAAGCTGTATCCCGACGCGAAACGCTACGAGCAGATCACGTTTAACGAGGCCCTCACGAAAAGGTTGCAGGTCCTCGACTCGACCGCCTTTAGCCTCTGCATGGACAACAAAATTCCCATCCTGGTGTTCGACATGCACGAGCCCACCAACGTGCGCGACGCCGTCCTGGGGAAAAAAATCGGCACCCTCGTGACCGATTAGCGATTGCGATTCCAACGTCCCCAGCTTTCTTTCAGCACCTTATGAGCGCCGACGAAATTCTCCTCGAAGCCGAAATGACGATGGAAAAAAGTGTCGATTACATGATCCACGAGTTTGCCAGCGTGCGGACGGGCAAGGCGTCCCCCGCGCTGGTCGAGAACGTCGATGTGCAGGCTTACGGCTCGGCCATGAAGCTGAAGCAGTTGGCCCTCATCACCACGCCGGAGCCGCGTCTGCTCGTGGTGCAACCGTTCGACGCCTCCACGGTGCGCGATATCGAGAAAGCACTGAAAGAATCCAAGATCGGCATCACCCCGCTCGTCGATGGCAAGGTCATCCGCCTGCCGATCCCTGAACTTTCGGAGGAACGGCGGAAGGATTTGGTCAAATCGCTCAAGCAAATGGCGGAAGAGGCGCGCGTCCGCGTGCGGGCCAATCGCCGGGCGGCGATGGATGAAGCGAAAAAGATGGAGAAGGCGGGCGAAGCGACCGAGGACCAGCTGCGCGACACCGAGGCCGAGATCCAAAAGCTGACCGATCGTTTCGTAAAATCGGTCGATGACCACCTCGAGCGCAAGGACGCCGAGGTGATGAAAGTTTAGCGCGCGCATCGGTTGCGCGATCGCCGTTTCTGCGGCCGCTATCCCAGCGGAAACGAAAACTCACCTCCATGCGCTGAGACGGCACGAATCTCCAAGGGGCGTCCCTTTCCGGTCCTCATCCTTCTTTTATCTTGTCATCCGGAGCCAGCGAAGCGCGACAAGGGACCTCACAGTTGCATGCGACGGTCGCTAGGCCGAGAGGACAGCGCAGATTGCAACTGCGAGGTCCTTCGTCGTCTGCTCGGCTCAGGATGACAATCGTGCCGAGAGGGCGGAACCAACTTCCGCAGCCACCTCTTCTACGCTGACGGCTTTCATACAACGAAAGTCGAGGGGGCACTCGCGCAGGAAGCAAGGGCTGCACTCAACCTGGTGCCTGACGACCTTATTTCCCTGACCGAGCGGCCCGGTCAGCCTCGGCTCAGTCGAACCGAAAACCGCCACCACCGGCACGCCTAGCAGCGTCGCGAGGTGCATTGTTCCGGTGTCGTTGGTGAGCAAAAGCCGGCACTTTCGCAGCTCTTCAATCAATTGCTCCAGTGTAGTTTGGCCAATCAGATTCACGCACTCATTCCCCAGCGCGGCGGCAATCTCGGCGCCGACGTCCGCGTCCCTGGGGGTGCCAAACAGCACCCATTCGCCACCCACCGCGGCGGCCACGGCCGCGAACCGCTCCGGAAGCCAGCGCTTGGCCGGACCGTATTCCGCGCCCGGGCACAGGCCGAATCGTAGCCCCTCCCCGCCTTCCGGCGGAGCAGCCGGCGCCAGCGCGAATTCACCCACTTCCGCCTCCACGCCTAACGACCGCGCGATCTGCCGGTAGTGCTCGGCCTGATGCAATGGCGGTCCTTCGTATTCACTTGGCCTCACGACCTGGTTCAGGAGCCAGCGGCGGCGGTGGCCAGCGAAGCCTACCCGGCGCGGCACGCCCGCGAGCCACAGTTCCAGCGCCACCCGGAGCGAATTGGGAAAAACGATTCCGACGTCAAATTCCGCTTCCGCGCGCAACCGGCCGACCGCATGCCGGAGCGATTTTTTGCCTAACGAAATTACTTCGTCCACCTCCGGGACGAGCCGCCAGACCGCCGCGATCTTGGCCGGCGTGAGCACGGTCACATGCGCATCTGGGCGTCCCTGCTTGATCGCGCGCACTGCCGGAATGCTGATCACGCTGTCACCTAGCCAGTTGCTGCCGCGGATCACGATGCGGAAAGGCTTGAGCCCCGCCGCCCCAGTTGCTTCGGGGATGAACAAGCCGCGCTTGTAGTTTGCCAGCAGCCAGTTCGGACGCGGCGTCTTCCACCGGTTATGCACCCAGAACCAATCCTCCGGCGCGCACCGGATCTCCGCTGCGATGGCTTCATTTGTCTTTGTCGTGAGGGCCGGAACGGTATCGCCCGGCAAATCTAAGGGGGGGCTGAAAATCAGTCGCCATTGTGCCGGCCCGTCGGTGTAAAGAGAGGCGGTGATGAGCGCAGCGCCGGTGCGTTTACAGAGCAGCGCCGGGAGCGGCGAGGTCGAAGCGAGTCTCCCGAAGAACGGCGTCCAGAGGCCGTGGTCGCCCGCGTGCTGGTCGCTCAGGATCCCTATTATCCCACCGCTGCGCAGGAGCCGGATTGCTCCCTGGAACCCCTCGCTGCGATCGAACAGCTCAACCTTAAAACGCCCTCGTTGCTCCCTCACGAACTCGTCGAGATGCCGGTTGCCCAGCTTTTGGTAGACGGTGCCCAAACGCGGGCCTCTAAAATGATGCGGTACGATCTGGGCAAATAACTCCCAGTTTCCAAGATGACTCAGCGCCACAACGACCGGGCGGCCCGCGCGCAGCAGCGCGTGGACGTGATCGTCACCCTCCATTCGGACTAGCGGCGCCACTTCCTTTAACGGCATCGCATTGAGCTTCATACCGCTAAGGAGGTTTGCGCCCAGCTGCTGGAAGTGCCGGCGCACAATCGTGTCTTTTTCTCGCGTCGTCTTTTCCGTCCCGAAGGCAATCTCCACGTTGCGACGGGCGAGCCGGCGATAGGAAGGCAGCAGGAGCCAGGCGCAAAATCCGAGACCCTGTCCAAGCCGAAAGACGAGGCGCAGCGGGAACACCGTGATGATCGCGAGTGCCGCGCGGTAGCAGAGGTAAACGCAAAAATCGGCCATGCCAAGGGGGCCGACAAGGCCCGGGAACGAGTGCGGCTGCACCGTAATTTTGCCTGCGAGCCGCTGCAATCATTATAATGTGGTCCCGTGCAGCCGCGCCTCTTCCCAATTGTTCGCTCCGACTTCGTGCGCCTGATCGCGCGGAGGTTTGCGCCGCACAGGATGCTCCTGGTCGGCGGGGACGTCGGTCAGTTCGTCGAGCATTGGCACGAAGAAAAGGTCAAGACCACGCTTTGCCAGAGTCTCGCCGAGCTCAAGGCTCTGCCACAGAACGGCAACGGCCCAAGCTTCGATCTCGCCATCTGGTTTTACCCGCCGGACGCCGAGTCGGCTAACGACAATCCAATTCTGCAGCGGCTGTCGACCCTCGTTGATCATCTCATTCTTATTCCAGGGGCCGGCGCGGATGTGGCCAAGCGGCGGCCGCGCCTTGTCCTTCCCCTCGCCGCCCTCGGCTTCCTGCCCGATTACGACTGCGAGGTAGTCTAGCTCGAACCGGGAGCAATCCAGCTAAGTCGCAAGGGACCGGACTCAATCGACACTTTTCTACCAGCGGTCGAAACCGGTTTCGCGAGGGTGAACGCACAGATGCGCGGCCTGCATCGCACCTTGCGCACCCGCATGTCGGAACTGGAAGCGGCCGATCGCCACATCGCGCGGCTCGAAGAAAAGGTGCTCAAGCTCAAACAGGCCAAACGCGACCTGAAACAGCTCAAGGCGGAAAAGCAGGCGCTGCGCAAGTCGCCCGAACGCAAGGTCGGTCAGGTCCTGCTCGCACCCTACCGACTGCCGCAAAAGCTGATCCGCGAGATGCGCAAGCAATTCGGCCGCCCGGTTGCGCCGAAGAGTCCGGCCGTCTCGCCTAACGAGTATCAGGAATGGCTGGAGAAGCGACGCCCGACGGAAGAGGACCTGGCGGCGGCGCGCGACACGGCGCGCACCTTTACCCATCAGCCGCTGATCAGCATCATCACCCCGGTCTTCAACACGCCCGCCGTTTGGCTGGCCGAGGCGGTCGATTCGGTCCTGCGCCAGGCCTACCCCAACTGGGAGCTGGTGCTGATCGACGATGGCTCGACCCTGGCTGAGACGCTGGAACTCCTCAGCACGATTGGACAGCGCGATCCGCGGATTCTTATCGTCAGGCGCGAGAGTACTGGAGGCATTTCGGCCGCCTCGAATTCCGGGCTCGAACAAGCCAGCGGCGAATGGATCGGCCTGCTCGACCACGACGATGTGCTCGAGCCCGACGCGCTTTTCGAGATGGTCAAATATCTGCAGACCCACCCGGAGACCGACCTGATTTTTTCCGACGAAGACAAGATCACCGACGAGGGCCTGGCCGCACCGCAGTTCAAGCCCGATTGGTCGCCCGACTTCCTCCTTTCCTACAATTATCTCTGTCATTTCACGACTGTCCGGCGCGCGGTCGTGGAAAAGGCCGGACGTTTTCGGCCCGAGTTTGATGGCGCGCAGGATTACGATCTTTTCCTACGCGTGACCGAGTTGACCACCCGCATCCATCATCTGCCACGCATCCTCTATCATTGGCGGAGGAGTGAAACTTCCACCTCCGACAACATCCGGCGCAAACCGCAGGCGCTCGAGGCGGGCCGCCGCGCGGTGGAGAACCATCTCCAGCGGCGAGGCGAACGCGGGCACGTCACGGTCGACTGGCAGACCCACGCCTATTGGGTAAAACGCGAGCTGCGCGAGACGAAAAGGATCTCGATTATTATCGCGACGCGCGATCGGATCGATCTGCTCTCGCGCTGCATCTCCAGCATCATCTCGAAGACGAGCTATCCGAACTACGAGATCATTGTGGTCGATAACGAGAGCAAATCCGAGGAAGCCCGCGAATACTTTCGCAATCTTGAGCACCGGCTTTTGCAGTTCCACGGCCCCTTCAATTTCTCCGCGCTGAACAATCTCGCGGTGGAGCAGACGAGCGCGTCGTGGCTCCTCTTTTTGAACAATGATGTCGAGGTGATCGAGAGCGAGTGGCTCACCGTCATGGCCGAGCACGTGCAGCGGCCCGAGGTCGGTGCGGTCGGGGCACGCCTCCTTTACCCTAACGACACCGTGCAGCATGCCGGTGTCGTGCTCGGCGTCGGCGGGATCGCGGAACACGCCTTTCGTCATTTCCCGGCGGACGCGCCGGGCGTCTCGCGGCAGCTGCAGGTGACGCGCAATTACAGCTCGGTCACCGGCGCCTGCCTCCTGACCCGGCGGGAGGTCTTCGAAGAGGTCGGCGGTTTCGACGAGGAGCGGCTGCCGGTTGCCTTCAACGACGTCGATCTCTGCCTGAAGATGCGCCGGGCGGGTTATCTGATCGTTTACACGCCCTTCGCCAAGCTGTATCACCACGAGTCGGCCTCGCGACGGCGGAGCGTTGAAGCGCTCGAAACCGAAGTGATGCGCGAGCGCTGGCCGGAATACCTCGAGCGCGATCCCTATTACAACCCGAACCTCTCCCGCGAACGGGCTGATTTTTCGTTAGGCAAATAGACCAGACACATGAACAAGAAGAAGTCGGAGCGGTGGCGAGGCCTCGCCCCGGAAGCAAAACAGGCCCTGGCCGAGCGCGACTACAGCGTGCGCTCCCTCGGTCAGCGCATCGCCGAGGTGGGGATCGAAGCCGGGCAGCTCGCCGCGGCTGATCGGACTGACCCGAAGTTCGCGCAGGCCTGGATCCCGGGCGTGGAAATTTTTGCCCGGACCATCTACCCCCAGCGGCACCGCGGATCGTTCGGCGAATTTGCCCGGCGCGACGAAGGGGTGCTGGCGCGAATCGGCCTCTGGCCGCAGCAGTGGTCCGCCGCGCGGATGTTTACCCAGACCGCAAAGGGTTTTCACATTCACCCTCCAAGTGTGCCGGCGGGCACTTCGCCTAACGAGTGGTTCCAGCGCCTCTTCGTCGACGAACCCGATAACTTCTCCCTCCGCCCCTACGCCGAGGAGCAGTGGGATGTGATGTTCTTCGTGCAGGGCCGGGCCGAGATGATCCTGCACGAGGCGCGCGCCGGCCTGCCCCGCCGGACGATGCGGCTCTTCGTCGACGGGGACGAACACCGCGGCCCTAACAATGCCGCGGTTGTGATTCCGGCGGGCGTGGCGCACGCCATCCGGGTTGAAGGTTCGGAGGATCTGATCATGGTCTACGGCACCAGCACTACCTTTAAGGCCGAGTTTGAAGGTCGCATCGCGAGCGAGGTCGAAACCGCGGAGCTGCCGGAGTCGTGGCAGAAATTTCTCTCCTGAATCTGAGAGCAGGAACGCGGTCTTGCTCGAGGCCTGCCTCATGCCTTGTCATCCCGAGCCGGCGCAGCGCGGCGAGGGACCTCGCAACTGCAATAGCCGGCGCCGGCTGTGCGCAATGGCGCGCCTAACCGTTTGAAGCGCCAGTTCGATCCGGCGGAACCGGAGTGGATGGACCGGCCCCAGCCGGTTTCGGAAGAACTCATCTCCGACTTGCGCAACCTGCGCGCGCTTAACCGCTACTTCGGCAGCTACCGGCTGGTCCGCCATTTCGTCCGGCGCTGGATCCGGCCTAACGACAAGTTGCGGGTGCTCGATCTCGCCACCGGCTCAGGCGATATCCCGCGATTGCTGGTCGGGTTTGCCCG
The DNA here is from genome assembly GCA_039933235.1 of Spartobacteria bacterium. Taxonomy (GTDB): domain Bacteria; phylum Verrucomicrobiota; class Verrucomicrobiia; order Chthoniobacterales; family UBA10450; genus Palsa-1392. The sequence goes on along the minus strand of JBDTOL010000061.1, from coordinate 11,259 downwards.
TCGCATCGGAGCGAGAACCGAAGTCGACGCGATTGATTTTCAGCCCGCCACGGTCGAGATCGCGCGGTCGTTGAGCGAGGGCTTCCCCGAAATTTCCTACCACTGCGCGGATATCCACGAATTCGGCGCAGCGCGCGAATACGACCTCGTCCTCTTCTCGCTGGCGCTGCATCACTTCAGCGAGCGCGAGGCCATCGCGTTGCTCCGGCGCTGCCGCGAACTCTCGCGCGGGAAAGTTCTCGTTGCCGATCTGCGCCGGAACTGGTTCGCTCGCATCAGCGTGCACCTGCTCACCACCTTCGTCTTCCGGGACGCGATGACGCGCAACGATGCCCGCGTCTCGGTCGCGCGGTCGTTTTCTTTTCGGGAAATGGCACAAATGGCCCGGGCCGCGGGCTGGACCGCTTTCGGCCATCGGCGGTTTCGTTTTGCTCGACAGGCCATTTGGCTGGAGCGTGCCCCGGCCGATTCCGCCGCTGAATGAAAATCTTCTCGACCATCGCCGTACTCCGCGCGCACACCGTTGCGCTGGGGACGAAACGCGTTCTCGTCCCGACGATGGGAGCGTTGCATGCCGGGCACGTCGCGCTCATTCGCCTGGCCCGCGAACAGGCCGGGCAAGAGGGCGAGGTCGCCGTGAGTATTTTTGTCAATCCGCTCCAATTCGAGCCGGGCTCGGATCTTGCGGGCTATCCGCGCGCCGAATCGGCGGACGAGGAGATCTGCCAGAACGAAGGGGTCGACCTCCTCTTCCGCCCGTCGCCTGACGAGATGTATCGCGAGGATCGCTCCACCTTCGTGGAGGAGACCTCTCTCTCGGAGCGGCTCTGCGGCGCGACCCGGCCCGGGCATTTCCGGGGCGTCTGCACGGTGGTGACGAAGTTGTTCCAGCTCCTCACGCCTGATGCGGCGGTCTTTGGGGAAAAGGATTTCCAGCAACTGGCGATCATGCGCCGGATGGTGCGCGACCTGAATTTTCCGATCGAGATCGTGGGGGGTCCGACCGTGCGTGAGTCCGACGGGCTCGCCCTCAGCTCGCGCAATCAATACCTCAGCGCCGAAGAGCGCGCGCAGGCCCCGGTGATTCGCAGGGCGCTTCTCGAGGCCGCCGAGTCGAAGGAGCAATCCGCGCGCAAAATCCTCGGCGAGGTCCGGGAACAGATCGAAACGGCGTCGCACGCCCGAATCGACTACGCGGAGATCGTTGGGATGGACGACCTGCAGCCACGCCTGACGATTGAGCCTCGCTCGCTCCTGGCGGTCGGGGTCTTTTTTGGCAAGACGCGCCTGATCGATAATATCCGGCTGCGATGAAGGAGTTCGATTTCGTCGTCATCGGCAGCGGGATTGCGGGACTCACCTTTGCGCTGAAGGCGGCGAAGCACGGCCGCGTCTCGATCATCACGAAGCGCAAGGGGGTCGACTCGAACACCGCTTGGGCGCAGGGGGGCATTGCCTGCGTAACAAGCGACGAGGATTCCTTCGAGCTCCACATTCGCGATACGCTCGAAGCCGGCGCAGGGCTTTGCGATCGGGCAGCGGTCGAGACAGTGGTGAAGGAGGGGCCGAAGCGGATTCGCGAGCTGATCGAACTGGGCCTGCACTTCGACGAGCGCGAGGTCTCCGGTCATCGCGAGTTGGATCTCGGACGCGAAGGCGGCCATTCCAAACGCCGCGTCCTGCACGTGCACGATCTTACCGGCTTCGAGATCGAAACGACGCTACTTCGGGCGGTGCGGGAATCGCCTAACATTGAGCTGCTCGAGAACCACATGGCAGTCGATCTGATTACCGCGGCGAAACTCGGTTTCGCGACGGAGGATCATTGCCTCGGGGTCTATGTGCTGGATGAAATTTCCGGCACGGTCGAGACCCTCCGGACCGATCGGCTGGTCCTCGCCACGGGCGGTTGCGGGAAGGTCTATCTCTACACCACCAACCCCGCCATCGCGACGGGCGACGGAGTGGCCATGGCCTGGCGGGCCGGCGCGGTGATCGCAAACATGGAGTTCGTGCAGTTTCACCCGACCTGTCTTTTTCATGCCCAAGCGACCTCGTTCCTCATCTCGGAAGCAGTGCGGGGTGAGGGCGGCATTCTGCGCAACGCGAAGGGCGAAGATTTCACCGCGCGCGTGCACCCGCGCGGGTCGCTCGCGCCGCGTGACGTGGTCGCACGGGCGATCGACGCCGAGATGAAGCGGAGCGGAGCGCAATGCGTCTACCTCGACATCACGCAGCAGCCGCGCGAGTTCCTGCAGGAGCGCTTCCCCCACATCTACGAGACGTGCCTGCAGAACGGGATCGACATGGCGAAGGAGCCGATTCCAGTCGTGCCGGCGGCGCATTACCAGTGCGGCGGGATCAAGACGACGATGGACGGCGCCACCAGCTTGCCGGGTCTCTACGCGATCGGGGAGGTGGCCTGTACCGGACTCCACGGCGCGAACCGCCTCGCCAGCAATTCGCTCCTCGAAGGACTCGTCCTGGCTCATCGCGCCGCCGAAGCGCTCATCCAGAGCAGTCCATCCGCGCACCCGGCCGGCGCCGTTTCACTCCCGGAATGGAAGTCGGGCGACGCCCAGGACGTCGATGAGTTGGTCGTGATTTATCACAATTGGGATGAGATCCGTCGCCTGATGTGGGATTACGTCGGCATCGTGCGGACCGATAAACGGCTTCAGCGCGCGAGCGCGCGGCTGCGCAATTTGCAACGCGAGATCCAGGAATTTTACTGGAACTTCCGGATAACGGTCGACCTTCTCGAACTGCGCAACCTGGCTACCGTCGCGGCCCTGATCGTCGACTCGGCCCTGAGCAGGAAGGAAAGTCGAGGCTTGCATTTCACGATGGATTATCCGCAAATAGGAGGTGAAGTCTTCCGCCGAGACACGCTTTTGACCCGCGGCTAACCAGCTCTTGGAATGGATCGTGCTAAAAGGAAATTGGGAAAGCAGGCTTGCCTGACCGGCCAATCTGGCTAGAACGAACCACGAATGCTGATGAATCGCACCACATTCCAGGCGTTAATCGCCGCCGCTTGCCTGACGACCCCGACGTTAGGCCACGCCCAGTCTCCCTACGAAAGCAGCGCTGATTTTGCCAAATACGCGATGAAACTGCGGGCCCAGGCGCTGCTCAAGGTCGAGCCGCAGGTTTTCGTCCCCACCACCTCGCGCTTTTCCTCCTCCCGATACCCGTGGAAGACGGACATCGTGACGACGATTTTTTGGATCGGCGAAATGCCCACTCAAAATAATCCGGTGCCGAATCACAAAAGTTCCTGGGATTCGAACTGGACCCGCAATTACGGCGGCTACGACAATCCGGATCCATCGAGGCGCCGCGACTACATTCCGATCAATTTCGTGCCGCGGCAGAACCCGTTCTACATCGCATTGCCCTACAACGACGTCTCGCACGGCCAATTCAAGCCGGAGGCGCCGGTCGTCGTGCCGTGGTTCCGCCAAGCTTTTGTGCAGCAGGGCCATTCCGTCTGCAAAGGCCGCTGGGTCGCCATTCGGCGTGGTAACCGGGTATGCTATGCGCAGTGGGAGGATTGCGGTCCTTTCCGCACCGACCATTATCAATACGTCTTCCGGAACGAACGGCCGAAACCAAATCTGAACCACGGCGCCGGTCTCGATGTCTCGCCCGCGGTGCGCGATTATCTCGGCCTGGGACAAACTTCGCTGACGGACTGGCAATTCGTCGAGGTGCGCGACGTTCCTCCCGGCCCGTGGCGAAACTACGGCGACAACAACAATTTCGTGATCGCGCGTCGCCAGAGCGAACAGCGGCTGGCCGAGCAGTACCCCGCCAAAACGAAAGCGAAAAAGTAATGTAGCGGCGGGCGTGTCGCCCGCTCACCTCAACGGTGGCGTAAAAGCTCGGCCGTCAGCTCGCCGAAAGATTTTTCGACGTCACGCACGCGATTCAAGAGCGGATCATAGCGTTTCCGCTCGGACGCACAGAAGGCCTGCAGCGGTTGAAAGACTGCGCCTATCTCAGCGTAAAAGAGGTCGATCGCGTGCTGCAATTGCTGCTCGATTGCCGCGACCAATTCCTCCCGCTTTACCTCCATCTGCCGGTGATATTCCGCGAGAATCTTCCGGCGCCGGCCGAAAGCCACAAGTGTCCCGGCAATGAACGCAGAGGCTGCCACGATCCCGGTCACATCGGCGACAGCGGCGCTGCTCATCGCGGCGATCACCGTCACGATTCCACCGGCGGCGGCCACTCCCGCCGGCACCCGCATCCAGGTTGCCGTCTCGCGGAACATCCGCTCGAGCTGCGCCTCCATCCCGGGGCCGGCGATCCGTTCCACCAGCGTGAGTTCGATCGATTGCAATAGCTCGCGCCGTTGCCGCGCAAAATCGGGGATGGTCTGGCTCACCTGCAAGCGGGAGTCGCCCTTAAACTGGCTCTCCATCGTATCCTGCAACTGCGGCCAGAGACTGCGCAGATCGGTTTCGAGAAGCTGGAGCGCGTTATCGACCTGCGGCTGGATCAGGTCGTGCATTTTTTCCTCGAGATCGGATTGGAATTTCTCCTGCCACTCCGCTTTTCCGAACACGAGGCGCCAGGTGCGCCAAAAGGAGAGGTTGCGCTCGAGCAACTTTTGCCCCTCGGTTTCGCAGCGGCGACAGGCCTGCTCGATCCCGCGCAGAAAACCGCCGACCTGTCGCAGAGTCTGCTCTTTGCGCGTCTCGAGGATGCTTTCGAGCCGGCCGAGCTGCTCCTCATCGCGCACGATCGTCTCGAGAATGTTGCGCACCCGAATGGCGCTGTCGGAAAGGATGACGGTGGCGGTCTGGCAAGTGGTCAGCAGCTTAGGCAATCCGTGCCCCGACTGGTCCACCATCAGGTTGATGTGCTGCTCCAGCGCGACGAAATTGCTTTCCTGCCAGAGGCGCTCCTTGTCGATTCCGGTGGTGCGCGACAGAAAAGCTTTGCGCCCGGAGACGGAAAAAATCGGCGGGGCGAATCCAAGTTTTTCGTTAGCCGTTTCCCGGAGATGCTGCTCGATCACGCTTACCTCGCTCGGCTCCCGCAGATCGGCTTGCTGGAGGACGAAGACGATGTTCTTGAGCCATTTCTTGTTTACGAGCCGGAGCAGCTCCCAGGCGGAAGCGCCCCACGGATTCACGACCGAAAAGACGAAGAGCACGAGGTCGGCGCGCGGGATGAAATTCTCCGTGATCGCCTGGTGTTCGGCCACCATCGTGTTGGTCCCCGGCGTATCGACGATGTTGAAGTCCTGGAGAAAGGGGATGGGCTGGTAGCGCTCGGTCACATGCTGAGAGACATTGACCGTCTCCTCGCGCTCCCCGTGCTTAAAGATGTAGACCCGATCCGTCGCGGGGAGGACGTCGACCTTGCAAAATTCCTGGCCGAAAAGCGCGTTGAGCAGGGTCGATTTGCCGGCTTTGACTTCCCCGACAACGACGAAAAGGAGCGGTTCGCGCAGATCCTTCAGCAGCTCCTGGAGCGTATCAAGCATCGCCGGCTCGCGCTGCATGTCGGCCGCCAGCTTGAGCAGCGCGCTAAGGGCGGCCTCCGTGCGGCTGCGCAACTGCAAGTAAAGATCGGCGACCATCCGGCGTCGTCAGGGATTCGTCGGCCCGGACATGGGCGAGATCGGCGGCATCACCACTGGGCTGACGCCGGGGGAGGATAGCGGCGTCGGCCCCTCCGAACCGGTTTGCTTGGGCGCCATCGGTTTTCCCATCGAGATCAACTCGGAGACGGTGACGAACTTGAAGCCTTTCACCTCGAGTTGATCGAAAGTATCCGGCATCGCCTTGATCGTCCCCGGGTGAATGTCGTGTGAGAGAATGATGGAGCCGGGGCGCGTCTCCTTCACGATCCGGCTGGTTATGACGGAGGGGCCCGGTCTTTTCCAATCCAGCGGATCGACGTCCCAAAGAATGGTGCGATATCCAAACTCCTGATTGATCCATTGCTTCTGGCGCGCCGTGATCGAGCCGTAGGGCGGACGCATCAGGAGCGGCCGCTTCCCAATAGCCTTCTGGATCGCGTCATCGGTCTTCTGTAGCTCGGCCCGGACGCGGTCGTCCCGCATCTTGCCGAAGGCCGGGTGACTCCAGCTGTGGTTGCCGATCTCGTGGCCTTCCCGCACGGCTCGCTGCACGATTTCCGGATGCTCCGCGACGTTTTTGCCGATCACGAAGAAGGTCGCGTGGATGTGGTGCTGGGCGAGGAGATCGAGCAATTCCGGAGTCAGCTTCTCGCTCGGCCCGTCGTCAAACGTCATCGCGATGTAAGGCCCATCCACGTGGACGGCGCTATAGCTGATCGCAGGGGTCGCCGCGGCCGGCGGAGGTGTCGCCGCGCGCACGGCGGCGGGAGCGACCGGTGCGGGCGAATCCTGGGCCGCAAGGCAGCCGGTAAAGGTGCACCAGAAGGCCAAAGAAAGAGCGCGGTAGAGTGCGTTTGGCTGCAATTTCACAGGCCAAGGTTGCGCTGTATCTGGCCAGCGAGCAAATCCAGCGCGGAATCGGATACAAAATCCGCCCTCCACACGGCAGACACGGCCTTTCCAAACGATTCAGATGGGACGCACCGTTGGCAGTTATTCTGCTCAGTAGAAGCATGGCCACGAGCCAATCTCCCTGCTTAGCGTAAGAGGGTGGCCGCTTCGAGCGCTCAAGGGAAGCGGAGTTCAATCCAAATTTATGAGAATTCTCCTGATCGAAGATCATCCCGACAGCCGTCGTAACCTGCGCCGGCTGATCGAGCAACGCGGCCATGAGGTGGTCGCCTGCGGGAGCGCGGAGGAAGCCGAGACGGAGATCGAAAAGAGCGGCAGTTTTCCCTTCCTCATCCTGGACTGGAATCTTCCGGGTAAGAGCGGGGTCGAATTATGTCGCGATCTGCGCGCTCGCCCCAACGGCGACGACACGTACATCCTGCTCGTGACCGCGCGGGCAGACGCGGAGGACCTTGAGCAAGCCCTCGCCTCGGGTGCAAACGATTATTTGACCAAACCGCTTGATGCCCGGCGTCTGAATGTGCGGCTCTCGGTCGCCGAACGCCACATCCAGGGGCTGGAGGAACGCAATCACGCCAGGGCCGCCCTGGTCGAGTCGGCGCAGCGGATGACGGATATCCTGGAGAAAACCAGCGACGGGTTTTTCGCGGTGGATACCAATTGGAATTTTACCCACCTCAATGCCGAGGCAGAAGTAATGCTGGGCGCGAAGCGCGACGAGCTGCTGGGGCAGAATCTTTGGGCGCGGTTTCCCCGCCTGGCGGGCTCTGTCTTCGAGCAAAACTACCGGGCCGTGATGACCGAGCAGGTCGCCATCGAATTCGAGGCGCTCGACACCGAAGGGAGAAACTGGTTCGAGGTCCACTCCTATCCGAGCGGTGGCGGAATCTCGGTCTTCTTCCGTGACATTACCGAACGGAAGCGAACGGCGGACGAACGTCTGACCACGAGCAAGCTGGAGTCGTTAGGCACACTGGCCGGAGGCATTGCGCACGACTTGAACAACATCCTGACCGTCATCTCCGGGAACATCGGCCTTGCCCAACTCGAGGCGCCGGCCCAGAGCGGCAGCCTCCTCTCCTTTCTCGCAAAGGCGGGTCAGGCCGCACAACACGCCGCCCGGCTCTCCAGTCAATTGCTCACCTTTTCCAAGGGAGGAGCGCCGCTTAAGAAGGTCGCCTCGGTCTCCGATCTCCTGCGCCACGCGGCGGAGTTTTCCCTGCACGGCTCCAATCTGCGCGCCGCGATTGACGTCGAGGACCACCTCGGCAAGGCCGAGATCGATGCCGCCCAGGTCGAACAGGTGATCAACGCTCTGATCATGAACGCACGGGAAGCGATGCCTAACGGAGGCAGCCTCAACGTCATCGCAGAAAATGTGCAGGTCGACCAGAAAGGCGGCCTGTCCCTGGAGCCCGGGCGTTACATCAAGATCACAATCGAGGATCACGGTCCCGGCGTGCCGCCCGATCTGGCGGCGAAGATCTTTGATCCATATTTCACGACCAAGAAGACATCGTCGGGGCTGGGCCTCGCCATCAGTTATTCGATCATCCGTAAACACGGCGGCTACCTCCACCTCGAGAAGAATTCGCCCGCCGGCGCCATCTTCGCGCTTTACCTCCCGGCGGCGCGCGGCCACGCGCTTTCGGATCCGCATCAGCCTAACGAGACTGGATTGCCTTACAACCAGCAGCGCATCCTCGTGATGGACGACGAGTCTTCTATTCGCGAACTGACCGCCCAGCTCCTCGCCACGATGGGTTACGCCGTGACGGCCGTGCCGGACGGCTCGGAGGCGGTCCGCCTCTACGAGCGGGCCGCGCGCAAGGGCGAGCGGTTCCGCGCCGTCATTCTGGATGCGACGGTGCGCGGGGGTCTGGGAGGCGTGGAGACAATCGCGCGGCTGCGCAACATCGATCCCGACGTCAACGCCATCATCTGCAGCGGTTACTCCGATGAAGCGGCCCTCTCGGAATTCCTCTCTTACGGTTTCCGCGGCGCTTTGCCCAAGCCGTTTACCCGGCGCGAACTGGCCGATGCCTTGGAAAAGGTGACCGCGCCGCTCTGATCGAGATTCGTTAGGCAGCTAGCCCTTCGGGACCTTCTCCAGTTCGCGAATGAAAGCTTCCGGCCCCCCCGCCACGTAACCGAGCAAGCCCACCTGCTTCCCCTCCTCATCCAAGACCACGACCGTAGGGAAGCCCTCGATCTCAAATTTGGCAGCCAGGCTTTGATTTTGCCGTCGCACCTCGTCGCGCAGCGGTTTGGCCCGCGGAAAATCCACCCGCATCAGGACCAGGTTTTCCTTCGCGTACTCCTCAAACTTCGGCTTCGAGAAGACCTCGGATTCGAGACGCCGGCACCAGATACACCAGTCCGAGCCGGTGAAATCAAGCAGGAGCATCTTGTGCCCGGCCTTGGCCTCGGCCTGGGCCCTGGAAAAATCGCTCAACCAATCCGCCTCCCCTCGCACCGAGGACAGGCCAACCGCGCAGAGCGCGATCGTAAGGAGGGTGAGACGCACTTTTATCACCCGCCACCATTCGCCGAGAGAGGGCTGCGCGCAAGGCACGGGCGATCCTCTCACGCCAGCCGGGGCCAGGAACAAAAGCGCCCGCGGGCAGAATACCTGACCGCGGGCGACTAAAAGTTGCCTCGGATGACAGCCGTTAGGCTGACGAAGGTTCGTTAGGCGATCAGGTCGACTTCAGGTGACCGGAGACGAGCTTGGTCATCTCAAACATGCTCACCTGGCTCTTACCGTTGAAAACTGGCCGCAGGTTTTCATCGGCGTTGATCTGCGTCCTTTTCTTCTTGTCCTGCAGGCCGTTCTTCTTGATGTAGTCCCAGAGCTTCTTCGTCATCTCCGAGCGTGGCAGCGGCTTCGAGCCGACAACGGCGGAGAGTTTTTCGTCCGGCTGCACGGGCTTCATGAAAGCGGCGTTAGGCTTCCGTTTCGAGGGTGTTTTTTTGGCTGTGGTTTTGGGCATAAAGGCTGATTAATCGTTGGGCTGCACGAGAGCAATACTAATTTTTCCTGCTGGAAAAAAAAATTAAGCCACTTCTCCCGCTCCGCGCAACACCGCGACCGCCGCAAGATCGTCCGGCAAGGCCTCTTCGCCGTCCGACGCGACCCGCTCCATCACGCGCCGGAGCAAAGCCGAGGCGGTCGTCTCGTCGCCCTCGAGCAAGGCCTGCAGGCGCGTTGGCGACCACCGCTCATCTTCCTTTTTGGCCGGCCCGTAGAGGCCGTCGGTGTAGAGGAGAAATCCGTCGCCACGCCGCAGCTCGATCGCGGTCTCGACAAACTCCGAACGCTCGAGCAGGCCTAGCGGCGGCGCGCTCGATCGGACCAGTTCGCCCGTGCTCCCGCGCCGGGCCACCAGGAGAGGCGGATGACCCGCGCCCACCACACTGGCCAAGCCAGTGACCGGATCGAGTGCCACGCACATCGCGGTCATAAAGGAACGCGCTCCGAAGATGCTCCGGAAGTCGGAGTTGACCGCCTCCATGATGCGCGCCGGCTGCGCGTGCTCGACCGTGCCGTGGTGGAAAAGCAGCTTCGCCAGGGTGGTAAGGAGCGCGGCGGCCGCTCCGTGGCCGGTTGCGTCAGCGATCCAAAAGAGGGTGCGCGCGTCCGGCATCCGCAGCCATCCGTAGATGTCGCCGCCGACCTGGATGACAGGCCGATACTCCGCGGCCACTTCCCAGCCGGGCAGTTGGGGCGCCTTTTGCGGGATCAACGATTGCTGGGTCAGCCGGGCGGCGGCCAGGTCGCGCTCGAGATTTTCGCGCCATGCCTCCAGTTCGTTATTCTGCTGCTGCAACTGCCGCCGCAGGGATTGTAGCCGCAACTGGGTATCGATTCGCGCGCGCAGGACGGGCAGGTTGATCGGCTTGGTCACGAAATCGTTGGCACCCGCTTCGAGGCAAAGCACCTCGCTTTCTTCACCCCCATCGCCGGTCAGCATGATGGCCGGCAACTGGGCGATCGCGGGATCCCGGTGGGAGCGCAGACGCGAGAGCACTTCGGCGCCATTCAGCTGCGGCATGTGAAAATCGAGCAGCAGCAGCGAAGGCACCTCCGTTTGCAGAGCCTCGAGCGCCTCCATTCCCCCGGCAAACTCCCGGCAGGTGTAGCCAGCCTCGTCGAGCGCTCGCGTCAGCATTCGCCGGCTCGCCCTGTCATCATCGATCACTAGGATAATGGCGCGATCTCGCTGCATCTTTTTTGATTCGGAAAGGAGCGTTCCCCTACTTGCATTTTTCCGTCGGAAAACAGATCGACCCTCTCATTCGGCGGAAATAAACCTTTGTCACTGGCGACCGATTGAATTAGAAACGGGACAGATCGTCCAAGGCAAAGCTTTTATCATGAAACCATCGCTCGCGCTCGCGCTCCTCACGGCCCTCTTTATCACTGCTTGCTCCGAACCGGAGCCGCCGCCTCCGCGCAAGCCCGCCGCCACCTATCAGGTCGCGCCTCAGACACAATATCCTCCGGTGCAGCAACCGTTCGATCAGACCGCGCAGCCGACTCCGCCGCCCGATTACGCCGCCACCCAGGTTCCGCCGCCGGAGACCACAGCACCTGCCGCGCAGGTCAAGCCGACCCGGGGCGACATTCCTTACGGCATCCCCGTGCCGAGCAAGCCCGGCTTCGTCACCAGCCCCTATGCGCCCGACCAGGGGTATGTCGACGTCCGCGGCTTCCCGCCCGGCACCGAGGTGCGCGATCCCTACAC
>JBDTOL010000060.1:0-13038 GCA_039933235.1 Spartobacteria bacterium | reverse complement strand
TTCAAGAAAAATCTTTTCCCCGGCTTCATCTTCCTATGAAATCGGGCCTATAGCTCAGCGGTTAGAGCAGGGGACTCATAATCCCTTGGTCCCAGGTTCGAATCCTGGTGGGCCCAGGGAATCTGCGCTTTGCGATCTTCCAACGATGATCTGCTTTTCCGCACGCTGCGGATGTCCTGTGGCGTTATCGAGATCGTCCTCTTCTCGGCCCTCGTGCTGGTCACCCGTTGCGCTAACGTGGCCGACGTTTTTGTCGATGGAAGAATCTATTTCGTCGATGCCGATTGCTATTCGCGCATGACGCGCGCGCGCCTCGTCGCGGAGCATCCCGGAACGGTCGTTAGGCAGCACGATTTCGAAAACTATCCGGCTGGCGTGCGTCCGCATACGACCGCGCCGTTGGATTATTTGATCGTCTTGCTGGCCGCGACCCTGCATCCATTTACGGCGCAGTCGCTCGATTTGGCGGGCGCGATCCTCTCGCCGCTGCTGGCGCTTGGAGGGGGCTGTTTTCTCTGGTGGTGGTCGCGCCGTTTTGCTGCGCCGGCCCGGCTGCTGATGTTGCTGGTCTACGGGTTGAGCGGCATCCTGGTGCACGGGACCGCGCTCGGCCGCCCCGACCAGCAGGCGCTTCTCATCGTGCTCCTGCTCGTCGCGCTGGTGGCCGAGCACCAATTGCGCGAGGCGCCTTCCCAGCCTTGGAGCGTGGTCAGCGGGCTCAGCTGGGGTCTGGCTTTTTGGGTTTCGCTCTATGAGCCGTTGATCCTGCTGCTAGCGCTCTTCTTTCTGTCGCGGGTCGTTGGAGGCACCCGGATTGCGGTGCCCGCGCGCCGCATCGGCTGGTGGATTCTCCTGGCCGTCCTTCTGCTGGCCGCGCTGGTCGAGCGACGGCTGCCGGAATGGCCCGCGGCCAGTCCGTTTTTAGCCAACTGGTCGGCGACCATCGGCGAGCTGCGCGGGCTTAGCCTAACGAATCCAGGCTGGCTTTACTGGACGAGCGGCTTGCTTCTCGTTAGTCCGCTGCTCCTCGGACTCGCGCTCCGGCGCCGCTCGATCGACCCGCTCTGGCCGGGCCTCGTCCTCCTCTTCGGTCTCCTGACCTTCTGGCAGGCCCGGTGGGGCTACTACTTTACGGTGGTATTCCTCCTTACTCTTCCGGCGCAACTTGCGGTCGTTAGGCAAAGATGGCTGGTCTGGTGCGCTGTCGCGTTGGCGCTGATGCCCTTCCTGCAATTCTGGGACGCGCGTCTCTGGCCTGACGAAACGGTCGCTGCGCGCCAGAACCAGGACCGGCGTGAGATGATCGAGTGGCGGGCGGCGGCGAGTTCGCTTGCCGGATCGAACCGAGCGCCGATCCTCGCGCCGTGGTGGCTGGCTCCCGCCACTGCCTACTGGTCGGGTCAGCCGGTCGTCGCGGGCAGCTCTCACGAGAGTCTTCCCGGCATCGTCGACACGGCGCGCTTTTTTCTTGCGACCGCGCCGGAGGAAGCGGCTGATCTTTTGCGCCGGCACGGCGTAAAGTGGGTTTTGATGGCGGACGGAGACCGGGTGTTGGCAAATGCTGCGGCGATTCTGGCGCGGCCGGTACCGGAAGCTACGCTCGGGCGCATCCTCGACCGCACCCCGTCGCAGGCTCCCTCGTTCCTCGCTCTGGTGGGCCAGAATGATGCCTGCAAGGTCTACCAAGTGCGAGATTTGCGTTAAAAATCGCCCTTTTCGGCGCAGCAACATTGACAGGGAAGGCTCTGGCTCCTAAGTATGCTGCGTGCTAAAGAAATTCATCCCGCAAAGGCCCGCGCCCTCGGGCGATAGTTCTTCGCCCGGCCCGAGTTTTGCTGAGGAGAGCCCAGTTTCTTCTTTTCAAGACGAAACGCCCAAACAATCAAACATGACCGAGCAAAAATATATGGCCGAACACACTGGCAAAGATGTCCTCTCGAAAGATGTCGAGATCAAAGGAAGCATTAAATTTCAAAAGGAGCTGATGATCGACGGCAAAGTCGAAGGCGAGATCAACTCGGATGGCGTGTTGACGATCGGGGAGAACGCCGACATTCGCGGTGAGATCAAGACGAAGTCGATCACCGTCTACGGCAAAGTGCACGGCAACATCACGGTGGGTGAACGCTGCGAGTTGAAGTCGCGCTGCACGTTGCAGGGCGATCTGAAGGCGGCCCGTCTCGTGATCGAGGAGGGCGCCACCTTCATCGGCAAATCGGAAGTGACCAGCAGCAAAACTCCGGCGAGCAGTACCATCGGAAGTGCGCGCCCTGAGATCGTGCGGAACGAGGATACATCGCCGGCGCCTGCCAAATCGGCCTTCGCCGGACGTTCCTAGGGGCCAGCTAACGCGGCACATCTGTGGCCAAGTCGCCTCCGAAGGTCAGTGTGGAGTGTCCACACTGCGGCTTCAAACAGATGGAGTATGTCGCCGCCCGGAACACGCTCTGCCGGCAGTGCGGTAAACATTTCCTCGTCGCCGCGTCCGAACGCACGGAAGCGCCGAAAGCGGCCCTCGAACTGGGCGGCGTCGTCGACCGCCCGTCGTTGCTCCAGCGTCTCGAGGGAATGTGGAATCGGCCGCGCATCACCTCGGTCACGTGTTTCGATTGCGGCACGGTTCAGGAATTGAACAGCGCCGCCAGCTCCACCATCTGCCCTTCGTGCAGCGTCCACATGGATGTGCGCGATTATAAGATTAACACCGCGTTCAGCCGCGCCATTCGCACACACGGCCAGGTCCACGTTACCTCGGCAGGTGATCTCAGCAGCAGCAGCGTCCTTTGTCGTTCCGCCATCATCGATGGCAAACTGCGCGGCAGCTTGCAGTGCTCCGAAAAAGTGGAATTTCGCGCGCCGGCCAAAGTGCAGGGAAAGGTTTCCGCGCCCGAGGTGATCATCGGAAAAAAAGCGGACGTGCAGTTTTTTCGGCAGCTCCAGATCGGATCGATTGAGATCCGCGGGAGAATGTCCGGTGAAATCGTGGCCGAGACGCTCGTGACTATCCGAGGGACTGGCACGCTCGATGGCAACGTCATCGCGCGCGCCATCAACGTCGAAAAAGGCGGTACCTTTTCTGGCCAGCTCATCATTGGTCGCAAGACCTGGGAGCAGGCGGAATTGATTCCGGAAATGGAGGAGTCGAGCAAGCCGCCACCGGGCGCGGCGAAAACGCATCGTCCGCCGCCGCATCCTTTCGGTTTGCCGGCCACCTCCTAGCTTGCGGTCGATGCAGAAGCTGCTTCCACGCAGTCCATATGAGCGGCTCGGCGGCTACGTCCACCTGCCGCGATTGATCGACAAGGCACGGTTGCACCGGAAGGGCCTGCTTGACGGCTACAACTACAAGACGGTCGGCTTTGACAAGCACCTCCTCGCTTTTCTCAAGCTCGATCCTGACGCTTTCGAGAAAACCGCCAACGAGATGGAGGATGACGCCGCCGTCCTCGAATGGATCGAGAAGAATGGCGTGCGGCACACGCCGGAAGAGATCGAGCAGTGGAATGAGGCGATGATTTCGCGGCATCCCGATACCGCCGCGAAGAAAGCGCGTTTCCTCCATTTCCTGAAGGAAGCCGGCGGCGCAGGGCGAAAAGATATCCGGACCTATTTCGATCTGATCGAGTTCGACGAAAAACGAAAGCCCTGACCCGCCTTTGTGGTGCGCTCCGCTCGAACGCTGCACGCACGGCCTAACGAGTTGTAGCAGTCTCCCTGTGGCGGGCGAGGGAGCCGGTTTTGCGGCGGAACCGACACCCGCGCTTTGCACAGCGAAGCCGCTGCAGGGCTACAGATCGGCGAAAATCTTATTCGCCTCTTCCAGCGTTTCTTTGCTGCCGATATCGTACCAGGTCCCCTTGATCTGATACGTCTTGACCGGCCGGCGCGTGTAGAGCCACTGGATGAATCGCCCAGGTTGATCCGGGTTATTCCCAGCGGCGATGTAGGTCGTGAAAAGTTGGAGCGTTTCCGGCGCAAAATAGTAAAGCGCGATGCCCGTCAATGTGCTGTCCGGCTTCTCCGGTTTCTCCTCGAAATGGGTGATGACGCCCTCGGCGCCGGTCTTGATGCTGGAATACTTTTTCATCGCCTCGAGGTCGCCCACGTCGTAGGTGGCGAGGGTCGCGGCCGAGCCTTTAGCCTGCGCCGCGAAATCGCCCAGCGGTTCGCTGAACAGGTTGTCGCCCGCGACCACGATGAGCGGCGCCCGGGTTAAATCTTCGCGCGTGATAACAAGGTTGATGTCGCCGATCGCACCCAGCTTGTCCTCGTCATTCTGCGAACCGTCGTTGATGATCTTGAAGGAAACCTTCGGCTGCGATTTCGCATAGCGGTCCGCCCATTCCTGGAAATCCTTCGCGAACTTGTCGTTCGTCACGACATAGACCGTTTCGATATCGGGGATCGACGCGAGATTATCGAGCACCCATTCGATCATCGGCTTGCCCGCAACCTCGAGGAGAGGCTTGGCTTTATTGCGGGTGAGAGGATAGAGGCGGGTAGCGTAGCCGGCGGCAAGGATGAGGACGTTCATTACCGGCCGAAGGTAAACGCATCGGTCGGTTCGGCAAAACGCCGTTTCCGCCCGGCGTCGTTAGGCGAGGCCGGTGGCCGCGGCTTCCGTCAGGTCGTGCTGTAATTGGGCGATCCGTTTCGCGTCGGTGATCTTCCCGCGGGTGGCGGAGTCGGTCACGTAGAACGTATCGATCGCAGCACCCTTCTCGGTGTTGATGCGGGCGAGGGCGATGTAGACGTTGTTTCGCCCGAGACAGGCAACGAGGTCGTAGAGCAGGCCGAGCCTATCGGGCGTCTCCACCTGGATCAGGGTGGACGTGGGGTGGCTCCGGTTTTCGAGCGCGATGCGGGTTGGGAAATCGAGCTCCGAGGCGAGCTTCGTGCCTTTGCGCCGGACGTTGGCCAGGAGCGGCGCCATATCGAAGCCTTCTCCCGCGAGGGCGATGCGGAGGACGGATTCCACCGTGGAGATCTCGGGCGGATCCACCACCGGGCCGAGCTTCCTGTCGCGCACGCGGAAGACATCCAGCACGAGGCTGTCGCCGCGCACGAAGATATCCGCGCTCAGGATGTTGACCGAGGCGACGGCAAATGCGCCCGCGATACTGGCCAGCAATTGCAGGCGATCCCAGGTGCAGATCGAGACAACGCTGTGGCCTTGCTCCGTCTGCGACTCCCAGCGCAGCGCGGGCGCGTAAGCCGGTTCGTCGCGCAGGTAGATGGCACGCCAGAAATCCCGGAAAAGTTCGAGATGAGCCACGATCTCATCCACCCCAAACGCCCGGAAGTAATGGTCCGGCATGAAATCGAAGTGCGCCTCAATTTCATCGGCAAAGTCGGGGGCGAGCTTGCCTGCGACGGCGTCCCGGAGCTGCGCGCGCTCGATCTTGAGCTGGGAAATGAAACCCTCCTGGTCCTGCAGGTATTGCGCGGTCGCGTGATAGAGATGCCAGACGAGCGACTCCTTCCAGTCCGACCAGGCAACGGTCGTGCCCTGGCCATCGGCCAGCGTGAGCAGCATGAGCGGATCGAGATTAGCCTGCGATTTCACGATGCTGGCAAACTCAATCACGGTCGCGGGGTCATCCAGGTTGCGCTGTTGCGCCATGCTCGAAAGGGTGACATGCAGATCGACCAGCAGGACGAGCGAGCGTCGCTGTTCGGACGAGAGCTGCAAGCGCGCCGCCACCCCCTGCGCGAAGAGCGCGCTCGCCTCGGAGTGAGGCCGCGCGCCGACGCCTTTGCCCGTGTCGTGCAGGAGGAGAGCGAGATAAAGCACATACGGGTCGGCGAGGGCTTGGAAGAGCTTCTGGTAGGGCCGCAGCTTCGGATCCTTTGTCGTGCATAGCGCGTCGAGCTTTTCCAGGCAGACGAGGGTGTGCTCGTCCGCCGTGTAGCGATGGAAGTATTCATGCTGCACCAGGCAGGTGAGCGGTCCGAATTCCGGCAGGTAACGCCCGAGGAAATCCACCTCGTGCATCATCCGCAGGATGCGCGCGACCTCACCTTTGCGGCGGAGAATGCGTGCAAAAATTTCCCGCGGCGCCTTGGCGTAGCGGAACTCGCGCGTCACGAACCGGAGCCGCCGGGTGAGTAGATCCGTCAGCTCCGGGCTCAATTCGAGCCGGTGTTCCTGGGCGTGCTCGAATGCCTTCATCAGCTGTTCCGGTTCCTTCTGGAAAACATTGGAATCGCTCACATGGAGCTGGCCGGCGCGGCTGAAGAATTCCCCGAAATGCTCTTCCGGGGCGCGCTGGCGGGGGAGAAGGGGGAAGAAGAGCCGGCGCGTCGTCGTGGCTGTGCCGGTGGCGAAGCGCTCGCTTAACCGTTCGGTGATGCGGAAGATATTTCGCGTGTGCTCGTAGTAGTCCTTCATGAACGCCTCGCTCCGCGCGATCGGCGTCGTCCGTTTGTAGTCGAGTCGTTGCGCGATCTCAGATTGCAGGGTGAGATGAAGCACATCGGTCGAGCGCTGGTTGGTGTAGTGCAGCTGCGTGCGCACGCGAAGCAGGAAATCATACGCCACATCGATCCGGCGCCGGTCGCTCTGGCTCAGCCAATCTTTGCCGACCAGGTGCGTTGTCGTTAGGGCGCCTTCCTTGAAGCAGGTCATCCAGAGCAGGTTCTGGTAATCACGCAGCCCGCCGCAGCCGCGCTTCACATTCGGTTCCTGCAGGTAAACGCTGTTGCCAAACTTCTCATGCCGCCGCGCCTGGTCCTCCATCCTCGCGGTGATGTATTCCTTTTCGTGGCCCTGCACGCAGCGCCGGCGAAACTGCGCCCGAAACAACTGGAAAAGTGCGGCATCGCCCGTCAGGTGTCGCGCCTCGAGCATCGCTGTCTTGGTCAGCATGTCGCCATTGGCCTGTGCGATCGCTTCCCGCACGGTGCGGGTCGAGTGGCCGACCTTCAGCCCGATGTCCCAGAGAAAATAGAGGACCCGTTCGACCGTTTGTTGGAGCGACGGCGGCACCTCGCGACCGGTCTGCGAGTGGAGAAACATGACATCGACATCGCTCCCCGGGTTGAGCTCGCCGCGCCCGTAGCCGCCCAGTGCGACCAGGCTTACCGGGACGATTCTTTGCCCGCTCTTGCCGTTGGCGGAGGCGGAAGCCGCCACAAAAATGTGGCGCAGGAGAACGTCGATCAGCGAGGCGCGCCTCGCGCACAACTCGCGTCCGCCGGCGCCGCCCTGGTGCCGCAGGCGCAGCCGGTGATTTTCGATCTTGAGGAACTTTTGGTAGAGCGAAAGGAGATGCCCAAAGTCGGCCGCGGCCGCGGGCGCGAGCTCACGCGCCGCATGCTCGAGGACTTTCTCCTGATGATCGGACACTGGGGGATGTTAAGTTCGAAATTCGAATACCGAAATCCGAAACAATTCCGAATGATGAAACGTCATTATCCGATAGCCGGGAATTGTAGGCCGACCGCCCCGGTTGGCCAGTTTGGCGGTTGGAATTCGGCGCCGAGCGAATCGGGGCAGGCGGAGCGCCCGCCCTACAATTGGATCTCGTAACGCTTCATCTTGTTATAGAGCGTCGGTCGCTGAATCCCGAGGAGTTCGGCCGCTTTCTTCTTGTTCCCGTGACACTGCGCGAGCGCGTCGAGGATCGCGTTCCGCTCCATGTCGCACAGGCTGCGCGCCGGACCGTTCGCCTGGTTCGCCGCGCGCTCGGTTTTCTGCAGGGCTACTGGCAACCGCACTTCGGCCGGCAACTCTTTTACCGTGATTTGGTCCTGGCGCGCCAGCACGACGGCATACTCCATCGTGTTCTGCAGCTCGCGCACGTTCCCCGGCCACCCGTAATCGAGCAGCTTCTGGAACGCTTCCGGCGAAATCACCGGGACCGGTTTCCCGAGCTGCCGCGCAAAATCCTTCGCGAACGTCGCTACGAGCGGCGGGATGTCTTCCTTCCGCTCACGCAGCGGCGGCAGCTCGATCTGGAACGTATTGAGCCGGTAGTAGAGGTCAGACCGGAGACGATTCTCCGCCAGCGCCTGCTGCACCGGACGGTTCGTCGCGGCTACGACCCGGAAGTTTGCCTTCATCGTCTTGGTGCTGCCTAACGGGCGATACTCGCGTTCCTGCAGAACCCGCAGGAAACGGGTCTGCAGCTCGGCCGGCATCTCCGAGATCTCGTCGAGAAAAAGCGTGCTGCCGTCCGCTTCCGCGATCATCCCGCGAAAATCGTTCGTCGCGCCGGTAAAGGCGCCTTTCATGTAACCGAAGAGTTCACCCTCGATCATGGCCTGCGGGAAAGCGGCGCAATTCAGTTTCACCATCGGCTTTTCCGCGCGCCGACTGCGACTGTGAATGACATTGGCGATGACTTCCTTGCCTACCCCGCTCTCCCCGGTGATGAGGACGTTTGCCTCGGACGGTGCCATCGCCGTGATCAGTTCGTCTATCTGCTGCATCACCTTGCTATTGAAGACCGGGGCGAGCCGCGTCTCGGCCTGGGCCAGGCGCTCCTTCAGTTGCTTGGTCGTCAGGCGCAGCTCGAGCGTCTCGCGCAGGAGCGATTGTTTCTCGAGCGCTTTCTCGACCAGGCTGAGCAGTTCCTCCGGCGCGTAGGGCTTGCTGATAAAGTGGTAGGCACCCCGCTTGATCGACTCAATCGCGTTGTTCAACGAGTCGTGCGCGGTCAGGATGATGACCTGC
Organism: Spartobacteria bacterium; assembly: GCA_039933235.1. Lineage (GTDB taxonomy): Bacteria > Verrucomicrobiota > Verrucomicrobiia > Chthoniobacterales > UBA10450 > Palsa-1392. The sequence continues at coordinate 4,361 of JBDTOL010000060.1, read as the reverse complement.
GTGTCAGGGTGATCCGCCTTGATTTGCTCGAGCATTTGCAGCCCGTCCGCGTCGGGTAATTGGAGGTCGAGCAGGACGAGCGCGGGCGATTTGCTCTGCAACAGGCGCATCCCGGTGGCGGCGGTCGCGGCCACCTCCGCCTGGTAACCATGCCGGCCGAGCAGCGCCTCGAGCGTCATCAGGATGGGACGCTCGTCGTCGATGATGAGAATGCGGCGATTATCAGAGGTCATCGGGAATGCAGGCTGCGGCAGCGCGCGGACGCCGGCTCAGGGGACAAGGCAGGGCAGCGTGACGGTCGTGACGAGAGTCGACGTGGCGGGATCAAATTTTGCCTCGAGCGTGCCATGGTGCGCTTCGAAAATACTGCGCGCCCGGAAGAGGCCAAGACCATAATGCCCGCTCCGGAGCCGGGCGAGGGGACGCGCGCCCCAGTTTTCCGTCGTTCCGGCGAAGTTTGTCTTTGGTTCGCGCAGGATGAATTCGACCTGCTCACCGGCGGGCCGGGCCTCCAGCACGAGCGGACCCTCGCTGCGCTCGTGCGCTACAGCGTTGGCCAGCAACTCGAGAAAAGCCTCCTGCAAGAGTTGCGGATCGATCTCGAGAGCTTCTTCGCCTAACGAATTCTTCCACTCCAGCGAGCCGGCCAGCTCCGGCCGTTCGCGTGTGACCCGGGCTTGCAGATCCTCCAGGAATTCGGCGGCCAGATAGCGCATCGTGGTGGGCTGGATGCGGGACAGCGAAGCCGAGAGTTCCTGCAAATGGGAGGAAAGATCGCTCGTCATCGCGCGCAACCGCTTGATCTCGCTCTTCCCTTCCGGGTCCTCCACGATTTCGCCGAGGAAGGCAGCCTGCAGCTCCACGGCATTCAGATGATTTCGCAGGTCGTGATTCAGTTGACCGACGAACTTCGTCAGCTCCGTCCAGGAAATGTTCGGCTCAGATTGCACTTTTTGGGAGAGCCACGCGGTGGCGCGCTCGGGCGGAGCGAAATGTAGGCGATGCAACGACGAGCGCTACTTGATCCGCGAAATTTTTTCGCTCCCAGGCTCGTCGCCGCTGGTCTCGATCGAGCGATCGTTCGCGGCCAGGTGTCGCAGCACGTGGTAGACATCTTCCGGGTCGGCGTCGATCGCGTGGGCGATTGCCTCCGCCGTGCCGCCGTTCGCGGAAAGCTGCGCCAGGATTTTCGGCTGCAACTCCAGGATCCGCGTCGCCGCTTTTTTGCCCGCTTCCACGCCGGGCTGGTGGTAGGCGTTGACGTTCACGAGCGATCCGTAGAAGCCAACCGCGCGTTCGTAGAGGGCGATCAGCGCGCCGACCTGGAAGACGTCGACCTGCTGCGCCTGCGTCTCGAGCATGCCGTTGCGCGTTTCTTCGTCCGCCGAATTTCGAGATCACGGCTCGATCATTCCCCGCAACCGAGGACGAGGCTGCCCCGGCTGTTCGTTAGCTGGACATCTTAAACGGGGACGGGACGGCGCCCGTCCCTCCAGAAACAGGGCAGGCGGAGCGCCCGCCCTACAATTGCGGGACGCCGTGACGCCCATTTGCGCGTGAGCTATCCGTTGTCTTCGCTACCAGGATGTTCGCGGCGTTCACGCTCCTCGCGCTCTTTTTCCTCGTGGCTCGGCTCTGCTTCGTTTTCCCAGCCGATCTTGCGTCCCTTGTTCTGCTCTTCCAGCCAGGCCATGAGCGGTTGGAAATAATCCACCATCGCGCGGGTCGATAGATCTTCGCCGGTCGCTTCCTTCAGCACCTTGCGCCAGTCTTCCGTGCCGCCTTTCTCCAGGATGCCGTTGAGCCATTTCCCCACTTCCTTATTCCCGGCGTAATTACACGACTGCGGCGGCTGATGCAGGATGTTGCGCGCGATGTAGTCGTGCAGCTGGAATTTCAGCACAGTCGCGAACGCGTAGTTGTAGTAGTAGGCCGGCGCATCGTTGATGTGGGTCTTGGTCGCGTAATCGGCCCACTTCTCGCCCCGCTCGCTCGGCGGCTCGACGCCCTGGAATTCCTTTACGTATTTCCACCAGCGATCGTTCCACTCCGCGGTGTCGAGCTGGTTCGCGTATATGTCCGCTTCCCAATGCGTCATCGTGCCGGAGGCGAAAAAGACGAACGGCACGGAGCGGGCGAGCGCGTCGTCGAGGAGGAACTGGGTTTTATCCGCCTTGAAATCAGCCGGCAAAATATTCTTCGCCTGCAAATACGGCACCTGGCTCGAGGCGAGCGCGATCAATTCGCCAATCCCTTCGTGGAAACCGGGAGCGGCCCCGAGGCGGAGAAGCGGCGGCACTGCCGGGCGGGTGTAAGCCATGTAATAATGCCCGTGCCCGAGCTCGTGGTGCGCGGTGAAGAACCATTCCGAGTTTGGCTCGATGCTCTGGAGCGAGCGGATGTCGGTCTGGAGATCCATGTGAAAGCACCAGGCGTGCGTGTTCTTCTTCCGCTTGCTGTCTTTCGGGACCGGATACAGATCTGATTTTATCCAGAAGCTGCCCGGCAACGGCTGGAACCCGATCCCGAGATAGAAATCTTCCGCCGTCTTCGCGATCCATTCGGCCGTCTTGCCCTTGAAATAGGGATCGAGATCGGCCGACTCGACCAGACCGGTCCAGTTCTGCGCCCAGCGATTGTTCAACCAATGCGCCGGGATCTTGTCCGGGACGGGCTGATGAAATTTTTCGGCCAGCTTGTATTTCGCCCAGGTGTGGAGCTGGAGGTAGAGCGGGCGCAGATCGTTCATGAACTGCTCGTTCATCTTCACCATCTCCTCGGCCGTCATCCCGTAGGCGGCGACCTCGAGCGCGAAATAGTTCGGGTAATTTATTTCGCCGGCCACGCCGTTGCGCAGGTCGCGCAGGGTCATCAAGTTCGTGCTCAGGGTCGGCCCGATCTCTTTCGACGCTTCCCAGACCGCCTTGCGCTCCGCCAGGTCGCTGCTCGAATTGAGCAGATTATCGATTTCGTTCGCCGTGATCGGTTTTCCCTTGAGCTTGAACTGGAAGCTGTTGAGGAACGAGGCCTGCCGCGTCTCGGCCTGGACCCGGCGCGCGACGAGGAACGGATTGGTCATCGGCCCTTCGGCCGCGTTCAGGAGCACCTGGTTCAGCTCGCGCACGGTCAGCGGAGTGAGCTCCGCGCGATGCGAGAGGAGATCGCGCGCCTGCTGGATGATAGCGGGATTGCCGTTGAACGCGGCGTAGGCTTTGCTCGCGACTTCCGAGGCGGCCTCGTTTTCCGGCTTCACATCGGTCATGGCCTTCCACTGCGCTTCGCTGTTGATCGTGTAGAGCGACTGGTAACCGGAATTGACCAGCGCGAGAAACCGATCCGCCTGTTCCTGGAGTGGCGATTTGGCCGTGGCCGCAGCCTTCGCAGGAGAAGCCGCCGGCGCGGATGAGGCGGCGCCGAAGAGAAGCAGCGGCAGGATCGTTAGGGCGAGGGCAGCGGCAAGGCAGCGAGAGCGGTACATGGGCGGACATCTAATCCGACGCGCGAGACAGGGCAAGTTGTGGGCGCATGGAGGGACGACCGCCGTGTCGTCCCCGTATCTGGATTATTCGAGGACGGGGCGTCGCCCGTCCCTCCATCACCAACGCAGAAGATTCAGTTCGCCCTGGTGCGGCCAATCTTCCGCCCGTTCGCTTAGCGCTGCGCGTAATGGGTTCCGCACCACGTATTCCCATTTCTCGTCGTAGCTCTGACCTCGCCGTAGTTGTGTATCCCAGAAATGCCGCTGCCAGATGGGGCGTTCGCCAGGCCGCGGCCAATGCTGTGCGCACCGAGATTTCCAAAAGCTGACCCATTGCAGCAGCGGCTCTGGATGCAATCCGGCAAGCGCACAGAAAAGATGCACATGATCCGGCATGATCACATAGCGCCCGACGATCCATGATCGCGCCTCGCGTCACCCATCAACCAGATGCTGATGGATCACGCGATCTGCGAGGATCTTCTTCCGGTCCTTCGTGCAGACGGTGAGAAAGACGATGATTGGCACGCCCCGCCGCTCGCAGACCGGTTGATGCACGGGATGTTTGCGTCCGGCTGGAGGGACGCCCGCCGTGGCGTCCGTGTTTCCAGGATTGTTAGGGGAAGTTTCCAAAACCAGAAACCAAACACGGACGGGACAGCGCCCGTCCCTCCAAGGGGGGCGTCCATCCATCCGCGCCCCTACATATGCTCGATCACATTATCCCCAAAGGCCGAGCACTTGATCTCGGTCGCGCCTTCCATCTGCCGCGCGAAATCGTACGTCACGCGCTTGCTCGCGATCGCGCCGTTCAAGCCTTTCACGATCAGGTCGGCCGCTTCCGTCCAGCCCATGTAACGGAACATCATTTCGCCCGACAAAA
>JBDTOL010000059.1:0-18904 GCA_039933235.1 Spartobacteria bacterium | reverse complement strand
TCGGGGGCCGCCTCGTTGTAAACAACGATGGTGGCCCGGGCCAGATCAGCCGGTGCAGGCGCGGCGGTGGCGTGCGCGCCTAACGAAAAAAAGAGGAGGAGCCCAAGGAGCGTTCGATTCATTGACCGAGCGCGATCTTCAGGCCGTCGTAGGCGAGGCCGGTGTCCGGGGGCAGCTCACTCTCTGCGCTCTGCGGCAGCTCGTGGCAAATGTGGGTGAAAAGAGTCCGGCACGGGCGCACCCGCTGCGCCACCTCGAGCGCCTGGTCGACGCTGAGATGGGTCGGATGCGGTTTGTGACGGAGGGCGTCGATCACGAGCAATTCGACCCCTTCGATCTTGCGCGCAATCTCATTCGGCACGGCGCTGCAATCGCTCAGGTAGGCGAGCAGCCGGGCGCCCTGCCGGGCAAAGAGGTAGCCGTAGGTTTCCGAGCTGCCATGGGGCACAGGCAGCGGCGTGATGGTGGTTTGCCCTAACGAGAATGGACCACAGATGATGTAAGGCTCCGGTTTCAGATAACCGGGCCAGGGCGTCGGATTCTGAAAAGCGAATTCATACACGCGCTCCAGGTCCGCCATCGTTTCGGCCGAGGCGTAGACCGGCATCCGGCCGCCGCGCGGCGCGGCGAAGCGGCGCAGATCATCGAACCCCATCACGTGATCGGTGTGCGAATGGGTCATAATCACGGCATCGACGTTCCAGATGTTCTCGCGCAGGCACTGGGTGCGGAAATCAGTCCCGGTATCGACGACGTAAGATCCCTCGGGCGTTTCGAGATAGATCGAGGCGCGGGTGCGATTGTCGCGGCGATCGGTCGAGCAACAGACCGCGCAATCGCAGCGGATCATCGGTACACCCTGGGAGGTGCCGGTCCCGAGGAAGGTGAGGATGAGTTGAGAGTTGGGAGTGGAGAGTCGAGAGTCGGAGGCTTTCAGAGGTCTCATCTCTCAACTCTCCACCCTCAACTCTCAACTCCTGTGTTGCTTAGTCTGCTGCGAATAAAGAATCTCGCGCTGGTCGAGGACCTCGAGTGGGAATTGACGGCCGGCTTCACCGCGATCACCGGGGAGACCGGTGCGGGCAAGTCGATCATCATCGGCGCGCTCAAGCTCCTGCTCGGCGAGCGGGCCGACAAGTCGCTCATCCGGACCGGCGCGGAAGCCTGCACGGTGGAGGCGGTTTTCTCCGGCGCAGATTTCGCGGAACTGAATGCGCGGCTGACGGAGGCGGGGGTGGAGCCGTGTGAAGGCGAACTGCTCGTGAAGCGCAACTTCTCGCTAGGCGGAAGTAGCCGACATTTTGTCAACGGATCTCCCGCTACGCTGGGACTGCTCAAGGCGATCGGCGACGAGCTGGTCGACCTGCACGGGCCGCACGATCACCAATCGCTCCTCGCGCCCGACCGGCAGCTTGCGTTGCTCGACGGCTTTGCCCAGGCCGACGGGCTGCGGCGGGAGTATGAGCAAGCCTTCCGCCACTGGCAGGCGTTGATCGCGGAGGAACAGCACTTGAGCAGCGCGGAAGCGGTCCGCGAACAGGAGCTGGATTTGCTCCGGCACCAGGTGCAGGAGATTAGCGCGGCCGCGCTCGAGCCTAACGAGGAAGAGGAGATTCATGGGCGCTACCGGCGGGCGAGTAACAGCCGGCGCCTGCTCGAGCTGGCCACGGCGATCTCCCGCCAGCTCTCGGAAGTCGAGCATTCGATCCTCGATCAGCTTGCTGAGACACAGCGGCTCCTACACGAGCTGGAAAAAATCGATCCCGGCCTGTCGGAAATTTGGAGCGCTCATGCTGCCGCTGTGGTCGAGCTGACCGAGGTTGCCCGGACCCTGGATCGTTATGCCGAGAAGCTCGATCTTGACCCGGAACAGCTCGCGCAGCTCGAGCAGCGTGTGAACCTGCACGAGACGTTGAAGCGCAAGTACGGCGGCTCCCTCCCGGAGGTAATTGCCTTTGGCGAAAAGGCGGCGGAGCGGATGCGCCGGATGGAAGGCCGCGAGGCCGAGCTGGAGCGGGTCGGGCGGGAGATCGCCCAGGCGCAGAAGAAGGTCGCGCAGGCGGGCGCAACGCTGCGCAAGACGCGGCAGGCAGCGGCGCCGAAGCTGGCCCGAAACATTCGGCAGCAACTGACCGATCTCGGTTTCCGGCAATCTGAGTTTGAAGCCAGACTTTCGCCTAACGACGAATTGCGTTTGAGCGGGACGGAATCGGTCGAGCTGCTCTTTTCTCCGAATCCCGGGGAGCCGTTGAAACCGCTGCGCACCGTCGCGTCGAGCGGCGAGATTTCGCGAGTCATGCTCGCGATCAAGTCGGCGCTGGCCTTACAGGACGCCATTCCGCTCCTCGTCTTCGATGAAATCGACGCCAATGTCGGCGGGGAAATTGCGCACGCTGTCGGCGCGAAAATGCGTGGGCTGGCCGAGCGACACCAGGTCCTTTGCATTACCCATCTGCCGCAGGTCGCGGCGGCGGCGGCCACGCAATTCGTCGTGACGAAAGAAGTCACCGGGGGACGGACCTTCTCCCGTCTGCAAGCAGTGCGCGGGAAAGACCGGCAGGCCGAGATCGCCCGAATGCTGGGCGGCCAGAGCGAATCGGCGCTCCGGCATGCCGCAAGTTTGTTGCGGTAACAGGCTCGCCGCGCCCGATTTTCCGGTGAGCGGTGGAACGAGGGCTGCTCAGGAAGATGCGGCGTTTTTCCCGACGCTGCCGTGATGAGATATGACCCCCTCCCAGCGACCAAGGCCGAAGCAGTGACCTCTCCGTCGCCCTCTGGCGGTCGTGTCAGAGGTAAAGCCGGGCGCGCCGCCGCTGGACGCGCCGAAGAATTATTCCGCCAGCAGCGGGATGCGGTCTATCGCGACACGGACCACCTCCTGAGCCGGCTGCTTTTGTTGGAATGGGTGGTGCTCGTCGTGGTCGCCGCGCTGGTGGCGTCGGAAACCCGGCATGGATCGGGCGGATGGATGGATGCCAGCGTCTGGACGGCGCTGATTCTGGGCGGAGCGATCACCCTGGTGCCGGTGGCTCTGGCACGGCTTCGGCCGGGCGCGCCGCTCACTCGTTACACGATCGCCGTCGCGCAGATGCTGCATTCCGGGCTCCTGGTCAGTCTCAGCGGCGGTCGCCTGGAAACGCATTTTCACCTCTTTTGTTCGCTGGTAATTCTCTCTTTCTACCGCGACTGGCGGGTGCTGGTGCCGGCGACGCTAGTCGTGGGGCTTGATCATTTTTTGCGGGGCGCTTTGCTTCCCCTCTCGATTTACGGAGCGAGCACCAGCACGCCCTGGCGCTCTCTCGAACACAGCGCCTGGGTCGTGATCGAGGATATTTTCCTCGGGATTTCCTGCCTCCGCAGCACCCGCCAGATGCGCGCGACGGCCAACCGCACCGCCGCGCTGGAGACGAGCCAGCACGCCAACCAGCTCATCATGGACAATTCGCGCGACGTGATCTGCGCGAACGACGCGGAAGGGCGCTTCGTGACGGTGAGCGCGGCCTGCGAGGCGCTCTGGGGTTACACCCGCGCAGAGCTCCTCGGGAAGAGCTGCGTCGAGATGGTGCACCCGGACGATCGGGAAAGAAGTCGCCTAACGAATCTCGATATTATGGCGGGCAATCCCGTGACGAACTTTGAAAACCGTTACATCCGCAAGGACGGCACAGTCGTCAACGTGCTCTGGTCGGCCTACTGGTCGGAGAATGACGGGACACTCTTCCAGGTGGCGCGCGACATCACGCAACAAAAGCGGGCCGAGCTCGCCCTGCAGAAGACGAACCGTCAACTCGAGTCGGCTCACCAGGCCAACCAGTTGATCATGGATAATTCCCAGGATGTGATCTGCAGCCTCGACGGGCAGGGCGTGTTCCTGTCGGTCAATGCTGCTTCGCGCGACCTGTGGGGTTACGAACCGGAAGAGTTGATTGGGCGTTGCTACCTCGTGCTCGTGCACCCCGAGGATCGTCCCTGGTCGAGAGAGGCGGAGGAGGGGACGCGGGCGCGGGGCAAACGGAGCGACTTCGTCAACCGGTGTCTGCGCAAGGACGGCTCGGTCGTCGATGTGCTCTGGTCGGCCAGCTGGTCAGCGGCGGATGAAATTCTCGTCTGCATCGCGCACGACGTCACGGATCAGCAGCGAATCGAGAAGGCTTTGCGCGAAGCGAAAGAAGCGGCCGATCGTGCCAACCGCGCGAAGAGCGAATTTCTCTCGCGCATGAGCCACGAGCTGCGCACGCCGCTCAATGCGATTCTTGGCTTCGGGCAACTCCTCGAGCGGCAGGAACCGCGATCGTCCCAAAGACCCCATCTCGACCACATCCTGACGGCCGGGCATCACCTGCTCAAGCTGATCAACGAAGTGCTCGATATCAGTCGCATCGAGTCGGACCGGATGCGGCTGTCGCTCGAGCCCGTTGACCTCAGCGTTGCCCTTAATGAGGCGGTGGAGTTAATCCGGCCGATGGCGGCGGAACATTCAATCAACCTCTTCACGCCGGCCGAGGCGGATACCGCGGATTTTGTCCTGGCCGATCAGCAGCGTTTAAAACAAGTGCTGCTCAATCTCCTGATCAACGGGATCAAATACACTCCGGCCGGAGGCGCGGTCATCGTCCGCTGCAAATCGGTCGGAGAGACGCTGCGGGTCTCCGTGCACGACACGGGCGTCGGCATTTCACCAGAAATGCTGGCGCGCGTCTTTACGCCCTTCGACCGGCTGGGGGCGGAGGGATCCGGAGTCGAGGGTACCGGTCTCGGGCTAGCTCTTTCGCAGCGGTTGGTGCAGGCGATGCGGGGCCGGATCGGGGTGGAAAGCATGGTCGGCCAGGGGAGCACCTTCTGGGTGGAGCTGAGCCGGACGAAATCACCCCTGCAGGCCTGCGCGGCCCAGGGTATTGCGGTCATGCCTACACCGGGGCCCGAAGCGATGACGCGGCGCACCGTCCTCCACATCGAAGACAACTTGTCCAATCTCGCCCTGATCGAACAACTCCTGCAGGAAGCGCCGGGAATTCAGCTCCTGACCGCGATGGAGGGACGAATCGGTCTCGACCTCGCCCGGCAGCACGCGCCGGACCTGATCTTGCTCGATCTCCACCTGCCCGATATGCCGGGGTCGGAAGTGCTCGCCGAGCTGCGTGCCGGTGAAGCGACGCGCCAGATCCCGACGATCGTGCTCAGCGCGGACGCCAGCAGCGGCGCCTTGAAACGATTGATGGACGCGGGCGCCCGGGATTATCTCACGAAGCCGATCGACGTTAGCCATTTCTATCGGGTGCTGGAAGAGACGGTCTCGGATAAGCAGGAATGCGTCGGCGCCTGACGGGGGAGATTCCTCGACAAATCTCTTTTCGGCCGTGATGGACCACTGCTAGAGAACAGGCGTGCTGAATTACATCTGGCTCGCGCTGGTCATGCTGGCGGTGACGATTGGCGGCTGGAACGGTCATCTCAAGGAGGTCACGGAAGGCGCTTTCGACGGGGCGAAAACCGCAGTGACGATTGCACTCGGGCTGATCGGGATCATGGCCCTTTGGCTGGGCGTAATGCGCCTGGCGGAACGCGCCGGGCTGGTGCAGAGGCTGGCGCTGCTTCTGCGGCCCGTCATGAGCCGGCTCTTTCCTGGGGTGCCTGCGGATCACCCGGCGATGGGTTCGATGCTGATGAACATGGCGGCCAACATGCTTGGCCTCGGGAACGCCGCGACTCCGCTCGGCCTGCGTGCGATGCGCGATCTCGAGCGGCTCAATCCGCACCCCGGCCGGGCGACCAACGCGATGTGCACCTTTCTCGCGATCAACACCAGTTCAGTGCAGCTGATCCCGACAACTGCCATTGCGATCTTGGTCGCGGCCGGCTCGGCCAATCCGACCGCCATTGTAGGCACCTCGTTGCTGGCCACGCTCTGCGCCGCGACCGTGGCGATCACAGCAGTCAAGCTGCTGGAGAAGTTGCCGGTGTTTCGCCTTCGGCCACACGAACTCGCGGTCGCACCGGAGCCCGCGTTCAAGGCGGGGGAGCCGCCGGCCGGCGGGGAGCTCCCGGTGGAGCGGGCCGTGCGACGGCCGCCGCTCTGGGGAACGGTCTTGCTAGGGTTGCTCGCGCTTTTCTTTCTCGCGCTTTTCGTTAGGCAAGTGTTCCCGGAGATACTCGGGCTGCCCTCCGGTCCGATTGCTCCATCGCCGAGCTATTTCGTGCGCAGCGTGAGCGCGCTTTCCATCCTCGCCATCCCCATGCTGCTCTCCTTCTTCATCCTTTATGCCGCGCTCTGCGGGTTGAAGGTCTATGACGAGTTTGTCGAGGGCGCGAAGGAAGGCTTCGGGGTGATTCTCAAGATCATTCCTTTTCTCGTCACCATGCTGGTCGCGATCAACATGTTCAAAGGCGCCGGCGGAATCGATCTACTGGCGCGGGTGCTTTCGCCCATCCTGACTCCGCTCCATTTCCCGACCGACCTGCTGCCGATCGCGTTGATGCGGCCGCTCAGCGGTGGGGCCACGCTGGCGCTCTTTACCGATGTCGTGCATCGCCTCGGCCCGGAAAATATCGTGAGCCTGACGGCAGCGACGATCTACGGCAGCACGGAGACGACGTTCTACGTCGCGGCGGTCTACTTTGGCTCGATCGGGATCAAACAAACCCGGCATGCCATCCCGGCGGGGCTGCTCGGGGACCTGACCGGGGTCGTCGCATCGGTCATTATTTGCCGGGTGGTCTTGTCATGAGGCGGGAGGGGCTGCCTAACCACGTCGTCGCGCGCGGCGCCGGCCCGTCCTTCTGCGGATTTAGGGAATTGTTAGCTATCGCTGAAATTTCCCTCGCCATCCGGTTCACACATTCTCTATCGTCCACTTTTCCCACATGATTCAACGTGACTATATAATTATCGGCGGCGGCATTGGCGGTGCGAGCGTGTGCGAAGGCATTCGCAAATACGACAAGAAGGGAAGCGTCACACTGGTGGGTGGCGAGACGTTTCTTCCCTATCAACGTTGGATGTTGTCCAAGCAATTCATGCGCGAGAAGACGCCGCCGCTCAAGAAACTGCCGCATGTCGATGAGCGGTGGTATCAGTCGCACAAGATCGAGACGCGCCTCGGCACGGTGGTCACGCAATTCAATATCGATCGCCGCCTCGCGGTACTCGGGAATGGTGAGACGATCGAATTCAAGAAGGCCTGTCTCGCGATGGGCAGCCGTCCGGTCCGGCCGCAGGTCGCCGGGATCGGGCTGGGAAATGTGATTTATCTGAGGACCACGCGCGACGCGCTGGCCCTGCGCGAGATGTCGCTCTCGGAGAAATTGATTGTGGTGGTGGGCGGAGGCCTGCTCGCCTGCGAGGTCGCGGCCAGTCTGCGCCACGGCAAGCTGAAGGTGGCGATCATGCATCGCCATCAGTCGCTCCTCAATCGCTACCTCGACTCGGAAACGGCGGTCTGGGTCACGGAACAATTTCGGAAACACGGCGTGACCCTCCTGATGGGTTCAAGCCTCAATGGTTTCGAGGGCAAGACGGTCCTGCGCAATATCCAGACGAAGAGCGGCGAGCGGGTCGCGGCCGGCGTCGCGGTGGTGGCCTGCGGATCAGAACCCAATCTCGAAATCGTGCGCAATACGCCTCTCTCCAGCCCGCACGGGTCGCCGGTCAGCGACTACCTCGAGACGGAAGAGAAGGGGATTTACGCGGTGGGCGACCTTGCCTTTTATCCCGACCGTCTGATGGGCGGAATGCGGCGCCAGACCCACTGGGAAAACGCGCGGGAACAAGGCCTCGTGGTCGGCGCGAACATCACGGGCAAAAAGCGCCAGCGCTACGAGCAGATTCCCTATTTCTGGACGGAGATGTTTGACCTGAAGTTTGATTTCGTTGGCGACTTCAACGTCCCACCGGCGCGGGTGGAGATGAGCGGCTCGTACGCCAAGAGCCGGTTTGCTTTGCGCTATTTCCAGGGGGAAAAGCTCCGCGGGATCGTGCTGTGCCATCACAGCGCGAACGACGTCGCGGCGGCCAAAAACGAGCTGAGACAGGCGCTCGGGAAATGATCGGCCCGGCCGGCCGGTTTTCTTTCTAGAAACCCGCGTCCGAAATCTCGAGTGAGGGGTTGCTCACCCTCACCAGTTTCCAATCCCAGGGGCGCCAACTGACGCGCCGCCAGTGCAGCACGAACGGCTCCGCCAGGCTGTTGACCCTCTGCACGATCTCCGGTGCGAATGGGTTCCCGTTCCCTTCGATCTGAACCTTTGCGCTCCACCAGCCCGCCGGTGCATTCGCGCTCACCTGCGGCTGCTGTGCAGTTATCGTTAGGGAAGTAAAGCAGCGCAGAACCATCCTGAGCCGCTCCCGGATCGCCGCCCGGTCGTGACCCCAATCGTCGTGATAATCGGTCGCGAGAAATTCCATCGCATCAGACCAATCCCGTTGCTCGATCTGGCTGATGAAGTGTTCGCTGTGGAGACGGACCTGTTTCTCCGCCTGCCACAGCTGCACGAGCCAGAACCCGACAATGAGGGCAAGCAACGCCCCGGCGTAGAAACTGATCTTGAAGGATTGCACGTTCGATTTGCCTCAGCCGCACGATCAGCGCGCCGACGGATCAGTCATTTTAGCACTCCTGCCAGCTTGGGCACGAAACGTGCATATCGGGTCGCGTCGATCATGCTCTCGGTCAGTTCCTTTTCTTCCTCATCTGCTGCGGTCCCCTGGGCTCGGTCGGCCGGAGCGACACCAATCAAATTTAATCAACGATGCTCAATCAAGAGGATATAAAATGGCTCGCGGCAAACGCGACTGAATTGAACTGCCTGTTGCAACAGGCTGCCCGCCAGGCGGAGCACGCACGGGGGCGCGGGGGGAAGAGCGAATATCTCGACAAGCTGAGTGATCAGGTCGAACGCGCCTCACGCACTTCGCAGGCGATCGTCGATCGCATCACAAGGCGCGCCCCGGCCAGCAATACGCCTAACGAAACGACCTCCGTATCGTCTGGCTCCGGCGCCCGCCAGAGCATTGCCGCTCGGATTCCGGTCGGCGAGATCGCGCTCGAGGCGGCGGCCGCAGGTGACCCGGTCATCCTCAATCCGCAGGGCAGGGGGGAATTGATTCTCCTGGTAGATGACGACGTAGAACTTCTCGAAAGCACCGGGGAGATACTCGACTTCGAAGATTATCGTTTCATCACGGCCAAGGACGGGATCCAAGCGCTCATGATCTATCGCCGTCTCGGCAAGAAAATAGACCTCATCCTGCTGGATTACTTCCTGCCCGTGATCAATGGCGACGCGGTCTTCGACGAGCTCAAGGCGATCAACCCGGAGATCAGGGTGGTCTTGAGCAGTGGCTTCGGCGAACAAGCCCGGGTCAGCAGTATGCTCGAGCGTGGCCTCTGCGCTTTCATTCCCAAGCCATACACCCACACAAAACTTATCGAGCAGATCCGCTCCGTGCTCGATGCCTAACGAGGCGGTCCTGCCGGCTCCGGTGGACTTTCCACTGAATTCGCTCTCGCTGGCATCAATTTAGCTTTGATGGAGCGCAACGCCCCATGGCCCGCATCGACTCATTTTTTAAACTAATGGCCGAGGAGAAAGCCTCGGATCTACACCTCGCGACGAACAACCCGCCGATGCTGCGGATCAACGGTGAACTGGTGCGCGTCGATTTTCCACCGCTCCAGAACGACGACCTCAAAGCGATGGTCTACGAGATCGCGCCCGAGGGTAAGATCAAAGTCTTCGAGGAAACCTCCGACGTCGACTTCGGCTACGAGGTGCCGGGAGTGGCGCGCTACCGCGCGAACTTCTTTCAGCAGAAATACGGCATCTCCGCGGTCTTCCGACTTATCCCCTCCAAGATCCTGACGGTCGACGACCTGGCGCTGCCGCCGGTCCTGAAGAAGTTCCCGATGCTCAAGAAGGGCCTCATCCTGGTGACAGGCCCGACTGGTTCCGGCAAGTCGACCACGCTCGCGGCGATGATGGATTACGCCAACATCCAACGGCACGACCACATCATCACGGTGGAAGACCCGATCGAGTTCGTGCACCGGAGCCAGAACTGCCTCGTGCAACATCGTGAGGTCGGCGTTCATACCCGCTCCTTCGCCTCCGCCCTGCGCGGCGCGCTGCGCGAAGATCCCGACATCCTCCTGGTCGGTGAAATGCGCGACCTAGAGACGATCGAGCTGGCCTTGACCGCGGCTGCAACGGGTCACCTTGTCTTTGGCACGCTCCACACTTCCAGCGCGGCCAAGGCGGTCGATCGCGTGATCGACGTTTTCCCGACCGATCAGCAAAACCAGATCCGCGCCACCCTCGCGGAATCGCTCAAAGGCGTCGTCGCACAGAACCTTTTTAAACGAGTGGACACACCCGGCCGCGTCGCCGCCCTCGAGATCCTGGTCGTCGATACCGCGATCGCGAACCTGATCCGCGAAGCGAAAACGCATCAGGTTCCCGGCATGATCCAGATCGGTAAAAAGAAAGGTAACCAACCGCTCGATGACGCCGTCATGGAGCACCTGCGGCAGATGCGCATTTCGCCCGAAGAGGCCTACGACAAAGGGATCGACAAAAAGAAGTTTCGTCCCTTCCTGAAGACCCCCCCGCCGGATGAATTTGAAGAATAGCTTCCCAACATGAGAACACCCGATCTGGATCGAATCCTCTCCGCGATGTTGAAAACCTATCAGGGCATCTCGGACCTCAATTTTTCGGTCGGTCATCCGTTGCAGGTGGAGGACTTCGGGGAGCTCAAGCCAGTCTATGTCGATCCGCCGATCGAGCAGCTCACGCCGTTTCAGACGGAGCAAATTGCTCTCCTTGTGATGCGGGGTAATCGCCGCCTGATTCGCGAGTATCTGCGATCAGGCTCCTGCGATTGCAGCTATTCGCTTGCCGACGAAGCGCGTTTCCGAGTGAACATCTTTCGGCAACAGGGAAATTTTGCGATCGTTATGCGAAAGCTGCAGGCGAAAATCCCAACTCTCAGTAGCCTGGGCTTGCCGGCCATCATGAGCGAGATCGCGAAGGAGAAAACCGGGCTCGTTTTGGTGACCGGCGCTACTGGTAGCGGAAAGACGACAACGCTGGCCGCGATCCTCGATGAGATAAACGCGAAACAGTCGATCCACGTAATCACCTTGGAGGATCCGATTGAGTTCCTCCACCCACCCGCCCGGGCAACCTTTAACCAGCGCGAGCTCGGACCGGACTTCGACAGCTATTCCAATGGTCTGCGCGCTGCGCTCCGCCAGGCCCCGAAGGTCATCCTGGTGGGCGAGATGCGCGATCGCGCGACGGTCGAGGTGGCTCTGATGGCCGCGGAAACCGGGCACCTTGTGCTGAGCACCCTGCACACCGTCGATGCCGGCCAGTCAATCAACCGTATAGTCGGCCTCTTCTCGTCCGGGGAAGAACAGCAAGTGCGCCTCCGGCTCGCGGACAGCCTTCGCTATATCGTCAGCCAGCGTCTTGCGCCCAGGATCGACGGTGGACGCCAGCTTCTGACCGAGATCATGGGTTACAACCTGCGGACGCGTGAAACGATTGCGCTCGGCGAATCGGAAAATCGGACTTTCTACGAGATTATCGAGGCGAGCTCGCCCTTCGGTTGGAACACCTTTGACCAATCCGTCCTGGCCGCCTACGAGACCGGCATCATCTCGCAGGAGACGGCAAACCTCTTCGCCTCGAAGAAGGGGCGAGTCACGCGCGGTATCGATTTGATCGAGAAAACACGAGGGATCGACACCCAATCTTCGGGGGGGTTGCGACTCGACTTGCCCACCACCGCTTCTCGTTAAGCCAAGTAACATGAATACGGAACAGGAAACCGACGACTTCTTCGACATCAACGACAAGACCGCGCTTGTCTGTATTGACCATCCGCAATATCAAAAGCTGATCGTGCCGCAGCTAGTCGAACTCGATTACAAGGTGCACCTCGGGCTTTTTGAAGACGACGTTCTGCTGAAGCTGGCGACCTACACCTACAATGTGGTCGTGATCTACGAGAACTTTAAAGGTGCAAGCGGGGTGGATAAGCCGATCCTGCGCGAGCTGATCTCGCGGTCGGGGTCGTCACGGCGCGAGCATTTCGTCGTCCTGCTCACACATCGCAGCCCGACTAACGACGCGATGAGCGCCTTCGTCCAGAGTGTCGATCAGGTGTTCAACGTCGCCGATATTCCGAATTTCAAACCTGTCCTGCGCCGGAGCGTGGCGCAGCACCGCGAACTCTACGCGCCTTTCAAAGAGGCATCGCGAGTCGTGCAGGCGTAGAGTATTGCCACCGGCGAGCCTGTGGCGTCCGCTCTCCCAGCGGAATCGACGGACAGCTTCGCCGCGACCCTCCGTGCGGCGCTGAGATAGCGCAGGCAACTTGCAGAAATTTCCCGCGATTGCACCGGCCGCGGCGCGATTTTTGGAAACGCCAGTTGCGAGTGCGCGAACGCGCGTGGTAAAATCCGGCCCGCGCACATGAAGCTCGTTAAATGGGTCCGTTTTAGTTGGGATTTAAGCAGGCTTCCGATGCCGGCGGCGGCGCTCCCGCCGCACTACTCGTTCGGTGCGGCGGCGCGCGCTGATGAAAGGGAACTGCGCAACGTGATCAGACGTTCCTTCACGAACGATACCGCGTGGGGCGACGCCCTGCACGACATCAACGGCATGCTCGACCGCTGGCTGGAGCGCGCTTTCGAACCGGAGCGAGCCGGCATCTGTCTCACCCTGCGCCACGGTCTGCGGATCATTGGTGCCTCCATCGTGCTGCCGGATCCGACGGCCGCCGAACAGCTTGCCCCGGGACCGTGTATCCAGTTGGAGTACCGGAACCGTGGCCTCGGGACGGCGTTGCTCGCCGAATCGCTCGGCCAGTTGCGCGCCGCCGGGCTCACCCACGCCACCGCGCTAACGAAAAGCAATGCGCCGGTGGCGCGATTTCTCTACCCTAAATTCAACGGCGTCCTGGCGCCGGACGATACGCCGCTACTCGCTGCCTAATCGGGCCTGCCCGGTTCGTTAGGCGCCGTCTCCAACATTCGCCGCCACAGGGTATTCCAGCGGAGAATAGACGTTGAAGGTGATCGGCGACTTCTCCCCGCGATTGCAGAAGCGGTGTGTCACGCCAGGCGGAATGACAACGACAGCGTCCTTCTGCAGGGTTTGCCTGGCGCCATCGATTTCTCCCTCCACTTCGCCGTCGAGCACGCGCAACCTCAATCTGGCCTCCGCCAAAGTAAACCGGCCTAACGAATGATTCCGCGCTCGCTTTCCTCGATGAAGCGCACGATCGATTGCACCTCTGCGCTCTCCCCCAGTTTCTCCCGCAGCGCCGCCACGGCCTGGGCCGTGTTCATCTTGCCGCGATAAATTATCCGGAAGGCTTCCTTGATCGGCTTGATCTGTTCTGGTGGAAATCCGGCCCGCTCTAATCCGACCTGGTTGATTCCACGGACCACCGCCGGGTTGCCATCGGCGATCATGAACGGCGGCACATCCTGTACGATCTTGGAGCAGCCGCCGGTGATGGCGAAGCGCCCGATCCGGCAAAACTGGTGCACTGCCGTGAGTCCCCCGATGACCGCGTGATCGCCCACCTGCACGTGTCCCGCCAGCGTCCCGTTGTTGGAAAAGACAACCCCGTCCCCGACCACGCAGTCGTGGCCGATGTGTGAGTAGGCGAGAAAATTTCCGCCGCTCCCGACACGTGTCTGGCCCGATTCGAAAGTGCTGCGGTTGATCGTGACAAACTCGCGAAAGGAATTGTCGTCCCCGATCTCCAGGTAGGTCGGTTCGCCGCGATATTTCAGGTCCTGCGTTTGCTGGCCGATCGAGCAATAGGAAAAAAATTTGTTCTCGCGTCCGGCCTTGAGCGGTCCTTCCAGTGTGACGTGGTGCTGCAGCCAGCAGGCTTCGCCTAACGACACTCCGGCGGCGACCAGGCAATAGGGGCCGACCACCGTCCCCGCACCGAGCTGCGCCGCGGGATCGACGAGCGCGGTCGGATGAACCGTCACCTCGCTCATTTCTCGATGAACGTGAACATGAGCTCGCCTTCCGAGACGACGGCATCGTTCACCACACAGCGGCACATCGCCTTGGCCAGCTTGTTGCCGCGCGACTTGGTCAGCTCCGCATGAATGAAGAGAGTGTCGCCGGGGAAAACCGGTTTGCGAAATTTCACCCCGTCGGCACTCATGAAATAGCCGACCCGGCTCGCGCTTTTGCTGATCCGCATCATCAGCACACTGGCGACCTGGGCCATCGCTTCGACCTGCAAAACGCCCGGCATCACCGGATGGCCGGGGAAATGTCCCTGGAAAAACGGCTCGTTGATCGTAACCGATTTGATCCCGACACATTTCTTGTCGCCTTCGAACGAGAGGATGCGGTCGACCATGAGGAAGGGATAACGGTGCGGCAGGATGTTCATCACCGCGTTGATATCGAGGCCGCCTTCGTCCTGCGGGAAGTTGCGCTTCGGCAGCGTCACCTCGGTTGCCTCGACTGACTTGGCCAGGGCGCGCGCGAGATCCGTGTTGGCGCCATGGCCCGGGCGCACCGCCACGACGTGGCCGCGAATGGCACGACCCAGTAGGGCGAGGTCGCCGACGATATCGAGGATCTTGTGCCGGACGAATTCGTCGGGGAATCGGAGCGGCTCCTTGCTCAGGACCGATTCTCCCCTAACGACGATGGCGTTCTCGAGGCTGCCGCCCTTGATCAGGTTCTTCTCCATCAGCGCCTGGACGTCCTCGTAGTAAACGAAGGTGCGCGCCGGGGCGATTTCGCGCTCGAAGATGGCCGGCGTGATCGAGGTGGACATGAATTGCGTGAAGCGCCCTTCCGGCCCGGCCTGGGTGCAGGAGATGCGAAATTCGTCGTCCGGCAGAAGAACGAGAAGCGACCCGCTTTTGGTCTCGATCGAGATCGGTTCGCGCACGTGGTAGAGCAGACGCGGCGCCTCCAGCGCGACCAGACCCGCCTTGTGGATGGCCTCGACATACATGAGGGCGCTGCCGTCACCGATGGGCGGCTCGTTCGCGTCCATCTCGATCACGGCGTTGTCCACCCCGAGGGCTGAGAGAGCGGCGAGGACGTGCTCGACCGTGTGCACGCGCATCGAGCCTTCGCCGATGGTGGTCGCGCGCTCGACGGTTTTCACGTTGCCGATGATGGCGTCGATCGTCGGTTCGTCCGCCAGATCCTTGCGCTTGAATTTAATCCCGGAGCCGGCCGCCGCCGGTTGGATCTTCATCGAGACTCGGGCGCCGGTGTGGAGCGACGTGCCGCTGACGGAAGCAGGCTTGGCGAGAGTGTGTTGGAACTCGGCGGAAGGCATGGCCCGCTACCTAACAGAATTTGGCGGCGCTGGCCAGTGACGCTTTCGCCGCCGGGTTTGCGGTTGACCGCCTCGAGGCCGCTCATCTACGGTGGCCGCGATGAAGAAGCTTTTTTGCGGCGCGGCGATGTTCGCACTTATGGCCAATGCCGCACTGGCGCGCGACCTGGTCGTCCACGCCGGCACTCTCCTCGACGGCGTGAACGACGCGCCGCGCAGCAAGGTTTCCATCCTCATCCACGATGATCGCATCAGCGCGATCGAGCCGGGCTTTGTGACCCCGGCCGGCGCGGAAGTGCTCGATCTTTCCAGCGCCACGGTCATGCCGGGCTTCATCGATTGCCATGTGCACATCGCGGCGAAATTGCCGAGCCAGGTGAATGCGACGCAGGATTGGCTCACCCACAGTGCGCTCGACCGGGCCTTCGATGGCGCGGTCTTTGGTCGGGCCATGCTGCAGCAGGGTTTCACTGGCGGGCGCGATGTCGGTGGCGGCGATGACACGGTCGCCCTGCGGGATGCGATCGACGCCGGCAAAGTCGCGGGCCCGCGGCTTTGGGTTTCGCTCGAGCCGCTCGGGCCGACTGCCGGACACGGCGATCCGCGGAGTGGACTCGATCCCGGACTTTCCCATCCTGGTTGGTCGAATGGAATCGTCAACACTCCGGACGAAGCCCGCCTGCGAGTGCGCGAACATCGCCGGCGCGGCGCCGACCTGATCAAGATCATGCCTTCGGGCGGCATCGCTTCGACCGGGGACAATCCCCACCAGCAATTGATGACCGACGACGAGATGCGCGCTGCGGTCGAGACCGCGCACTCGTTAGGCTTGAAGGTTGCCGCGCATATCTATCCGGCCGCCGCGATCGAGGCGGCCGTGCGCGCCGGCGTCGATTCGGTCGAGCATGGTTCTTTTGCCACCGCGCAAAGCTTTGCCCTGATGAAGGAAAAAGGCACCTGGCTGGTGCCGACGCTGACCGTTTATGAAATCTTCTATCTCGCGGCGCGCGATCATCCCGAGCTCCTCACCCCCGGCACGGCGCCGAAAGAGCTGGCGAACGATCTGCTCCCGAAGAAAAACTTTCCGCTCGCCGTGAAGTCCGGGGTGAAAATCGCCTACGGCACGGACATAGGGGAAGGGGATCACACGATGGAGTTTGGTCTCATGATTGCGGGCGGATTATCGCCGATGAAAACGCTTCAGGCCGCCACCCGGGAAGCCGCCGCGCTGCTCGGCGCGGCGGATCGCGTCGGGTCGATCCAGCCCGGTCGTTATGCGGATCTCGTGGCCACGGCGGGCGATCCGCTGAAAGATCCGGCGCAATTCACAAAGATGAATTTCGTCATGAAAGGCGGAGTCGTTTACCGCCAGGGCGGGGCACCGACGGTCGCGGGCGTCCAGTAACGCCTCGCCCGCACGTTTCTCAGAATTCGCGCGTTCATGGACGCTGCCTGGAAGCGTTGTCAGTCGCTCCTAATCCCAGCCGCTCGCAACCCGGGAGCCGCGGGGCTGCGATTGGACACCGGCTTGCGTGGCGAAATTGCGAACGGTCGAGCTTTCCTTGCCTTCGCCGCGCTCGTGCGTGGTATCACGCGTGCTTGCCCAGGCGACGTAGACAATCGCGAGCGCGAGCAGGACGGCGGCTATGCCTAACGAACGCCCGAAATAGTCTTTCTGGCGTCGCACGGGAGATTTGGTGACGACTCGCAGGACGCGGTCGGACCGGAGAGGAAGACGCTCACTCATGGACTGACGAGCATATCGAAATCGGACTCTTCTTGGCGAGAGAAATCCTTCTCGTTTCGATCTTTAGTGTCCTTTTTTCTACCGAACGAGGTGTTTCTCGATCTTCCCGGTGAGGATCTGCCGGGTGCGAAAGCAGCGCGCCCCGCGCTATTGCCAGGCAGCCCGAGCCGTGCGAGGTGCCGACGACGACCCCGTTATCGAGGAGAGACAATTTGCTCTCTCATTGCAGGCGTGGCCAGGCTTTCCGCTCTTGTCCGAAAGCCCAAAATCCCCAGCGCTTCCATTTGCAAAAGCGCCACCGCCGCAACGCCGTTGATGACTCCGCCAAGATCCAACGGCCATGACACGGCGGGTCGGTCAACGGGGTAGCGGACTGAGCAAGGCTAACGACTACCGCGATGCGATTTCACGCGGGTCGCTTTGCGCACCGGGATTGGGCTGGCTTCGTCCTGCGGATATTTCTTGGTGGTGGGCCAGATCAAACGCCACGGCTGACTGCGCAAGGTGGCGGTGAAGTCTTTCGTGTTGCTGAGCGTCGCCTCCAAGTCGGGGCTGAGGCTGTCGAGCGCCCTTTTTAGTTTCTCGGAGCTGTCCCGGAAATTCGCCAGCGTGACGGTGATGTTGTCGTTCTTCGTGAGCTGGTTGCTCAGGTCTTCGATGTGGGCGAGCGATTTGGAAAGGTTGCTCCCGGGCGCGGTGATGTCGTTCAGGTGCTCGGTGAAGATTTTGAAATTCCCCAGAGCAAGGGTGAGGGGGGAATCTTCGTCGGTGATCTTGTTCAGGTTCGTCGCGGTGGCCTGCAATGTCTTGAAGGTGGCGGTGGCCTCGGTCGCGACGGGGCCGATCATGCCGAGCAGTTTCGCGATCGCTTCACCGAAATCAGGCACGCGGTTGCCGGCAAAGACCTGCCCGGCCTCCGCCCGGCCGGAGTGGTCGTTGCCCGCGGAAAAGTCGATCGCGGTTTCGCCCAGCAATCCCAGCGTCATGAGGCGGACGTTGGAGTTCTTGTAAACGACGGCCGTCCGATCGACCTCGACGTCGATCCGCACTTCAAAGCGCGGGAGCGCTCTCGGGCCGATACCTTGGAGACCGGTGACAGTGCCGAGATTGCTCGCCGCCTCGAGGGCGTGCGCGGCTTCGTCGCGCGAGACGGGCGAGTTGAGGGTCTTGACCTGGCCGACCTTGCGCCCCGCGAGCAGGACGGGTGCGCCCAGCTTAATCCCGGCGGCGTTGTCGAAGTAAATCCCGTAGACGATGAGCGGCCGGAACAAGCCCGGCGCGCCGAGCAGGATGAGGATAAAAGTGAGGACCGCGACCGTGCTCAATACGAGCAGGCCGGTCATGATCTCATTTCGTCGCAACTGCATCTTTGCTTCCTTCCAGGATGGGACCTTCGGTGCTGCCGCTCAGGAATTGCTGCACGACCGGGTGGTCCGATTGCTTGAGTTCTTCGGGCGAGGCGTCAGCGATGACTTCACCCTGATAGAGCATAGCCATTCGCGTGCCGATGCGGAAGGCGCTGTCCATTTCATGGGTGACGATAATCGAGGTGACCTGGGCGCTCTCGGTCAGGCTGATGATTAATTCGTCGATGACGGAGCTGATGACCGGGTCGAGCCCGGCGGAGGGTTCGTCGAAAAGGATGAGCTCGGGGTCCATGACGAGAGCCCGCGCGAGGCTGACGCGCTTGCGCATGCCGCCGCTGAGCTCGGAGGGCATCTGGTTTTTCGACTCGATCATGCCGACGAGCTCGAGTTTTTCGTCGACGATCTGGTCGATCTCGGAGGTGGTCTTGCGGGTGAGCTCCTCGAGCGGAA
>JBDTOL010000058.1:0-12114 GCA_039933235.1 Spartobacteria bacterium | reverse complement strand
CAACCGGGCCGACCTAACGAAGGCGAAGTAATCCGGGTAGCGCACACGTCTCGTGTGTTGGTCGCGGTGTCTCACCGCGACGAACTTTTTCTTTAAGTGCAGGATCTTCCTTGAGCCTCGTCTTTTGGGAAGTCCGTCGCGGCAGAATGCCGCGACCAGTACACGAGACGTGTGCGCTACCCGGAGGTCGGCCTCGCGGGCGCCTGGAAACGCAGCCGGTCGGAGTAAAGCTCGCTCCAGCGCGATTGGTTCATCGCGCACATCGGGACCGATTCCCACTTCCCTGTCTGACGATCCTTGACCGCTCCCTTGAAGACGCAGGCGTCGAGGCGGGCCCGGGTCAGCGGTTCGTTAGGCGCCCGCGCGACCCGGGCGGCGTCCATGAAATTATGCGTTCCGATATTGATCGTGTGGGCGCGGCCCGTGGCGAGGGCAGAAAGAAAGGAGAGGGGAACTTGCCCGGAAGCGGCCAGGGCGATCGCTCGGCCCACGCTGCGCAGAGCGAGGCGCGGATGGCGCGCGAAGGCGCCCGCCACGCGATAAGGCACCAGTGACGAGCCCGCGACGGCATCGGTCGTCATGGTCGAGACGGCTCCAATTGCGGCCAGGATGTCGGCGAAAAGCCGTTTCGTTTTTTCGTCGTTAGGCACGAGCGGCAGATATCGTCCTCGCCGCTCTTCGACAAGCAACGCGGCGCCCTGGTTGCAATCAGGATGGCCGCCGATGAAAGCGCTGCCGTCGATCTCGAGACCCATTCCTTGGCAAAGTTTATCCCAGACGAGGGCAGGCGTGACCGGATGCGCAGAAAAGATGGTGCGTCCGGTGTTCGCTTCCGGTTGAAAACTTAGGATGCGCCAGATCCGTGAGCGAGCTGGGTCGGCCAGAAACCATCGTACCACTTCGGCGACGGAGGAGATATTGCGTTCTGTCACCGTGCAGTTGTGGGCGAGCTCCAACGGCAGCCCGGTGCGTTGCCGGACATCGTGTGCCAGCCGCGTAAAGGCTTCCCGGATCGGATGCAGATCGGTTTCGCTTTCGACTCGTCCGATTGCAAATCCGCGTCGCCCCGCCTGGGTCATGTCGATGTGGACCGCGACCTGGCGGAGCCCGCCGTCGACCACGAGCGCTTCGAGGAACTCCGGGTGCTCCAGCAGCGTCTGGCCGTGGGTCATGAGCATCGGGACGAGCCCGACCTTGACCGCGTGGCGGACGATCTCCACTAGTTCGTCAGACCGCCCCGCGCGCCAATAGGCATCGGCCAGGTCGCCCCCCGTGATCTGCAGTCCACCTCCTGGTCCCTGGAACTTGCGGTTCGCCTCGATCTGTTCCTTCATCTCGGCCAGCGGCGGAATGGGGACTTCATTGGCATTGGAGGGGAGATAACAATGGGTGCAGCGGAACGAACAATAGCTCGCGCCAGTGATGAATCCGCAATGCGTGAGATGGCGCCCGGCCAGCTGGTTCGGCGTCCGCAACTCGTTAGGTAAAGATTCCCAGCGGACTCGCAGGAGCGCCTCCTTTTCGGGATCGATCGGATGGCGGAAAGCGTGCCAACGCGCGCGCCAGGACGCGTGTGGAGCATCGGTAACAATTGGGTCCGCCATTCAATCCTGCCGCGCTGCCTCCGCGAATGCGACATCGCCAGAGCGTAGATCGAGCTCGATCTCCTCCGGCGTGCCGAAGACGGCGGCTCGCTTGTCGTCGAATTCACCTTCCCAGCGCGCGACTACGACGGTAGCCAGGCAATTGCCGACCAGGTTGACGCAGGTGCGGCCCATATCCATCAGCTCGTCGACGCCGAAGATCACAGCGACGCCGATCGGCCCGAGCCCGGCCGGAAGAAAACTGTTCAGGGTCGCGAGTAGGATGACGAGTGAGGCGCGCGGGACCGCGGCCACGCCTTTGGAGGTAATCATCAGCGCGAGCATGATGGTGATCTGTTGCCCGAGACCGACGTGGTGGCCGGTGGTCGTCTCGGCCGCCTGCGCCACGAAGACCGAGGCCATGGCAAGGTAGAGGGTGGAACCGTCGAGATTAAACGAATAACCCGTCGGCATCACGAGACCGACGATATGGCGAGGAACACCGAGCCTTTCCATCGCTTGCATCGCCTTGGGCAGGGCCGATTCGCTGCTCGTGGTGGCAAACGCGAGCGCGGCCGGCTCGCGCACCGCATGCAGGAATTGCCGGAGCGGCACGCGGACGAGCAGAACGACCGTTCCGAACACCAGCACTACGAAGATGATGAGCGCGAGGTAAAGCGAGAGAATGAGGTTGCCGAGATTGAGGAGCACACCGAGCCCCTGTGTGCCGATGGTGTGGGCCATCGCAGCCCCGACGCCGATCGGCGCGAACATCATGACGTAGTTTGTGAACTTGAACATGACCTGCGAAAGGCTCTCCATCGCGCGCACGATCGGCTTTCCTTTCTCGCCCACGGCCGAGAGAGCCATGGCGAAGAGGACGGAGAAGGCGACGATCTGCAGCACGTCGCCCCGGGCCATCGCGTCGATCACACTCGCGGGAAATATATGCGTGACTGTCTCGAGCAGCGTCTTGGGATGGGTATGTGCGATCGTGTTGACCACATCGTTAGGCCCGGCCACCAGCTCGACTCCGACCCCGGGCTTCGTGAAGTTCACCACAGCCAGGCCAATGAAGAGGGCGGCCGTGGTGGCGATCTCGAAATAGATCATCGCCTTGATTCCCATCCGCCCGACCTTCTTCAGGCTGCCGGCGCCGGCGATACCGACGACGATGGTCGAGAAGACGAGCGGCGCGATGATCGACTTGATCAGGTTAAGAAAAATGTCGCGTAGGAAATAGATCGCGTTGCCCCAGTCGGGCCGGAGCCAGCCGATGAAACCCCCGACAATCAGACCGATGAAGATCTGGGTCGTCAGGGATGGTCGATACCAGGGGCGGCGTATGGGCGGGGGCGGCGCGTCGCTTGCGGTCGTCATCCTCCGACTTGGACTAGCACAATTGCCGGCGATGAGAAGCTTTCTTCTCCATCAGGAACCTGCGCTACCCTCCGTTGCAAGTGGAGTCCGATGGACGACTCGTTGTCATGTTTCTTACGCACCTCCGCTGCACTTCATGCGGACTGGAACACGAATGGTCGAAGCTGCAGAATCTTTGCACCGAATGTCAGAAACCGCTTTTTGCCGTTTACGACCTGGCGGCGGTGGGCCGCACTTTCACACGGGAGTCGCTCGTCGGGCGGGATAAATCGCTCTGGCGCTATCGTGAAGTGCTCCCGCTGCCGCTTGAGGTCGAGCCGGTGTCGTTAGGCGAAGGCGGCACGCCGCTGCTTCGCGCGAGCCGTTTCGGCGCAGACCTCGGCTTGGCGGATCTGCGGGTAAAAGATGAGTCGCTCAACCCGACGCAGAGTTTCAAGGCCAGGGGAATGGCGGTCGCCGTCTCCATGGCAAAGCACCTCGGCGCGACTAGGTTGGCGGTCCCGACCGCGGGCAACGCCGGCGGCGCCCTCGCCGCCTACGCCGCGCGCGCCGGACTCGAGGCGTACATCTTCATGCCGAGCGATACGCCGCGAGCCAACGTGATTGAGTGCCGCGAGCTCGGGGCGCACGTCACGATGATCGACGGATTAATCACCGATTGCGGCGCCGAGATCGCGCGTCGCAAAGTGGCGGAAGGGTGGTTCGATCTTTCTACCTTGAAGGAGCCGTATCGCGTCGAAGGAAAAAAGACGCTCGGCTACGAACTGGCTGAGCAACTCGATTGGAAATTGCCTGACGTCATTCTTTATCCAACTGGCGGCGGGACCGGACTGATCGGGATGTGGAAAGCGTTCGATGAAATGGAAGAACTGGGCTGGATCGGCGCCCAGCGGCCGCGGATGTTTTCCATCCAGGCAAGCGGGTGCGCTCCGATCGTGCGGGCCTTCCAAGCCGGCGAGACAAGCGCGGCGGAATTTCCCGATGCGCATACCTGCGCCTCGGGGTTGCGCGTGCCGAAGGCGGTAGCCGATTTTCTCATGCTCAGGATCCTACGGGAGTCGGGTGGGGGAGCGGTCACGGTCGAGGACGAGGTGATGATCCGCACGACGCGGGAGGTGAGCTCGGCGGAAGGAATTTTCGTTGCGCCGGAAGGCGCGGCCTGTTTCGCGGCCTTGCGGACGCTCTGCGCTGAAGGGCAAATCGCACCGGAGGAGCAGGTCGCGATTTTCAACACAGGGTCGGGAATCAAGTATCTCGAGTGCTACCGCTAGGAGCCTGTTGAAATACTGGAGCGGGCCGCCTGCACCATCTTGGTCGCGGGTGCGTGAGCGCCGATCGACGAAACGCTCGCAAAAGCCGACGGTGCCATCGAAGATAACACGCGCCTTCTGAAAGCTGAGGAGATCTTCGTAGCCGCCGTGGACCGGCATGAAACCTTGGGGAGGGGACATCAGGGACCAATAGGTCCCACAGGTCCTATTGGGCCCATGCAGAATTGGCAAACTTAATCCAATACGACGGCGGCTCTTCGGTGTGCGTTTTGCGTTCGCTGGGCTGTTCAAAACCGCGGCGTTGCAGGAGCGGCATGCTCCGCGATGGGAGGCAGCGCGGCAGCCTTGAGCAAGCCAGGGAAGCGCGGGTCATCGCGCAGGGGATCCCAGATCGGATCGAATTTGAGTTCGCCAAAACTCGGTCCGCCCGGGGTCTGCACGAGACTGGCCAGCTCCCTGATTGCGGAATCACGTTCGCCTAACGAGGCATAAACCTGGGCGCGCGTGGCCTCGTAGCGCGGCCCCGCCACCGCATCGTAAGAAGTCGGGACCAGCGCGACGGCTCGATTGCTTGCCCGCAGCGCTTCCGCGCGCCGGCCCAGCCCCGCCTGGACGATTCCAAGCTCGGAAAGCAGATCGGGATTATCCGGTTCCTTGCGCAAGGCTGCTTCAATCAGCTCGAGCGCTTTCCTAAAATTGGCCTCGACTTGTTTCTCATTGCCCTGGGCGCGGGCAATCGTGGCTTTGAGAAGGAAGTTGCGTTCGTCGTCAGGCCGAAGCGTCGTCAGGGCATCCAGCTCCTTTTCGGCCGCCTCGAAATGCCGTTGGAACAGCAAAACCTCCGCCAGCTTCAGGCGGGTCTCGGGCCGCTGCGAAGCGGCGCTCTCCAAGGCACGTTGTGCCTGCTCGATTTTGCCTTGCGCGAGCGCGGCAAAGCTCTTGTGCCACCAATAATAGTCAGCCGTCTTCGGAGGGAGCGAGGCAATCGTTTCATCTACCAGCCGATCGGCTTCGCCGTAGCGCCGGAGAGCGACGCACGTCTCGATGACTTCGGTAGACCGAGCAGGCTGCTGAGGATCCAGCTCGATTGATTTGCGACCGTCACGCAGCGCCCGTTCCCAATCCCCGAGACGCCGCGCAATTAGAGCGGACAGTTCCATGGCGTCGGCGCTATTCTGGAGATCGCGCGCCGCCAGTCGCACTTCCCGGTCGGCGGCGACGAAGTCGCGTGTGCCAAAGTACGCGAGACGGGCTTTGGCGAGGTGGCTTTCCGGTGCGTCCGGTGCACTGCGCAGAGCGGCGTCGGACGCTGCTTGCGCCTGCTCCAACTGTTGCGGTGTGCGATCGAAATTGTAGCGATAGAGATAGAGGTGCACCTCGGCGAGAAGGCAATAGGCAAGCGTGTAGTCGGGGTCGCGGGCGACGGCCTGGTGAAGCAACTCGATCGCCTTCCTGCCGTTCTCGCGGTAGGCGGGACCGTAGCCCGCAAAGTTGTGGACGAGGGCATGGGCTTCAAGAAAGAGGTCGTAGGCTTTGAGATCATTCGTCGGTGGCCGATTGATCGCGGCTTGCTCGCGCGGAGAAAGTGTCACGCGTAGTTGATCGACGATTTGCTGCGCCAGTTGGCTTTGGAGAGGAAAGAGGTCGGTCAGCTCGCGATCGTACTGCTCAGCCCAAATCACCCGGCTGCTACGCGAATCGATCAGCTGCACATGGACTCGCACCCGATTGTTCGCGCGTTGCACGCTGCCTCGCAAAAGATGAGCCACCCCCAACGAACGCGCGATCTTACTGATATCCGGCTCATCCGTCTGCTTGGCCGTGTTCGATCGGCTAACGACTTTAAGATCTGCCACCCGCGCGAGGTCGGTCGTCACGCTTTCCCGCATCCCATCGGCGAAAACGCGATCCGATTCTTTTCCTCCGATGCTCTCGAAGGGCAGCACCGCGATACTCTTGTCCGAAATGGGAGCTGGCCTCTCGCGCGATGCAATGTCGCCTCCTTGTTTGCCGGGGAGGATAAAGAGGAGGAGCGGCAGGAAAAGCAGGAGCGATAAAACAGCGGCGAGGGCCGGCCAAAGGGCGCGCCGATGGCGTTGCGCGAATCGCCGTGTTCGATAGATGATGGTGCTCGGACGAGCCTCGATCGGTTGGCCTTGCGAGAAACGCCGAATGTCTCCCGCCAGCGCCGCGACGGAAGCATAGCGGAGCGTGGGATCCTGCCGCAGCGCGAAGAGAGCGATCGTATCGAGATCGCCGCGCAGTTGACGGCGAGTCTGTTCGTCGCGCGCGCGTTCGCTCGGTCGCGGCGGCTCCTTTTCGAGAGTGCGAATCACTTCCTCATGGGAGGGACGCCGCAGCGCGAATTGATGAGGTGTCGCGCCGATGAGCAATTGGTAAAGCAATGCGCCGAGCGCATAAACATCGCTCGCAGGGGTGACTTCTTCGCCGCGTGCTTGCTCGGGAGAAACGCAGATCGGAGTGAACCGCTGCTGCGCCGTCCCGGTAACATCCAGCTCCTGGCCGCTGCTCGCGACCAACTTGGCGATGCCGAAGTCGAGCAGTTTCGACTCGCCCGACGCGTTGATGAGAATGTTGGCCGGTTTCAGGTCGCGATGGATGACACCTTTTTCATGTGCGAACTGAACCACTGCGCAGATCTGCAGGAATAAGTGCAAGCGGTCCGCTTGGCTGAGTTGACGCGCTTCAGCGTATTTGGTCACTGGCTCGCCTGCCACGTATTCCATAACGAAGTAAGGCAACGAGTCGGCGGTCGTGCCGGCATCGAGAAGCCGCGCAATGTTGGGATGATCGAGTCTCGCGAGAATGCGGCGCTCGGCGTGAAATCGGCGCAGGATTTCATCCGTGTCCGTCCCGCGCTTAAGAATCTTGATCGCCACCTCGCGCTCGAACGAGCCGTCGGCCCGTTCGGCAAGATAGACGGCGCCCATTCCACCGCGGCCCAGTTCGCGCACGATCCGGTAGGCTCCGATGCGTTCACCGGGCGGGCGGGAGGGCGCATCCTGAGCGAACAGTTGCGGGATGGCCTGCGCGATTTGCTCGAAACCATCGGTCGGTTGGGCGAGCAGCGCCTCCACCTCCTGGCGCAGCTGGGTATCGAACCCGCAGGTCTGCTCCAGAAACATTCGGCGGTCCTCCGTCTGCGCCAGTTCGAGTGCTCCAGCGAGCACGTCTTTGACTTTACTCCACCGTTCGCCCGTCATGCGCATTGCAGATTATCCACCATGGTAACGCCGGAAATGAGGCGGAAAGAGCTAATTTAAATTCTGCGAGAGTTGATGTTGCAGCCAAAGTTTGGCCGTCGCCCACTCTCTTTTGATGGTGGCGGGAGAAATCTGCAAAGCACTCGCAATCTCTTCGGTCGTTAGGCCGCCGAAGAATCGTAGCTCGACAATCTGGGCCTGCCGCGGATCGAGCAGCTCCAGCTCTCGCAGAGCATCGTCGATCGCAGCCAGACTGATGTCTTCGCGCTGGTAGAGATCCATGGCCGCATCCAGGGTGAGGCGGATGGGCGCCTTGCCTCCGCGTTTTTCTGCCGTTCTGGCGGCAGCGTAATTGATCAGAACGCGGCGCATCATGCGGGCCGCGATCCCAAGAAGATGGGCCCGATTCCGCCAATGGACTTCCGGTTGATCCGCCAGGCGAAGATAAGCCTCGTGCACGAGTGCAGTCGGTTGCAGGGTGTGATTCGCTCGCTCACTGCGCAAGTAACCCGCGGCGAGCCGGCGCAGTTCTTCATAAAGCTCTGGCAACAACGCGGCGAGGGTGTCGAGATCCGCGCCGGACAGTTCCTCTTCGCTCGGGAAAGGCGTCCGTCCGGTCGGTTCGGCCGCCTTCGTCTCCTTTTCTTTGCCGGCCATCTTAGAAAAGTTTCGCGGCCTCAGCGCCCAACGGTCAAGCGGCAAAAAAATCTTCGGAATTAGCTGAGCCTTTTTGCCGGACTTCTTTGCGTTACTGGATATGAAACGAAATATCAGTCGTCGCACTCGTCCCAAAGGTCCCGTTCGCATCACTTCCGGTCGCTGGGCCGCTTATGCGACCGCCGGCGCCGCCACTGCATTGGCCTACACCAATACCGCCGAGGCAGTTATCCACCATTTTGATGTCAATGAAGTCTTCAATGCGCAGAACGTGCCCGGAACCTACGTCATTAAGGCATTCAATTTGGAGCCCGGCGCCTATCTGACTTTTCTGCATGCGACCGGCCCATTGGGTGGGGGGTTCGCAGGCTTTTATTTCGGCACCCTCGGGGCCTTGTCCGCGAAATTCCTCGGGGTTACAGGAACGCTTAACGGCAACCCGTACCATTACGTTTCAAAGCTGGGCTTGGGTCAAAGCATCGCAAACCAGACTAATTTCCTGGCCAACATTCCGGGGAAATTCGACGCCCTGGCCTCTGGGTATGGCTACCCGAACAGTCAGTGGGTTGCGCCCGGCACAGGCTTCATCGGATTTCGTTTCGATGTCGGCGACGGGACCCAGTACGGCTGGGCTCGGCTGGAGATGGATGGCGCGAAACTGAACTCTTACACCTTCGTCGATTACGCCTTCGCCGACCCAGGTCAAACTCTCAGGACCGGACAAGTGCCGGAGTCTGGTTCCTCACTCGGAATGCTTGCGCTGGGTGCTGCAGGGTTGCTCGCCCTGCGCAGGCAATTCGCGAAAGCCGGAGTCTAGCCAGCCCGGCTGCATGCCTCTGCGACAAAAGGTGCTCCTGATCGGCTGGGACGCAGCCGATTGGGAACACATCAATCCGCTCCTCGACGAGGGGTTGCTCCCCGCGCTCGAGGGTCTGGTCAATCGCGGCGTGATGGGTAATCTCGCCACCCTCCAGCCAATTCTCTCGCCCATGCTTTGGAATTCGGCGGCGACGGGGAAATATGCCGACAAACACGGCATTCTCGGCTTCATCGAACCTGATCCGGTGAACGGCGGCGCCCGGCCCTACACCAGCATTTCGCGTAAGGTCAAAGCGGTCTGGAATATCCTGTCCCAATCGGGGCTGCGCAGTAACGTCGTCGGTTGGTGGGCCAGCCATCCCGCAGAGCCGATCAACGGGACCGTGGTCACGAACGGGTTCAACGGAGTAAAATTTAGTCGCGAACGCGGCTGGAGCATTCCCGCAGGGACCATCCACCCACCGGGGAAGAGCCCCCTTCTGGCGCGCCATAAAATCTTCCCTAACGAATTGAGCGGAGAGCACCTCCTGCCCTTTATCCCCAAGGCCGCGGAGATCGATCAGGAGAAAGATCAGCGGCTTAATTCGCTCGCCAAAATTTTGAGCGACAACGCTTCGATCCACGCGGTTGCGACCTCGATCATGGAAGATGAGCCGTGGGATTTCACCGCGGTTTATTACGACGGGATCGACCATTTCTGTCATGCATTCATGTCCTATCACCCTCCGCGACTGCCTTGGGTGCCGGAGCGCGACTTCGAGATTTACCAGGAGGTCATTCGCGGAGCCTACCGCTTTCACGACATGATGCTGGAACGCATGCTCCACCTGGCCGGGCCTGACACCACGGTGATCCTTTGTTCCGACCACGGATTTGAATCCGGCGGGCAGCGGCCGAAGGGAGTTCCACGCGAGCCGGCCGGACCCGCGGCCTGGCATCGCCAATACGGCATCGTGGTTGTCGCCGGGCCGGATATCAAGCGCGACGAAAGAATTTACGGCGCCAGCCTGATCGATATCACCCCCACTATACTGACCCTGTTTGATCTTCCAGTAGGAGAGGATATGGATGGTCGACCTTTGCTCGAGCTTTTCGAAACGACCCCGTCCGTCCGGACGATTCCGAGCTGGGAGAAGGTGGCAGGTGACGCGGGCCGGCACGAGAGCGGGAAGGAGATCGATCGCGACCAGTCAGACGAATTAATGCGGCAGTTCGCCGCTCTTGGTTACATCGAAAACCCGGGAACCGATCGGGTGAAACAAGCGGAGGCCGCGGAGATCGAAGCCAATTACAACGTGGCGCGCACCTATCTTTGGAAGGCCCAGCCGGAGAAAGCGCGGCGTCTGCTCGAAGAGCTGGTGCGCCGTCGCCCATGGGAGGATCGATTTCTCCTCTATCTGGCGTCCGCTTACTTTGAGGCCGGCTTTCTGCGGCAGGCGGAACGTTTGCTCAACACGACCTACCAGGAGCAGGAAAGAAACGCAACCGTCCTTCTTTTGTTAGGCAAGATCAAGCTCGCCTTTGCTGAAACCGACGCTGGCTTGGGTTACCTCCTGGCCGCGGAAGAGGCCAATCCGCTTTCGCCGCAGATTCATCTGCAATTGGGTCGTTCTTATCTGCGGTTGCTGCGTTGGAGTGAGGCGGAGGCATCGTTCGTGAAAACCCTGGCGCTTGATGAGGAGAACGCGCACGCCTGGCAGGGTCTCTCGACTGTTTACTGCCGCCTGCGCCGTCATCAAAAGACGGTCGACGCCGCGTTGCGGGCGGTGAGTTTGCTCCATCGCCTTCCTCAAGCGCACTTCAATCTGGGCGTGGCGTTGTCCCGTGGCGGGGAACTGGAGCGGGCGCGGGTGGCGTTCGAAACGGTCCTTTGTTTTCAACCGGGGATGGTACGGGCTCATCGCTATCTCGCCGCCTTGCACAATCAAAATGGTGGCGACCGCGAGAAAGCGCGTTTGCACCGGAGCGAGCTGTCACGTCTGACCCACCGGCGGTTCCCGAAGCGACATTCGCGCGAGGACCGCGCCGAACGCCTTTTTGACTTGCCCGCAATCCCGTCGGCTTCAGAACGCGGCGCGATCCTTCTTCGGGAACGTCCTGATACACCGAGCGAGGAAAAAACCGGCAAGACATTCATCATCGTCTCGGGCCTGCCGCGTTCGGGCACCTCTCTCATGATGCAATTGCTCGCCGCGGGCGGCATCCCGCCGCTAACCGATGGGAAACGGACGGCAGATGTGGACAATCCGCGCGGCTATTTCGAATGGGAGGCGATCAAACAGATTGCGCGCCAGCCACAGATCCTGGAAGCCGAGGAGGTCTCCGGCAAAGCGATCAAGTGCATTTCGATGCTTCTCCCCCATTTGCCACAGAAGCATTCCTACAAAATCATCTTTATGCAGCGGCCGATCGAGGAAGTCACTGCTTCTCAGAAAAGAATGATAACCCGCGTTGGCAGCGATGGCGCAAATCTAACTCTGCCGCAGCTCCAGCGCGGGCTGCGCGCCCATCGCGCTGAATCGCTCAGGTGGCTCGCCGCCGCGCCCCACGTCGACTTCATTACAGTCGATTATCCTGCTTTAGTCTACGAACCGGAAAAGCAGCTGCAGCGCGTGACCGATTTCCTTGGTGCAGATCGATTGCCGGCGGCAGCGGAGATGAGCCGCGTGATTGATCCCGCACTCAGGCGTCATAACGTCCGGGGATAGTGGGGTCGGGAATGGGGGTCAGGTAACATGAAAACAGTTCTGGCGAGCGTAAGCCACAGGAAAAGGAAAGGAACTGTCTTTATGAACTACGTTGGGATCGACATTCACAAGCGTTATAGCGTGCTCTGCGCGCAGGATGAGGCGGGGCGGAAGGTGAGAGAAGCGCGGATTGAGGGGCATGACGCCCGAGACTACGCCCGGTTTTTTGGGGAGCTGGAGGGGCCGAGCCAGGCGGTGCTGGAAGCGTGTTGGAACTGGGGGCTGACCCATGACTTGGTGGAGGAGATCGCCGAGGTCGAGAAAGTGGTCCTGGCCCATCCGCTCAAGACCCGGTTGATTGCTGATGCACAGATCAAGACCGACCGTTTGGATGCGTTTGCCTTGGGGACCCTCTTGCGCGGGAACCTGGTGGCGCGGGCGCATATCCCGCGACGGGAGACGCGGGCGCGCAAGAACCTGCTTCGCCAGCGGC
>JBDTOL010000057.1:0-16638 GCA_039933235.1 Spartobacteria bacterium | reverse complement strand
CGCCCGATTACGTTTATTACAATCACTCCGCGCACGTGAATCGCGGGATCAGCTGTTACAGCTGCCATGGCCCGGTCAATCACATGCCGGTGGTCTATCACGCCAAGCCCCTCAGCATGGCATGGTGCCTCGAATGTCATCGCGCGCCGGAAAAATTCCTCCGGCCCGATGATCAAATCACGAACCTGGACTGGAAACCGGAGGACGTTAATCCGGCGGCCTTCGTCGCGAAGTATGGACAACCGCGCGGTATTCCGGTGGATTGGTCAAAGAAGAAAAATCTCACCCAGCTGGAGATTGGTCTCACCTTGAAGGAACGCTGGAATATCAACCCGCCGGTTACTTGCCAAGGGTGCCACCGATGAAACGCATTTTGCAACATCCCGCGCCCGATCAAACCGGGAAACAGTATTGGCGCAGCCTCGGCGAGCTGAGCGACACGCCGGAGTTTCGCGGCTGGCTCGAACGGGAGTTCCCGGCTGGCGCGCAAGAAATGGAAGCCGACGAGGTTTCGCGCCGCAGTTTTCTCAAATTGATGGGCGCCTCGATGGCGCTGGCCGGCTTCGGCCTCAACAGCTGCCGCAAACCGGAGATGCACCTGGTGCCGTTCACGAAGAGCGCCGAGTGGACTATCCCCGGCAAGCCTCTCTACTACGCGACCGCGATGCCGCGGCGTTACGGGGCCATGCCGCTGGTGGTATCGACAGTCGACGGTCGCCCGATCAAGATCGAGGGCAACCCGCTGCAACCCGACAGCAATGGCGCCTCGGATGGGTTCGCCCAGGCCTCGGTGCTCGATCTTTACGATCCTTCGCGCTCGCAGCGTTTCGTGAGGAAAAACAAGCTTTCGGATCATGCCGCTTTTGAGAAATACCTCGCCGAGCTGCGCCCGAAGATGGCCGCCAACGGCGGCGCCGGACTCGCCTTTCTCGTGGAGGAAACGCACTCGCCGACCCGCGACCGGTTGCGCAAGGAGCTCGAGAAGCAGTTCCCGCGCATGCGCTGGTGCGTCTACGACCCGCTCCTGAGCGAGGCGCAGCATTTCTCGACTCAGATCACTTTTGGCGACAACACGCGGATCATCCCGCAATTCGACAAGGCCGACGTCATCCTCGCGCTCGACAGCGATTTTCTCGATTGCGCGTCGGGTGATCTTGCGACGGTGCGCGGGTTCACTTCACGCCGCCGGGTGCGCGAGGCGAAGGATTCGATGAACCGCCTCTATGTGGTGGAGAATCATTTCACCCTCACCGGGGCGATGGCCGATCACCGGCTCCGTTTCCCGGCCAGCCAGATCCCTGCGCTGACCCACGCGCTGGCGAGCAAGATCGCGGTCGCGACGAAGGACTCGGGGCTCTCCTCTGTCCTGATCACGCTGAAGGCGCCGACCAAGACCACGAAATACGACGCGCGCTGGCTCGATGAAGCGGCCAAGGATCTTATGTCGAAACCCGGCGCGAGCCTGGTCGTGGCGGGCCCGCACCAGCCGGTCGTGGTCCAGTTGATGGTTTACGCGATCAACTCCGCTCTGCAGAACATCGGCAAGACAATGCTTCTGCGCGCCCTCCCGCCGACCTCGCGCACGAGCAGCATCCTGCAACTGGCAAGCGACGTCGATGCCGGCCGGATCAAGCAGCTTTTCATCTTCGGGGGCGATCCGGTCTATAGCGCGCCGCGCTCGATCACAATCGATCGCAAGACGAAAATCCCGGTCGACTGGCCCGATCTGCAGAAGCGGGTGCCCGATGTCGTTAGGCTCGGGCAATACGAGGATGCGACTTCAGCTTTGAGCGAGTGGCACATCCCGTCCGCGCATTATCTGGAAACCTGGAGCGACGGGCTGACTCCGAGCGCTTCCTACGTCGCGATTCAGCCCCTCATCCTGCCCCTCTTCAACGGTCTGTCGGAGCTCGACGTGATGCAGATGGTGCTCGGCCAGCCGAAAGCAGATGGCCCCGCGCTCGTCCAGGAAACTTTCCGGCAGACCGCGCCGCCCGGCGATTTCAATACGGCCTGGAGCAAATTCCTGCACGACGGATTCGCTTCGCACCTTCCGGCGAAGGATCAGCCGCCGAAGTTTAACGGGAACACCGCCGGCGGTGTCGCGCACACTCTCTGGACCAACGAATCGGCGGTGCCGACGAAGGATTCACCCGAGATCGTATTGATCGGAAGTTACGCCGTGGATGACGGCCGCTACATCAACAACGGCTGGCTCCAGGAAATGCCCGACCCGATCACGAAATTGACTTGGGATAACGCGGCCATGATGAGTCCCGGCTACGCCAGGCACCTCGGCGTGAAAGACGGCGACCTGGTCCAGATCACGGTGACGGAGCCGAAACCGAAAGCGCCCGCTCCGGCGCCCGGGAAACCGGCTAAAGCCACGCCCGCGCCACGCCAGCCACTCGAGCGCCAGCTCGTGATTGCCGCCCTGATCGTGCCGGGCCACGCGGACAACTCGATCACGATTCCGTTAGGCTACGGACGCCGCCATACCGGCCCCGTCGGCGAGGAATCCGGTTTCAACGGCTATCTCCTGCGCACTTCCTCTAATCCGCACTTCATCGTCGCGGATGGCAAGGCGATCGGCAGTGTGACGGTGAAGAAAGTGGCCGGTCACTACGCACTTTCGACCACCCAGGAACATTTTTCGATCGAAGGCCGTGGTCTCGTCAGGGAAGCCACCCTCGATCATTATCGGAGCGACGAGGAGTTCGTGAAGAAAATAGCCGGCGACGAAGAATTGCCCGCGGTGCTGCCGACGCTTTACACGCATCCGAAGCTCGACGCGCCGCAGCAATGGGGCATGACGGTGGACCTGAACACATGCACCGGTTGCAGCGCCTGCGTCATGGCCTGCCAGGCGGAGAACAACATCCCGATCGTCGGCAAGCTGCAGGTCGCGCACGGCCGCGTCATGCATTGGATCCGGATCGATCGTTATTACGCGAGCGCCAAGCCGTTCAACCAGGATCGCGGTGAATGGCCGGAGAATCCCGAGCTCGTGCACCAGCCGATGATGTGTCAGCACTGCGAGAACGCGCCGTGCGAAACCGTCTGCCCGGTCAACGCCACGATCCACAGTGAAAGCGGGCTCAATGTCATGGTCTATAACCGCTGCATCGGCACGCGGTATTGCGCCAACAACTGTCCCTTCAAGGTCCGGCGTTTCAATTATTTCGATTACAACCAGCGCCCGGTCGGCAAGGCGAAGATCGCCGGCGTTTCGGTCTACCAGGAATACCTCGGCCCGCTCACGGAAAAGACCGTGGCGGACACGATCAAGCTACAGAAGAATCCGAACGTGACTGTGCGGATGCGTGGCGTGATGGAGAAGTGCACCTTTTGTGTGCAGCGGATCGAGGAGGCTAAGATCGATGCGCACGTCCGGGCCGGTGCCTCCGACAACATCATGATCCCGCGCGATTCATTCACGACCGCCTGCGCGCAGGCCTGTCCCGCGGAAGCGATCGTTTTTGGCGATATCAAGGATCCAGAGACCCGCGTTTCGAAAGTGAAGGCGGAGAACCGGAACTATCGACTGCTCGAGTATCTCAACGTCGGGACGCGGACGAGCTACCTGGCGCGGATCCGCAATCCCAATCCGAAAATGCCGGATGCCGGTGCCATCGGGGTGGCCAGCCTTGGGCATGGACATGGGGGCGGAGAAGAGCACGGCGCTCACGCCGCGCCTCAGCATCACGGCGCCCCGCCGGGGCATGCTCCCGCAGCACAACCGGAGGCGACGCGATGACACAAAGAGGAGGCGAGTCTTAGCATGGACGGTTCGGCCACAGCGCCGGATGTGATCAGAGGGGAAGCATCCTCTGCCGTGACGCCTCCTTTGGCGCGCGTGCCGCTCGTCCTGAACAAGCGGAATTTCGATTGGGTCACCAATCGTATTTCCGGCGCGGTCGAGAATCCAACCCCGCGCTGGTGGTGGGTGGCGTTTGCCATCACTTCGGCGATCGCTCTTTTCGGTCTCACCTGCATCGGTTACCAGATCTCGACAGGCGTCGGCACGTGGGGATTGAACTCGCCCGTCGGTTGGGCGTGGGACATTACCAACTTCGTTTTCTGGATCGGTATCGGTCACGCCGGCACACTTATTTCGGCGATCTTATACCTGCTCCGCCAGAAATGGCGCACCTCGATCAACCGCTCGGCGGAAGCGATGACGCTCTTCGCGGTGATTTGCGCGGCAATTTTCCCCGGCATCCATGTCGGCCGTGTCTGGATGGCGTGGTTCCTTGCACCGGTCCCAACGCAGTACGCGATTTGGCCTAACTTTCGCAGCCCGCTTCTCTGGGACGTCTTTGCGGTCTCGACCTATTTTACCGTCTCGGTTCTTTTCTGGTACACCGGGCTGGTGCCCGATCTCGGCACCTTGCGTGATCGCGCGACTTCCAAGATCAAGAAGTTCTTCTACGGCATCTTTGCCCTCGGCTGGCGGGGCTCGAATCGCCACTGGCGTCATTATGAGATGGCGTATCTGCTCCTGGCCGGCCTCTCCACACCTCTCGTCTTGTCGGTGCATAGTGTCGTTTCCTTCGACTTCGCCACCTCGGTCATCCCGACCTGGCACACCACGATTTTCCCGCCTTATTTCGTCGCGGGCGCGATCTTCGGCGGGTTCGCCATGGTGCTGACGTTGATGATCCCGGCGCGCGCCATCTTTAAACTGCAGGACATTATTACGCCGCAGCACATCGATAAGATGGCGAAGATCATTTTGCTAACCGGCTCGATTGTGGCCTACGCATACGCGATGGAGTTTTTCATCGCCTGGTACAGCGGCAACCAGTACGAAAAGTACGCCTTCTACAACCGCATTTTCGGCCCCTACTGGTGGTATTGGTGGGTCGGCATGCTTTTCTGCAATACCCTCTCGCCCCAGCTCTTTTGGTTCAAGTGGTGCCGGCGAAACATCCTGGTCGTTTACTTCGTCTGCATGTGCGTCAACGCCGGTATGTGGTTCGAGCGTTTCATTATCATCGTGGGCGGTTTGCACCGCGATTTCCTTCCCTCTTCCTGGGGATTTTTCACGCCCACCTGGGTCGATATCTGGACCTTCGTCGGGACGTTTGGGATTTTCCTTTCGCTCTTCCTGCTTTTCATCCGCTTCGCGCCCATGATCGCGATGTCGGAAGTCAAAATCGTGCTCCCGGAAGCTGACCCGCATCACGCGCCGCCCGAGGAGCATCACGTGGTCGCTGCCGGCGGAAAGGAGAGAACATGATTACGCCGAGCGGCAATCGTGTTTACGGGATGGCGGCGGAATACTCCAGCGCATCCGCTCTTTACGAGGCGGCGAAACAGGTGCGCGACGCAGGATATAAACGCTGGGATGTGCATTCTCCGTTTCCGATTCATGGCATGGATGACGCGATGGGCCTGGGGAAATCGTGGCTCAGCGTGATCGTGCTCTGCGGCGGGATCACTGGTCTGCTCACGGCCTGTGTCCTGGAGTTCGGTCCGTCTTCTTATTTGTATCCGCTTATCGTGCACGGCAAACCGTATAATTTTTGGACGGTCCCGGCGTTTTTCCCGATCATGTTTGAGCTGACGATTCTCTTCTCCGCCTTCGCCGCCTTTTTCGCCTGGCAAGGGATGAATCTGCTCCCGCGCTGGAATCATCCGATGTTTAACTGGGAACGATTCAAGCGGGTGACCAACGATGGGTTTTTCCTCGTCCTGGAAGCGCGCGACCCGCGCTTCAATGAGAACGACGCCCTCGCTCTCCTCGAACGAACCGGCGGTCAGCATATCACGGTTGTGCACGAGGATTAATCATGCTGCGCGCTTTCTTCCTCATTTTTGCCCTGGTGACGGTCGCCTGGCTGGCAGTCTTCGGATTCCGCGGCGAGAAAAGCACCAAGCCGGAGATCGAGATCTTCCCCGACATGGTACGGCAGCCCAAGGTGCGGGCGCAGTCGGAATCGAACTTCTTCTCGGATCAGCGCGGCGCCCGCAAGCCAGTCGATGGAACAGTTCCGCTCGGTTACGAAATGCCGCTCTCGCCCGACCAGGGCAAGGCGGTCGATCAGTCGAGCGAGCTGGCGATGCAGGCGCCGTTTGGGTTCAGCGAAGGAACCGATTATTATAACACGGGCAAGATGCAGGCGAACTGGGGCACCGGCCTGCCGGTCGAAGTGACGCCGGCGCTCATGCAACGCGGCCAACAGCGTTTCAACATCAACTGCGCCGTCTGCCACGGACCGCTCGCGGCGGGCGACGGGATCGTGAAACAATACGGCCTCGCGACCGTTGTGAGCCTGCAGGACGAGCGGATCAGGAACATGTCGGACGGAGAGATTTTCGACACGATCACGCACGGCAAGAACACCATGATGGCCTACGGCCCACGCGTCACGGTGCATGATCGCTGGGCGATCATCGCCTACCTGCGCGCCTTGCAGCGGAGCCAGAACGCCGCCTTGGCGGATGTGCCGCCGGAACATCAGGCCGGCCTGGACAAGAAGGCGGAGCCGGCCAAAGCCGGGGAACCGGAGAAGAAATGAGCGATACATCTCACGTCCAGCCCGCGCCCGAAGGGGAATACTTCGAGACAAGCCGTTTCAGCGGCGTGTCGTTGATTTGCCTGCTCGTGGGGATCGTTGGCCTCGCGCTCAGTCTTGTCGGCGCCTTTATTTCGCCGGTCCAATTCGCCTTCTCCTGGCTTTTCGCATTCATCTTTTTCTTTACCCTCTGCATCGGCTGTCTCTTCTGGACGATCGTGCATCATACGGTCGACGCGGAGTGGTCCGTGGTCGTTAGGCGCCAGCTTGAGAACATAGGGCTCCTTCTGCCGGTGCTAGGCGTGCTCTTCCTGCCGATCTGGTTCTGGCGTCGGTATCTCTATCGCTGGATGGATGTCCCGCCCGGAGTCGATCCATTGCTCGATGCAAAACGCGGCTACTTGAATTGGGAATTCTTCCTCTTTCGGGCTGTCTTCTTCTTCGTTGCCCTGACAATCGTGGCTTACCTCTTGCGTCGTTTTTCGGTGCGGCAGGATCGCGATGGGAACCCGCGGTTCACAATCTGGATGCGGAAGGCGGCTTTCATCGGGCTGCCGATTTTTGCGTTTTGCCTAACGTTCGGCGCCTTCGATTGGCTGATGAGCTTGAACTGGCTCTGGTTTTCCACGATGTGGGGCCCCTACATTTTCGCGGGCACGGCCGGTAGCTCGATGGCCCTCCTCGTGCTCGTGACGGCGGCGCTGCAGCGGGCCGGTTATCTGCGGGGCGTGGTGACGGTCGAGCATTACCACATCATGGGAAAGTGGCTTCTCGCTTTCACCGTTTTCTGGGCCTACATCGGGTTCAGCCAATACATGCTTTATTGGTACGCCAACATCCCGGAAGAAACGCAATATTTCATCGTGCGGAACACGGCATCCTGGAACGTGCTCTCATGGTTCCTCGTCATCTTTCGCTTTTTTGTCCCCTTCGCCCTCCTCCTCCCGCGTGCCACGAAGACCAACCTCACCTGGCTCTGCTCCATTTCCGGCTGGATTGTTCTTATGCAGTTGCTCGACATGTACATCATCGTCCTACCCGCGCTCCACGGCACCGGCGTGCATCTCAGCATTCTCGATTTTCTCCCGCTCATCGGAATCGGCGGGACGCTCGCCTTTTTCTACCTGCGGATCATCGGAAAAACTTCCCTCTTCCCGGTGCGTGACCCGCGCCTGATCGAATCCCTTCGCCTGACCAACTGACCGTGCCCGACGAAACACTCGCCCATCCTGAGCAACCGCGCTTCCTGCTTTCCAGCTGGCTGTGGGCGGTTGTGCTCTTCGTTTTCTTCGGCGCCATCGTGGCCATCGCCTTCGGCGCGATGAACCGCGGCTCGACCTTCGAGGACGAGCGCGCCAAGGCACGGACCGAGAAGCTCAAGACGGCGCATGAGGAGTGGGCCGCGAAAGCGAACGCTTACGGCTGGGTGAACAAGGAGAAGGGCGTTGCCCACATCCCGATCCAGCGTGCGATGCAACTGGAGCTGGCTGCTTTGCAGGGCAAGAAACCGGCGCCCGCCGGCCCTATCGCGACCCCCGCTCCGGCTGCGGCTGAGGTGCCGGTGACTGCGACCGGCGCGACCCAACCAGGGAACCCGCCGCCCGTCGTCGCACCGGCTGTCTCGCCTACGCTGCCACCCGTCTCGCAGGAAGGTCCAAACTCCGAGATCCGCGGCCAGCCCGCCGCCGCCGCGAATCCGCCTGACGCCGTTCCCGGCACGCAGCCGGGGTCAAAAGCTACACCGGCCGCGGCACCGGATTCGCACTCTGAAGTGCCGCCGGTGTCCCCGACCGGAACGCCGTTCAAGAAACCGCCA
Source organism: Spartobacteria bacterium (assembly GCA_039933235.1). Lineage (GTDB taxonomy): Bacteria > Verrucomicrobiota > Verrucomicrobiia > Chthoniobacterales > UBA10450 > Palsa-1392. The sequence goes on along the minus strand of JBDTOL010000057.1, from coordinate 8,301 downwards.
GGAACACCTTTGCCGGTCCGCGGCGCCCCGACACCCAAGCCATGAGTTGGTCCGATTTTTTTGCCAAATTGAAACGCTACGATCAGAACGCGGCCGTCATTTTCGATCGCGCTGAGCCGATCGGCCAGCCGACCGACCTCGTTCTGCCGGACAAGCGCTGGTTTAAGCGCCGCGCCCCGCACAAGAAAGCGCGGCAGCCGCTCGCGCCCGCTGCCCATTCATGAATAGTTCGTCTACCGAAATAGACCCGGAGGTGTCCGCCGACGTGGAGGTGACCACGAGCGACGTCGAACGCGTCGAGCGCGCTTTGATCGACGCTTCGACACGCCTGCCGGTTCTCGTGTTCTACGCCTCGGCCATCGCCTGGCTCCTGCTCGCGACGTTTCTGGGGATTCTTACCTCCTTCAAACTGCACACGCCCGGTCTGGCTTCGGACGTCGCCTTCCTCACCTGGGGACGGATTCGTCCCGCTCATTTGGACGCGATCATTTACGGTTGGGCGTCGATGGCTGGAATGGGAACCGCGATCTGGCTGATGGCGCGCCTTTCCCGCACCACCCTGCGTCATCCGCTCCTCCTCATCGCCGGCGCGGCCTTTTGGAATCTTGGGGTGATGATGGGAATCATCGGCGTGCTCGCCGGTGACAACACCGGCTACGAATGGCTGGAGTTCCCCGGCTACTCCGCCTGCATTCTCTTCGCCGCCTATCTCCTCATTATGACTTGGGCGCTGATCATGTTCCGCTATCGCCGGCGCGGTCATGTCTATATCACCCAATGGTATTTGTTAGGCGCGTTTCTTTGGTTCCCGTGGCTCTATGGCGCCGCGCAAGTCATGCTCTTTATTTTCCCGGTCCAGGGTGTGATGCAGGCCGCGGTCAACTGGTGGTTTGCCAATAATCTGCTCTTCCTTTGGTTTGGTTCGATCGGTCTCGGCACTGTCTATTACATGATCCCGAAGGTGATCGGGCGTCCGGTCCACAGCTATTATCTCGCAGCGATCGGATTTTGGACTTTCGCGGTCTTTTTCAGCTGGACCGGGATGCAACGGCTGATCGAAGGGCCGTTCCCGGCCTGGATGATCACGGCGAGCATCGCCGCCATGATCCTAGGGCTCATCCCGGTCGCGACTGTCGGGCTGAATCATCACATGACCATGCGCGATCATTTCCCGCTCATGCGTTATAGCCCGACCCTGCGCTTCACGGTGTTCGGGGCGATTTCCTATACGGCCTTCAGCATTGTCGGCGTAATCATCTCGCTGCGTTCCATGGCGCGCATCGTCCATTTCACCGAGGTGAGCATGGGCTACACCTACATGGGACTCTACGCTTTCTTCACCATGGTGATCTTCGGTTCGATGTACTACATCGTGCCGCGCCTTGTCGGACGCGAATGGCGCTACGCTTCAATGATCAAGCTGCACTTCTGGGGCTCCGCCTACGGGATCGGGTTGATGGTCCTGCTCCTTCTCGTCGGCGGCTTTGTGCAGGGGTTGAGCCTGAACGATCCTACGCTGCCGTTTTCCGAAACTACCCAAACGATCCTGCCTTATCTGCGCGGCTGCACCCTGGCCTGGCTGCTCCTGACCGCGTCACATCTCATCTTCGCGTTCCATTTTGGCCTTATGCTGATGGGCTTCGGCCGCACTGCTAGCGTCCCGACTTTTCTGAACCCCCTCGAGGGCAAACCCGGAGGTGGACACTGATGAAGGGACTGCAACCGCTTTTCCTCGGTATCTTCGGCATCTTCGCTTTCTCGTGGTTCGGGATGACGGTGGTCCCGAATCTCCAGATCGGCAGCCTTAATCCGCAGACCGATGATGAGGGGACCGACATCTATCCAATGCCGCCCTCGGGCATGGCCGTGCGGGGAGCAAGAGTTTACGCGGCAAACGGCTGTGTGTATTGCCACTCGCAGCAGGTCCGTCCCGATTACGGTGGCTCCGATCTCGAGCGGAAATGGGGAACGCGTCGGAGCGCGCCGCGCGATTATATTTTCGAGCCGGTCGTTCTACTCGGCAAGATGCGCGTTGGTCCTGACTTGGCTGACGTCGGGGGTCGTGCTGCCTTGGAGGAAGAGGGTGCTGCAACGGCGCCCAGTCCCGGCGCCGCGGCCTCGCCCGCCGTCTCCGCTTCTCCAGCCGCGATCGGGGCTTCACCCGCTCCGCCGGATTCGAGTCCAGTTGCAACGGCAGCCTCGGCTCCTGCCGCTTCCAGTCCGGCGCCGGGATCAACTCCCGGTGCCGATGCCGGAGCAAGTCCTGCCGTCGCAACCAGCCCAGCGGTGGCAAAAACCGATGCCTCGCCGGCAACTGCGGCCAGCGCTTCACCTGCCGCTGCCGGTTCGCCCGCAGCTGTGGCCGCCGCTTCGCCGGCCGCCACTGGATCGCCCGAGCCCGCCCCGGGAGCACCTGCAACTTTGCCTCAGGCTGCTAACCAGCCCGCCGCCAGCGTTCCGACCTCCGCGCCTATCATGGTGGCCGACGTTAAAGGACTCACCGCCGGAGGCAATCCGCTTCCGTATACCGCCGCCTGGCACCATCGGCATCTCTACAATCCGCGCAGCGTCTCTGAGGATTCCAACATGCCGGCCTATCGTTTCCTTTACGAGAAACGCCGCATCAGTGGAGTCGTCTCGCCCGACGCGATTAATTTTGCCGGCGACCATGGCGATGCACCCGAAACCAGCTGGGAGATCATTCCCAGCTATGACGCGAAGTGCCTCGTCGCCTATCTCATGTCGCTCAACCAATCTCATCCCCTGAAGGAAGCCAAGGCTCCCGCGACGATTGCGGCGCCCGCACCGGCCGCCGCCCCGGAGGCGCAGAAGTGATGAACCAGCCTCCGGAAAATCTCCCGCGCCAGGGGATGGACTACGGCGAAACCCAGGAGGTGCGCGATACGCATGCCGCCATCGTTAGGGAAAAAGTCGAACCACGGGTCGGGCGCGAACCGCTCTCGCTCTGGTTGATCGCGATCTACGGGCTGGCGGTCTTTTTCGGCGGCGCTTATCTCGGTCGCTACGCTGGAAACTTCAGTGGTGACGGGCTCGATTATCTTGGCGGTGCTCCGCGAGTCGCCTCCAAATCGAGCGCGGGCGGCATTGAGCAGGCCGCCGAGCTGACCCCGGTGGAGAAGGGCAAAAAGATTTTCTCCGCCAATTGCGCCACCTGTCATCAGGCCAATGGGCTTGGGGTGGCGGGGCAATATCCGCCTTTGGCCGGCTCGGAAATCGTCAATGGCGGCGCGCGCCGCCCGGTCATGATCGTGCTCAAAGGTTTGCAGGGTCCGCTCACGGTGAAAGGGCAGCACTACGGTAGTGCTGTGATGCAACCTTGGGAGAAGACCCTCAACGATGAAAAAATAGCAGACGTTCTAACCTATGTTCGGCAGGAATGGGGCAACACGGGCGGGCCCGTGAGCAAGGAAGGCGTCGCAGGCCTGCGCAAGGAATTGGCCGGCCGCACCGATTCGTTTACCGAGCCGGACATTCTGGCTGTGCCCGCGGATGCCGGTCTGCCGGGCGGCGCGCCACCCGCGCCGGCGGCAGGCGCGTCCACTCCGGGCGCCAATCCTCCCGCGCCCTCGCAAAGCCCGTAGTCTGGCCTAACGATGCTTAGGCAAGAGCATCGGCCAGCAGTTCTTCGAAGCCGAGCGCCTCCAGGACGGAAACCGCGGCGACACCGATCTGCGGCTCGTGATTGCGGACGAAGGTGTCGTCCCACAGGATCACCTGGCCTCGTCTTTTTCCATTCGACCGGCGCTCATGCCTGGCGAAGCAGCGATCGAAGCGCTTCTTCGCGTAATGCGGCAGCGTGCGCTTCGCGGAGAGTCCGAGCGTCTTCTCCAGCAGGAGGCGGAGCGGCGGGAAATCGAGGGTCGCATGGGCCAGCGAGGGGAGTAGACAACCGAGCCGGCCTAACGTGTCCTCATCGCCCAGCATCCGAACCCGCAACGGAAGCCCATCGCGCTCATGCCGCGCGTAGGCCAGTTCCGCCTTGAGCAGCGCGAGATTCACATTCGACGGGCACTCCGTGGTGCAGGCCTTGCAGGAAAGGCATTTGCTCAGCGCGTCCTCCAGTTCCTGCGCGCGCAACTCTATGATGACGACGTGGCCGTCCGGCTCGCCGCGCTTGCCACGCGCAAGCTCGCCTGCGCACATTGATCGCCAACAACTCTTCCGGAGCCCGCGTGCCAGTCTATGGCACGACCGCAGATCACGTTCGCGCCCTCGAGATCGACCCAGGAACGGACGCTTGCTGCCAGCCACACGGGGTCGCTTTCGTTCTGGCCGACGGACGCATCGAGATGATCGGACCCGGCCATCCCGCGCTCGCCGCGGAGCAGAAGAAGATCGCACAGCTCGTTAGGCAAGAGGAAGGCGAGACCGCGGAACGGATGCCGCCGGGAATGCTGAAGCGCTGGAGCGGCTACGCGCTCGAGCTTTTCTCGCGCGCGCCCGGGAACCCAAATCAACACCTTTCTCAAGCCGCACGGATTTTGTTTCGGACCCGATGTCGCGACCGGCTCGCGCGCGACTCCCGGCGGAATGATTACAAGATTCCTTCTTCGGTAGAGCGAGACTCCGTCGAGCCGGGAGCAGTTTCGTCTTTCAGGACAGACGCTCTTCCCCTGCTCGACGGAGTCTCGCCCCACCGAAAAAGGATGCTACGGTGTCGGTTGCGCAGACGCTGCCGGAGCCGCCGTCGGGCTAGTACCCGCGGCTGCTGGGATCACGCCGACCGCAGCGTCGGCGGCCGAGGGAGATGAAGCCTCGTCCGCGGCCGGTTCCCCACCTGCCGGATTTACCTTAGCCTTGGCGTCGGCCGCGGCATTTTTTGCCGCCGCTTTCGGAGGCAGCGGCGCGGCGGCTTTGGAAGGCGCGGAAGTCTTCATCAACTCCTTCCGAAGCGCGGAATCAGGCGCGCCGCGGTGTGCGTAAAGCACGGAGAGCAGAAGAACGATGATGAAAAAAATACTGGCCAGCCAAGTGGTCGCCGTCGTCAGCACGTTGGTCGTTTGTGCACCGAAAATATTTTCCGTAACGCCGCCGCCAAAGGCTGCGCCGAGCCCCTCGCTCTTGGGACGTTGCATCAGGATGACGAGCATCATGAGGATGGCAACGAGCGCCTCGAGCACGAGCAGGGAATTGATCAGAATGGTCATGCGGGACGGGCAATATGGCCAAAGCCGGTGATTTGTCCACGCCGAAGGCGCAGCCGGAAATCAGCGCACTGGCACCTTGCGATGCACCCACACGCTGTTCACGATCCCGAGCCCGAACATGATCATGAGCGCGAAGGAGCCGCTGTAACTGATCAACGGCAATGGCAGACCGGTGATCGGCACCAGGGAGATGGTCATCCCAACATTTTGGAAAATGTGGGTAAAAATGAGCATGGTGATCCCTGTGACCAGTAAGAGGCCAAAAAGATCGCTCGATTTGTAGGCCACGAAAAGACAAGTGACCAAGAGGAGTCCGAACGCGCTGAGCAGGGCGATCCCGCCCACGAAACCCCATTGTTCACCGATGGCGGAGAAGATGTAGTCATTGTGCACCGCGGTTGCGGGCAGAAATCCCAGCTCGATTTGGGTGTTGGGCGCCTTAAACCCTTTCCCCGACCAACCACCGGACCCGATCGCGATGAGCGATTGGTTGATCGCCCAGGCCGATCCCTGCCGGTCGATATCGGGATTGATGAAGGCGGTGATGCGCTCCTGCTGGTATGGCTTCATCCCGAGGTAGGCCACGGGAACGAACGCGATCACGATCAGCACGATGCAGACGAGGTAGCGCAACGGAATTCCTCCTACAAAAAGCAGAGCCAGGACGACTGGCCCCCAGATGATGGTTTCGCCGAGATCCGGCTGCATCAGAATGAGCAGACAGGGGGCGCCGGCGATCGCTCCGCAGAGCGTCAGGCGCAGCATCGGATGCATCTGGCGGAATTGAGTCAGGAAAAGCGCGAGCACCATGATACCAGCGATGACGGCGAGCTGTGCCGGTTGGAAATTAATCGGTCCGAGGTGTAGCCAGCTGCGAGCGCCGTATACCTTCGAGCCGATGAAGCGGGTCAGGATCAGAAAAAAGATGCCGGCCAGATACATCGGCAGCGCGCCCCACTTGATCCAACGGTAATCGATCAGACTCGTGACCATGAAGGCCAGAAAGCCGACCCCGACCCAACTGGCCTGCTTCCGCCAGAACTCCGACGCCGTCGGATCATGCCGCATGTAGGTCGCACTGTAGATGGCGATCACACCGAAAACCGCGAGCGCGAGCATGTTAGCTACGAGGAGCCAGTTCAGGCCCAGCAGTTTTCGCAGAAATGGGGTCATGACTTTAGCAGATTTCGTCCCGCGGAAGCGTAAGATGGCGCGGGCCCGGCCGGAAGTCCAGCCTAACGCCACTTCTGGGCGCTTCGATAATTTTATCTACCTGAGCATTAGATAGTTAACTTAATACAGGCAGGCCGGTTGATTGCTCGTCCTTGTCAGTTTTCCCAGCGCCGCCTAAACTTGTAGCCCAGCCTCCGACGGAGGGAAGTTCTGATGGCGAAGAAAAAGGCAAAACGCAAAGTCTCACGGCCCACGCTGCCGATGCAGCGTCACCTCAATCTTTGCCATGAAGGTCGCTGCTTCGATCTGCGCGAGATTTTCAATCGCGTTAACCGGGGGCATTTTCGCGGACGACTCCGCGGCTACAAAGTGATCTGGGGCCGGCGCCGGAAAGAGCGTCCGAAGGAGTACTTTATTTTCGGCTCAATCCAGGAAGAGGACCGCGTGATCCGGATTCATCCGCTGCTGGACCAGCCTTTCGTGCCGCGCTGGTTCCTCGAATACGTGCTCTATCACGAAATGCTGCATGTGGTCGTGCCCGATGAAATTGACTCGGCCGGTCGGCGCCGCATTCACACCGAAGAATTCTATCGGCGGGAGCGGGCTTTCCCGCGCTACCGCCGGGCGCGCCGGTGGGAAGACGAAAATCTCGCGCGCTTCCTGCGCTAGTGTAGCCGCGCTGTGCGAAGCATAAGCAGCGAAGACGCCACCAGGTTCCCTTCCAGCTTTGGCCTCCGCCCGGCGCTTCTCACAGGAAGCAGCTCCATCAGCCGCGTAGCTCTCCCTTGTCATCGCGAGCCGCGAAGACGGCGAGGGAACTCACAGTTGCAATCGGCGTCTTCGGTTGGCCAGATTGTTGCGCCTATTTCCATAGCGAGGTCCTTCCCCGCCCTGCGCCGGCTCAGGATGACAAGGGAGAGAGAGCACGCGCCCTTTGCCCTAACGAACTTCCACCGCCGCCGCCGGCCGTTCGCCCAAGTCAGACGGCGAGAGTGTCGTTGTTATGTTCTTCTTGATGAGGTACCAGAGCGCGGTCGCGAGCAGGAGGGAGGTCAGTTTCGCGCGCCAGTTGTTCAGGATCAGTTTCTTCATGATGACGGTGGAGTAATACTTCGCCGAGCCGCTGCCGGAAGGTTTCCGGGGTAAAATTCCGCTCGAGCCGACGCCGATAGCAGATCGAAATCGCCCCGGTCTCTTCCGAGACAACCACGGCTACGGCATCTGATTCTTCCGTGATCCCAAGGGCGGCGCGATGGCGCAGGCCCAGGCTGCGATCGAGCGTCTCGCGCTGGCTCACGGGAAAGATGCAGGCCGCGGCCGCGATCCGGCCACTGCGCACGATCACCCCGCCGTCGTGCAGGGCGCTTTTGGGATGGAATAGCGTGAGCAACAATTCGGTCGAGAAAACCGCGTCCACAATCACTCCCGTGTCCTCATACACCTTAATCGAAGTGTCGCGCTCGATCGCGATGAGGGCGCCGAATTGCTTGTTCGAAAGTTGCGTCACCACCTCGGCCAGATCGTGCACGGTCTCGCGCTTTTCGCTCGTGAGCGAAAAGATCGGATGCCCGCCCAGCTCGGCCAGAGCCCGCCGCAATTCCGGTTGGAAAATCACGACCAGCGCCACCGCGAGGAAGACTGAGAAGCTCCGGATGATGAAGCTGATCACGACCAGGTTCAGGAGTTGCGAGATGAGGGTGAGGGTGAGAAAAACGATCGCCAGGCCGGTCAGCACCTTCGCCCCGCGGGTGCCGCGGAAATAGAGGTAGCCGTAGTAGATGACCACGCTGAGCAGCAGGATTTCGATCGCGCTGCGCCACTTCTCGATAAAAATTTCGGTGAAGTGCTGGATCATCGGGTCGCGGCAAGGACAGCTTCGGTGGTGCGCAAGGCGCAGGCGTTTTGCGCCACGTCGTGCACCCGCACAACATCCGCGCCGCGCGCGCGCAAGAGCGCGGTC
>JBDTOL010000056.1:0-10354 GCA_039933235.1 Spartobacteria bacterium | reverse complement strand
GACATAAATTTGCTCCGGGTTGTGCTCCGAAAATGAGCGGGCAAGGTAACTGGCCTCGTCGCTTTTTCAAATGGATTACCAATCAACATCGCCCGGCGCTTCCGCGGCCCGACGCCTCCGGCTGGCGCTGGGCGTGGCCGCAGTTTTGGCGTTCAGCTTCGGATTGCTCTCCTGCCGCGGCGTAGACTGGTTCCTTCTCAAGCGTTCGCTCCACGGCAAATTTAGCCATGTCGAGTGGATCACGACGGAGCAGCTGGCCGATTGGCTGGCGGATAAAAAGCGGCCGCAACCGGTTCTGCTCGACGTGCGCACCGCGGCGGAGTGGAAAGTGAGCCACTTGCCGGGGGCGCGCTGGGTCGATCCCAAGGCGGACGCAACAACGGCCGCGGCGGAGACCACAAAAGACGCGCCGATCGTGACGTATTGCGCGGTCGGTTATCGCTCCGGCCAGATGGCGGAGCGCCTGCGCGCAGCCGGCTACCGCCGGGTGCAGAATCTGGAAGGCTCGATTTTTGAATGGGCCAACGAGGATCGCCCCCTCGTCCGCAACGGCCAACCAGCCACGCGGGTCCATCCCTATAACAAGGTCTGGGGCCGCCTGCTCAAGCCATCGGCGCGCGCGCCCATTCCAAATTAGTTGCGACAGCAGCCCTAACGACGGTTGCTTACGAGCAGGGTCGTGCCGCATTTCATTAGTTCCTCCATCGGTGTCTCGCTGCCGCCGAGCGAACTCCGCCAATGCGGCAGACGGCCCTGCTCAATTAAGAGATAGAGTCGATCCGGACCGCTCCAGGCCTGCGCGACGGTGGTTTCATCGAGGAAAATGTCGGGCGTCGGCCCGAGGGTCACGCCCGGCTCGGAGGCCGGATCCTGGTTCACCAGATAGAATTTTCGGTCGAGATAAAAGAGCAGGCTGCTCCCGACATGCATCGGCCCCTCATAGATCACTTTGTCGTTAGGGGCGATCTCTTCCTGGATGAAATTGGCCGCATCGGCGAGCGAGAAGTAGGGGGCCATTCGGGCCACGCCATCCATCATGCTGAAGCCGATCGGCACCATCGCGGCGGCCAGCGCGGTGAGCGCGAGGCGGGGTCGTTCGCGCCAGATAAACCAGAGCGCGAAGAAGGAGAAAAGAACCAGCGCCACCCCGACGACGACGAACATCGAGCGAAAGCCAAGCCAGGTAGCGATCGGGATGTCAGTAATCGTGCGCCAGGCGGTCGAGCGCTCAGCCGTCGCGCCCCATTGTCCGCTCTCGTTTTGCAACAGCGCAGGCAAACGCCAGGCAATAAAGCTTGCCACCAGACCCACCAGGAGGACGGCACCGACACCGAAAATCCTCGTCCAGCGTGGCATCCGTTCCCAGGCCGTGGCTGCGAAAATGGCGAAGCCGCCCCACATGCTCATCGAGTAGTAATCCTGCCGCTGCCCGATCACGAAAAGCGGGATGAAAACGACCGCCATCCAGCAGAGCGGGAGCGCATCGGCAAACTCAATCTCGCGCGGACGAAAGACCCGCCGCCAGGCCAGGAACACGCCGGGCAGAATGGCGAAGGTCCAGGGAAACCACCATGCGAGATGAAGCGCGAGAAAGATCCGGCGCGGCACATTGTCGTAGCTGTGGCCAGGATCGGCTTCGCCCGCCAAGTGGATCAACCACTCGCGCGCGGTGAATTGGCCGATGAAGCCGGGGTGCTTGAATTCGAGCCAGACGTGCCAGGGCGCGGCGATGAGGAGGAAAATGCCGATGCCATCCCAGCGCGGCAGCTCGCGGAAGCGCACCCGCGCTTCGCGATAAAAACAGGCGAGCAACCCCAGGATCGCGGCCGGATAGAGCAGCCCGTGCAGGCTCTTCGTCATGCAGGCAAGCGCGGCGCAGATCCAAAAACCGATGAACCAACCGCGGCGGCCGCGGCGCCGTTCGTAACCGCGCAAGGCACAGTAAATCGAACCGGCAATGAGCGCGCTGAAGAGCGGCTCGGGCATGAGAATGCGGCCGAAGATAAACGTGCCGCAACAACAGAGGTGGATGAGCCCGGCGAGAAATCCGCGCCAGGGACCGCCGAGCCGGTCGCCGATGAGGAAGGTGAGCGCAACGGCCGCAACCGTGGCGAGGGCGAGCGGGAGCCGGGCTGCCCCGGTCGTCATCCCAAAAGTCTTCAGGGATGCGGCGATTGCCCAGTAGAGCAGAGGCGGCTTTTGCGGGCGCGGGATGCCGTTGTTCGTCGGGGTAAGCCAGTCTTGCGTCTCGAGCATCTCGCGCGCGGCGCCGGCATATTGGCCGTCCGTTTCGTTATAGAGATCGCCCCAGCCGATCGTCGCGATGTGAAGGACCGCAGTGAGCCCGAGGAGGAAAAGAAAAAGCGCGCGGCGGATCGGCGGCGGATCCAGCGCGCGCGGCGTGAGGAAGACATCGTCCAGGCTGAGCGTGGGATTGCCAGAAGACATTGATCGTTAGGCTATCCGTTCCGGCACACTTGTCTGCCGCTCAATTTGAGGGCTGCCCCGGGGCCTCCGCCCCGCGGTAGCGCTCCCATTCTTCGGGCAGACGGAGCAACTTTGCCTCCGGCATCTGGACTAGCGCGAGTGCCTGCCGGCTCTCGGCGATGAGCACTTCGTCACCGAGTCGCCGGATCTCAAACCCGCACCAAAATCGGACCCGCTCCAGTCGATCGAGCCAGCCGTCGACGCGCAGCCGGTCGCCCAACTTGGCCCCGCGCCGGTAATCGATCTCCGTGCGGACGACAACGGGGTAGCGCTGCGTCTCGGCCATCTCGACCAGCTTCATCCCGAGCTTTTCCGCCAGGAGGGTTCGCGCGGTCTCGATGAAACGCAGGTAGGCAATGTTGTGCACGACGCCCCCGCAGTCGGTATCGAAGAACATGACCTGGACCTCGATGGAGATGCGGGGAGGTAGTGCGGTTGGTGGAGAGTTATCCAAGAGCTCCGTTTCTAAATCCGAAACATCCCGAAAGACGAAGTTCAAAGGTGAAAAAAAACAGCGCGCGAAACGGTTTCCAGGTTTCCAGCTTTTCTCTGTTTGTTTCGGTTTTCGACATTCGGATTTTTATCGTTCTGCCTCAGAGGCGGACCAAGTCGAGCAGGAACTGGCACCACAGATAGAACATCCCGCGCCAGGAGTATTTGATTTCTCCCCCTGCGGTTTGCTTGAGCACTCCGGCCTTAAGGTTGTGCGCGATCTGGTCGCGCAGATCGTTTTCGATTTCCTGCTGGATCTGGTCCTCATCGAGCGGGTCGATGATCTGCGGGTCGACCGCGTTGTCGCTCAGGAACGCCTTGTGACTGTGGTAGAGCTGCCAGAACGACTGGTCGGGCCGCTGACGATTAATCCGGAATTGCGGGGTAAGCTTGAGGCCGTAGGAGAGAGGATAATTCCAGGTCGTCCAAATCGTGCCGTCGTTCGCGCGGGAGGAAATGCGCAGGTAATAGAAGGAAAGGTCGTTCTGTTCGTTCAGGCAAATGGTGGCCTGAGCGCGATCTTCCTCCTTGTAAAAGAGACGGAAGAATTGCTTGTAGTCTTCCCAGTCCCAGCCGGCATCGCTGATGTGGGAAAAACCTTCGCTCTCGATCTGCCCGGTGATCTCGTCGAGCGTCGGGAAGACGTCCTCGGAAGGCGGGCTTTTCGGGCGGAGCGCTTTCTCGCGTGGGAGCCGAAGAGAGCGGATGCGGGTTAGGATTTCGAGCCAGGGCAGCAAGAGCCAGCTGAGGGCGCTGAGCAGCCCCAGGATCCAGCTCCCCGTGATGTAGAAGATCGCGAGAAAAGAGGCGGTGAGAACGCCAAAGGCGCCGACTTTCTGCGAGATCGAGCTCTGGTAGCTGCGCAAGGCGACGCTCAGCACCGCGACGCCGAGGGTGATGAAAAGCCCGAAGAGCATTTACGGGACGATGTCGTGCTCGCGCAGAAATTTCTCCAGCTGATCGGTGTCGAAATTCGCCAGCACTTCATCCCCGGCCACGAGCGTCGGCACGTAGGTCTGATCGCTCAGCTCCCGCATTTCCTGGTAGGCCGTGCGATCTTCGCCGACGTCGATCTCGGTAAATGTGTAGCCGCGCTCGGTGAGGTATTCCTTGGCGTCGATGCACCAGGAGCACCACTCACGGCTAAATAGTTTCATCTCAGTCGGCACGGGTGGAATAAACAAAGTCCGCGAGAGGCGTCAATCGCACACTCGTGCGCGTGCCCGTGCTCCCAAGTGTAGCGGCGGCTGTATCAGCCGCAGGAACGGGAGGGACTTCTAGTAAACAATATCCCACGCACCATCCGGCTTGCGCACCGCGATCAGCCGGCCGGGATAAACCACCGAAAGCGCCATCCCCACGCACATTTGCGTCTCCTCGTCCTTGATCGCCGCGAGAGTTTTTTCGTCCAAACCGAAAAGCGTCCCCGATTTGCGCCGCAGCACGACCTCGGGACCGCCGGTGGTGACGAACTCCATGTCGCCCACCTGCGGCGGGTTCACCCGCACGCCGGCCTTGTAGGCCGCCTCGAGGCATTGCGCCTTGCGCAGGTCATCCACCTTGAGCGATTCATTTTCGTCGATCGCATTATAGAGCGCCGCAAAATCGGGTTTGAACCACCCGGCCCGCGTCTGCAAGAGCGCGGCAATTTTCTGCTTATCCTCCTCGGTCAACGACGTAACCGGCGGATAATGGTGCCAGGGGAGATCGAGAGCGAAATCCGCCGTGAACTCCCGCTCGAAGACCACTTTGCCCTTCTGCGCTTTGCGGTCGTCAACGCCTTCATTGGCCTGGTTGGTCGCGTGGCCGCTCCCGGGGGCGACTTCTTCTTCGGTCACCTCATCCGTGACGGAGGCCCAGCGCAGTTGCGCGCGATAGGTTTTCGCCGGGTCCTGCGGTGTGAACTCGATGCGCACCTTGTTTTTCCCTTTGCGCACGACCGGCCCGACGGAGCTCATTGGCACCCAGACCGCCGCCGCGACCTCGTGTTCCTCGAAAAGAACCGGGAGCTGTTCCTCACCCACCTCCTGCTCGGCGAAAGGAATGTCGTTAATAAAAACCGACGCCTTGCCTGGGACCGTGGTGACTTTCTCGTCCTTCGCCGGATCACCGACAAAGGGTGTGAACTTGAATTCGACGCTGATCACCGCCGCTTGGATCGGCGGCACGAGGAGCCAGAGACAGAGCAGCGGAACAAACTTACGCATCCGCTTTCTATGCTGGAAATTTCTCGCGGAAGCGAGTTGAAAGATGGCGCTCGTCGCCTAGCCGACCGGCTTTCGCGCCGGACACTCTGCTAGCCCGGGGCGGATTCCGCGCACATGCTAGCTGAGGCGCCCTGTCGACTAACGACTGTTAAATCTTCTGCTGGCTGAGACGCTCGTCTTCCTCCGTTTGCTGCCGCCTGAGCTCCGCGGCCGCCAACTCATGCGACATCATAATGCCTTTCGCGACGATGAAGGTAACGATGCACCCGAGCAGAAAGATAGAGATAACGTATTCCATCGCTATCTGCCTTTGCGGATCGTAATCCCGGTGCCCAGGATAACGACTCGGACGCCGACCCAGAGACTGAGAATGCTCGGAACCCAGAGCCCGACGAAAAGGCCGTATTCCTGACTAACGAGAAACCAAAGTGCGACACTGGCGAGGAAACTAATGAAGGCTCCGACGAGGAATGGGTAATCAATCTTATGAAACATGGGTGACTTGTCCTTTGCTTAAGGAGGTAACGGCCCAGCCTCCGCTCCGGATGCCGAAATCGGGCCGGACCGCGCTCGGGGACCGGATGTGGACCCAATTCTCCCGACGGACTGAGCCTGCTGCGGGCTAAGCGATTGAGGCCGTTTGCATGAGGCCTGATGAGTTTTCTTGCCGACGAAACAAAATTCGCATCCATTCTTTTGAACGGCCCGTATCGGCTGTTGTTTACACCACCCATTAAATCCATGATCGGCGAACTTCTGCAGGACCGGGCCGCGCTCTACGTGTCCGGAGCAATGACAGAGAGAGAGCGGGACGAGTTTGAACTACTTCTGGAATTCCATGACGAAGTGCGGCACTTCGTCGAGGAAATGCAGGCGGTAGGGAGCACCCTTCTCCTCTCGACTCTGCCGTCGGATGCCCCCGAGCCATCGGCGGAGCTGAAGGCGAGAATCCTGCGCACAAGCGTGGCGCGACCACAGCAGGTGACCCCGGAGGGTTTCGTGATGACCGGACCGGACCGGCTGGTGGAATGGGTTAACCCAGCCTTCGTCGCCATGTGCGGCTATTCCCTCGAAGAGCTGCGGGGCAAAAAGCTCGGCCCGATTCTCCAGGGTGAGCTGACCGATCAGGCGGCTGTGGCTCGGATGCGCAGCGCGATGCAGGAATATCGGCCCTGCCGGGAGACGGTGGTGAATTATCGCAAGAATGGCTCGCCCTACCGGGTCGATATCGCGATCACACCGATCCTCGACGACGCGGGCGAGCCGCTCTATTTTGTCGCGCGTGAGCGCGAACTCGCCCTCGCGGCCTAATTACCTGCGCGGCGACTCCAAATGCGGACCGAGCACGCCGCGCAGTTTGATCAATCCGCGTCGAATCCGGGCCTTCACCGTCCCGAGCGGTTGTGCGAGTCGGTCCGCGATCTCGGTCTGGGTCATCGACCCGAAAAAGGCGAGCTCGATCACTTCGCGCTGTTCGTCGGAAAGTCTGCGCATGGCATCGCGGACGAAGGCGTGGTTCTCGCCCGCCGCGACGGTAAGGAATGAGTCGCGATCGTCGAATTGTTCCGCCACCTCGGCCTCGTGCTTTACGTCCTCGTGCAACTGGCCGCGCCGCCGCAGGGAACGCAGCAGGTCGATCGATCGGTAGCGGGTCAGCGTGATCGCCCAGGTGAGGGGCTTGCCTCGCGCCGGGTCGTAGAGAGGCGCCTTTTCCCAGATCTGCGCGAAAGTTTCCTGCAGCACATCTTCGGCCGCCTGCTGATTCCCGAGCAAACGGTACGCGACCGAGAAAAGGACGCAGGAAAAACGATCGTAGAGCTGCTCAAAGCTCTCCTGGTCGCCCTGCCCGACTCTTTTCAGGAGCTCGATTTCTGCCAGTTGAGCGGCTGAAGAATCCATAGGCACGATCAACTGCCAGCTTGGCAGGCCTGCCCACTGTTGCAAGCGCCAGCCGCACGGACCGGCCTAGCCGAGCGACGACTGGTAGGCCGCGGCGTCTTTCATGCCCTCGAGCTGGCTGGCGTCATCCATCTGCAGGACAAAGATCCAGCCTTCGCCGTATGGGTCGGTGTTGATCAGGGCCGGGTTCGACTCGAGCGCCTTGTTCGCCTCCAGCACCGTGCCCTTGACCGGCGCGTAGATATCGCTCGCAGCCTTGACCGACTCGACCACCGCGATCGTGCTCCGGGCTTCGTGCGGCGCGCCAACTTTTGGCAGCTCGACGTAAACTACGTCGGTCAGTTCCGCCTGCGCGTGGTCGGTGATGCCGACCCTGATCTTGTCGCCGTCGCGGCGGATCCATTCATGCGATTCGGTGTAGAGCAGATCGTCTGGAACGTTCATGGTTTTTTATAGAGCGGTTTCTTTTCGATGACGCCAGGAAATTTCTGGCCCCGGATTTCAATCTCGATTTCTTCCCCGGGTTTCGGCACCGGTGTCGCGAGATAAGCCATCCCGATCCCGTAACCCAAGCTGGGCGACAACGTGCCACTGGTCAGCTCGCCAATCTCCGCGTCGCCGCGGAAAACCCGGTAATGAGGCCGTGGGGGCGGGGTTTTCCCTTTCATCTTGAAGGGAACGAGCCGGCGCGACAGACCGCTCTCTTTTTCTTTCAGCAATTTCTCGCGGCCGGTGAATTTTGGCTTTGTCAGGTCGACGAAAAAACCAAGACCAGCTTCGAGCGGATTGTGTTCCGGCGAAAGATCGGAGCCGTTGAGCGGGTAGCACATCTCGAGGCGTAACGTGTCGCGCGCGCCCAGCCCACAGGGCCGGAGGCCTAACGACTCGCCTGCTTGAAGCACCTTGTTCCAGATACGCGGGGCGCTGTCAGCCTCGAAGAAGACTTCGATCCCATCTTCCCCAGTGTAGCCCGTGCGCGCCACCCGCAGCTTCATGCCGTCGAGCGTGAATTCCGCGATCTCATTTCGCGCAGGTAACTCCTGCTTGGCGCCGAACAGGCTCTCAAACAGTTCGCCAACGCGCGGGCCCTGAATGGCCACACCGGCGTAACGATCGCTTTGATTTTCGAGCTGCACCTCCATCGCAAGATGCGATTTCAGCCAACCGAAATCGTCATCAATCCGCGAGGCGTTCACCACCAGCAGAAACTTCTCGTCCTCGATACGGTAAAGAATGAGGTCGTCGATAATCCCGGCCTCGTCGTTGAGCAAAAAGGTGTATTGCCCGGTCCCGACCTCCAGCTTCCCGACGGTGTTCGTCAGCATCGTGTCGAGCCATTCACCCGCCTTCGGCCCGCTCGCCACCAGCTCGCCCATGTGGGAAATATCGAAGACGCCAACCGCGTTTCGGACCGCCTGGTGCTCTTCCATGATGCTGCTGTATTGCACCGGCATGAGCCAGCCGCCGAAAGGGATGATCCGGGCGCCCAGCCCGACGTGTTGTGCGTAAAGCGGGGTTGTTTTTGACGTGCTATCGCTCACCGCGGCCAGCCTAGATGTTGCGCTCCGGGTGTCAATCAACAGAGCCCCGGCTCCCTATTTGCTTCACGACGGACCGATCTGTTGAACTGCTACGAGGCCGCCTCTACGGTGACCCGACCATGAGCTTTCTCGATTCACTCGAACGCCGTTTTGGCTGGCTCGCGATTCCGGGCTTGATCCGCATCGTGGTCGCTCTTACGGCGCTGGTCTACCTCCTCACTTTCATTAATCCCGGTTTCCTTTCCCTGCTCGCGCTCGAGCCGGCCCAGATCGCCAAGGGGGAAGTCTGGCGGCTCATCACATATATCTTCATCCCCCGCTCGATGGGAGCCCCCGGTTCGCTCATGCAGCCGCTCTGGCTGCTCATCGCCCTCTGGTTTCTCCTCTTTATCGGCGACCGGCTCGAGCAGGCCTGGGGCGCGTTTCGGCTGACTCTCTATTTCCTCGTCGGCATGATCGGGACGACCATCGCGGCCTTCCTTTTTGGCGCGCAGTTTTCCAACACCATGCTCGCCTCCTCGCTCTTTTTTGCTTTCGCGACCTTTTATCCCGACGAGGTCATCTATCTGTTCTTCGTCCTGCCGGTGAAAGTGAAGTGGCTCGCCTGGGTCTCGGCCGGGATGCTGCTGGTGGGATTCGCCTCGAGCCCCAACTCTTATCGCATGGCCCTGCTTGTGGCTTTCACCAATTACCTTGTCTTCTTCGGTCCCGACCTCTTCCGCTCCGTTCGCAACCGCCAGGAAGTCACGAGCCGGCGGCAGCGTTTCGAGGAGAGCGCGCGCCCGGAGGAAGAGGCGCTGCATCGTTGCGCCACCTGCAACGCGACCGAGCTGACCCATCCGAACCTGGAGTTTCGGGTTTCGCGCGACGGCGAGGAGTATTGCCTCGCCCATCTGCCGAGCGCGAGCAAGGTGCAAGCCTAACGGGACGGGGACGGATCTCGGTTTTTGACTTGTCATCCCGCGCCACGCTCCGCGAGCAGGGCTAACAAAAGAAGCGGGCCTCTCCGACTCTCCAGCTCCGAGGCCGGGCAGCTTGACCCCATCCCTGCGTACAGGGAAACTCCGGCAATGGACCCAACGCCCGCACCGCTTATCCCGCAGGACGGCTGGCACTGCCTTCATCTCTTTTACCGGATCGAGTATGGCCAGTGGCAACTGCTCAATCCCGATGAGCAACGCGCCGCCAAGGTCGCTCTCTCCACCCTCGTGCAGGAAATTCGCGCCCTGGAGTCAACCCAGCTTCTCACCCTCAGCCAGGTCACGCCGAAAGCCGACCTCGGGTTCATGCTCATCACACCAGATCTGCACGTGGCAAACCGGATCGAGAAGCAGCTCACCCTCTCGTTAGGCGCGGATGTCCTCGTCCCGATCTACAGCTATCTGTCGCTGACCGAGGAGAGCGAATACACCACGACCGACGAGCAGTATGCCGAGACGCTGGAGACGGAACAAAAGCTAAAACCGGGCACCGCAGAATTCGACGCGGCCATGCAGGAATTCCGCGACCGGATGAAAAAATATCGCCATGATCGCGTTTACCCGACCCTGCCGGACTGGCCCATCGTCTGTTTCTACAACATGACCAAGCGCCGCGGCGAGGAGCGGAACTGGTATTCCCTCCCCTACGAGGAGCGCCGCACCCTGATGGGCGGCCACGCCCGCGTCGGCCGCCAGTATGCGGGCAAGATCAAACAGCTCATCACCGGCTCGACCGGCCTGGACGACG
>JBDTOL010000055.1:0-17857 GCA_039933235.1 Spartobacteria bacterium | reverse complement strand
TCGCGATGTAGGCTTTCGCGACCCAGGGAAGAAACTTCTGGTAGCCGACGTAAACGCGCTGGAAATAGGCGTTGGCTTCGGCCCATTTGCCCCGTTTGGCGGCTATCTCGCCTAACGAAAAGACGCTGTAGGCGGTCGCTTCACCGCGCCATTCACGGATCGAGGCGACCTGCTCAAACGCTTTCTGCGCCTCATCCAGTTTGCCGATGGCCAGCAGGGTCTTGGCGCGACCGAGCGAGATGTCCTTCAGTTTTTGCGAAGCTGCGATCTTCTCTGTCCCGTCGGTGAAATAGCGCAGCGCCTTGGGATAATCTTTCTTCTGGTAAGCGATTTCGCCGAGGCCGTTGTAGGCGTAATCGACCATTGGACTTTTCGGAAAATCGTCGAGCAGCCGCTGATAAAAGCTCGCCGCCTGATCGAACTTCCCCTTACGCAGGAGCAGGTCGGCCACTTCGCCAAGGAGGAGCGGGCTGAGATCCTCCGGCTTAAAGTCGCTCGCGATTTCGGCGAGATATTTTTCTTCTTCTGCCGGTTGCCGCCGGAGGCGGGCCAGCTCGGCCTTGGCGAAAAGGATGCGTGCCCTGGCGGTGGCGGACTCTTCGTTCGCGGCGGAGGCGAGCAGGCGCTCCAGCTCCGCGCCGGGATCGGCCGGGGTGCTCGCAGGCGACTCGACGGAGTCTCCTTCCACCGCAGCGGGCTTTTTCTTTACGCAGAGCTGTGCGAGCTGCGTGATCAATTGCTCCACCGCGTCACGATTTGGATCGGCGATGTATTTTTTGATCGTGTCGGCCGTGAGCTGCTTGGCTTCATCGATTTTTCCTTCGTGCGCCTTGGCCTTGCCGATCCAGTAGAGGGCCGAGACGACCGTCGGGTTGTCGGGCTTGTCCTTGATGAAGCCGGTGAAGAGTTCCGCCACCTTCTCCCATTGCCCCTGTTTTTGAAGAAGTTTGCTGGCGGCGAAAAGCGAGTAGTTCAGCACTTCTTCTGTCGTGGCGGTCTGGTAGGAGCGGATGTAAATGGGGACGGCGGCTGACTCACGCTCGCTCGCGGCGTAGGCGTCGCCGAGCAGCGCGAGCACCTCGCCGAGCTGCGGGTTGCCTGGGAATTGTTTCTCCCAGGCCTGGCAATCGGCGATCACTTCATCGTAGAGCGAGGCGGCGTACTTGCAGACCGCGAGCCGGTATTTCGCGTCGGGCAGGAAAGAGCCGCTCGGATGTTTCGCGACGTAATCCAGCAGCTGGTTCATCGCGCTCTCGTATTTGCCGGCGAAGAGGGCGCAGAGCGCGATGCGATACTTCACGTCCTCGGCGCTGGCGCCCTTGGGAAATTCGGCGAGGTATTTTTTATACGCTGCGACCGCCTCGTCGTAATTGCCGGCCGTGAACTTGGCGTTGCCGATGAGGTAACGAATCTGCTCCCGGAAGGGACTCTTGGGCTGCGTCTCGAGAATGCGCCCGAAATATGTTTCCGCCGCCTTCGGATCCCCCGCCTGAAGGGCGCACGCGCCTAACAAGTAACCGACCGCGGCGGCGTTTGGGCCGCCCTTGAAGTCGCGCAGGTATTGCTCGCAACGTTCCACCGCGCGCTGGGCCTGGTTCACATCGGCCAGCGCGACAATCAGGCTGAAGAGCGCCGGCTCGCGCTCTGGCCCTTCCTTGAATCGGTCGAGGATCTCCTGGTCGACCACGATCGCTTCCCATTTGCGGTCGAGTTCGTAAAAGCAGCGGCCCAGGCGCAGGTAGATGGCCGGGGTGATCGAGGGCAGCTTTTCGAAATCAGCCAGCAGTTTTTGCGCGTTGGCGATGTTCTCCTTGAGCTGATTGTTCGCCGCGGCCAGCTGGGTGATCCCGGCGGGCTTGGCCCGTACTGCTGCCAGGTTGTCCTCGATCCGGCGCTGCATAGCGGCGATCCGATCGTTTTGCATCCGGATGATCTGCTCCCGCGGGTAGGCGTAGCGGTAGCAGGCGAGCGCTTCCTTGAACTGCTGCTTGTTAAAGAACTTGTCGCCGAGGTCCACCGTGAGCGCATTGAGTTCGATGATGTTGTCGGCCAGGCGGATTTGCTGGTGGATTCTTTCGAGCGTGCGCAGCGCTTTTGTGCCGTCGCTTTTTTGCGCAGAGAGCTGCGCCAGCATGATCGCGCCGCGCATCATGTCGGGGGAGCGAATTTCCTCGCCGGCAAGTTTCTCGAGAGCACGGATGGCTTCGTCTGTTTTCCCCGCCGCCTTGAAGGCTTCCGCCTCGAAGAGGAGCGCCTGCTCGCGCATCTGCGGGTTATTTTCGAGCGCCGCCATCTGAGCCGCGGCTTCCTTGAAATTTTTGCTCAACAAGTTGGACTGCGCGATGGCGAAAGCGGCGCCCCCCGCGTGCGGGCCCTGGGGGAACTTGGCCCGGTAATTTTTGAAAGCGGCGATTGCCTTGGGATAATCGCCCGCGTTGAAATAAGCGGAGCCGATGGTGTAAAAAATCGGCTCGACCTGCGGCGTCACTGCGACCCGCGCGACCAGCGATTCGAGCGCGCTGGCCGCCTTGGCGTAGTTGCCGGTTTGGAATTCGGCCATGGCCTGGCCGTAAGCGGAGGCGAGATCAGGCTGCCCGGAAGCAGGTTCCTGCGCGCCGGCCGGGATGGTGAGGAGGAGGAAGACGAGCGCCAGGGCCGGCGCGATTGTTTGCCTAACGAACTCCCACATCCCACCCGACTTTAACAAACGCTCCGGCCGCAAGTCGATGGATTTGTAGGGCGTGTGGCGGAGCAGAAAGAGGGCGCGGCTAATGCAACGACACGTGTCCTCTCAGGAGTAGGCGCGAATTGCAGGCGTCTCTCTCCGTCCTGCGACGGATCGAGATGACAAACGCGGCGACTGCCTGATTTGCCGTTACTTAAGGCCGGCTTGTGCTGGCGGTCTTGGGACCGGCGGTCAGCTGCACCAGGTCGTTCAGTATGTTGAGCGCCTCGTCCCGCTCCGGATCGATCGCCGCGGTCGTGTTGTCATCGTTTCCTTCGGCGAGCGGGTCGGAGTCGTCGTCGGCATCGGGAGCCGCTTCGGGAGCGACCTTAAGCCCGCCTTTGCTTTTCGCCTCGGCGATCTTACCCGGATACATGATGAGCTCGAGTTTCGGCGCGTTGATCGTCTCGAGGGTGACGCGATAGATGCTGGGCTCTTCCTGTTTGCGCGCAAGACGATCCTTGGAGCGGGCTTCCTTGCGCGCCTTCTGCTCCTCCACTTCCTTGCGGCGGACGTCTTCGTTCAGAGAGATTCGGTTGTCATCGAGCTTCTTGCGCAGCCGTCCCATGTCCTCCTGGACGTAAAGGAACTCCGGATCGGCTCCGACGCGCGCGGCGGAGCGCACCTTCAGTTCGTCGATGAAGAGCGAATGGCTGTCGGACCACTTGGTGTATTTCGCCGGGGGCACCTCGTCGTAGGGGAGCGCATTTTTCAGGGCGCCTTCGCCAAACTCCGGCAGATCGGTCAGCGTCGGTAGCACGATGTCGGAGGCCACGCCGTGGAGCTGGGTCGAGCCGCCCGCGACGCGGTAGAATTTCTGGATGGTCAACTTGAGCGCTCCATCCTCTTCCGAGCGATTCCCGAGCAAAGAGGTGAAGCGGCCAATCTCAAGGATCGTTTGCACCGTTCCTTTCCCGAAGGTGCTCTGGTCGCCGACGATCACCGCCCGGCCGTAATCCTGCAGTGCCGCCGCGAAGATCTCGCTGGCCGACGCGCTCTGCCGGCTGGTTAACACCACGAGCGGTCCGTCATAGGCAATGCCGGGATCCGGGTCGGTCGAGATGATGACCCGTTCGTTGGCGCCCTTGGTTTGCACGACCGGACCCGACTTAAAGAAGAGACCGGTCAACGCGATCGCTTCCTCGAGCGAGCCGCCGCCGTTGCGCCGCAGATCGATCACGAGGCCGGCGATTTTTTCCTTCTTCAGGCGCGTGAGGAGCGCGAGCACGTCTTTCGTGGTGCTCTTTTTATGCGAATCCATGTCGGCATAAAACGACGGGAGAGTGAGCCAGCCGAGTTTCACCGGGTTACCATCGCGGTCTTTCTTAATGATGATGTCGGCCCGCGCTTCCTGGTCTTTCAGCTTAATCTCATCGCGCACCAGCTCGATCGTCTTGCGCTGGGCCGGATCGGCTGCACTGGCCGGGATGACGAGCAGGCGGACCTTGGTCCCTTTCTTGCCGCGGATCTGTTCGACAACCTTGTCGAGCCGCATGTCGCGCACGTCGACGAAGTCCTTCGACCCCTGCGCGACTGCGCTGATGCGATCGCCGACTTTTAACCGGCCGCTCGTCTGCGCCGGGCCGCCCGGGACGAGGCTCTCGATTTTGGCATAGCCATCCTCGCTCCGCAGCATCGCGCCGATGCCGACGAGGGAGAGGCCCATGTTGATGCTGAAGTTTTTCAGATCGGACGCGCTGAGGTATTCCGAGTGGGGATCGTAGGCCTGGGCGAGGGCGTCGAGGTAAAGCTTGACCTGCTCCTCGTTGTCTTCCTCGTGGATGTTGCGCAGCATTCGGTCGTAGCGGCGCTCGACCAGTTTCGGGCCGGGCTCGATCGGATGCTCGGCGAGTTTTTCCTGGAGCAGCTCGTTCGCGATGCGGTCGCGCCAGAGCTGGTCCGCCTCGGCTTCGTCCTTCGGCCAGGGCGCTTTCTGCCGGTTCAGGACGACGGTTGCGTCCGACTTGAATTCCATCGGTTGTTTGACCAGCTCCTTGATCTTCTTGACCCGGTCTTCCACCCGCTTCTGGAAAACGGCGAAGATCTCGTGGGCCGGCGTCAGGTTCCCGAGCAGGATATCGTCGTCGAGGGTGGTGCCGTATTTGGCGGTGAAGGCATCGACGTCTTTCTGGGTGAAAAAGAGATGGCTAAAATCGAGGATCTCGAGGTAACCGGTGAGCAACTTCTGCGAGACCTCATCGTTCAGGGGATGATGGGTGTAGTGGCCCTCCTCGAGCAGGCGGCCGACCGAGAGCCCGATCTGCTCGGAATCCGACTTCGCCAAGAGCGGCTGCAAGCCGAGCGCGACGACGAGCAACCCCGGCAGGAGCGCGACAGACCGACGAGAGGTATTTTTCATAAATTCGGAAAAAAAAGCTCGCAGATAACGATTTGAAAGCAAGGTAGGCGAGCCGTTCAAAGAGTCAGACGTGAAGAGTGAGACAACGCTCCGGAGTGAAGATTCAAATTTAGATCCGGCTACCGGTCGGGCTTAGTTGCATTTTCCGTTCCCTCGGGCCAGTTCCTCTTTCTCGTGCTCGGAGAGGAGCGGCGGAGATTGAGGTTCGAGCACGATTAGGAGCAGGAGCCCGAGAAAGTGAAAGAGCATGATCGAATACCAAAGTTTTACCGGGGGAATCTTCGAGACGAACTGTTACGCACTGGAGGCGCCGGAGGGCTGGGTCCTTTTTGATGCCCCGGACGGCACCTGCGACTGGCTCGTGCACCAGGGGATCGAGTTGAAACTCCTCCTCCTGACCCACGGCCACATCGATCACATCCAGGACGTCGCGAAGATCAAACGACGCTTCGGTTGTCCGGTCGGCGTGCATCCCGACAGCGCGCCGATGATTGCGGAGACGAATTTCTTTCGCGACTTCGGCTTCCAATTCGAGATCGAACCGGTGCAGCCCGATCTTCTGATTGAGGCCGCGCCCTCGCGGTCGTTTCTCGGGATGGAATTCGAAGTGCTCGAAGTGCCGGGGCATTGCCCGGGCAGTCTCTGCTTTCTCTCGCGCGAGAATGACCTGCTGGTGGGCGGCGATGTCCTTTTTGCCGGCGGGGTGGGGCGCTGGGATCTGCCCGGCGGCGACGGCGAGCTGCTCTTCGCCGGCATTCGCGAAAAACTCTACTCGTTAGACGACGACATCACGGTCTTGCCCGGGCACGGCCCGGCGACCACCATCGGGGCGGAGCGCCGGGCCAATCCCTTCGTGCGGGAGTCGTAGCCGGCGCTCGCAGATCGGTTGAGCGAAACGCGGCGCAACTAGGCGCGCGGGCCGCCTGGCCGGGACAATTCCTCGACCAACTCCTGCAACGCCTCCATCCCGCCGACCTCGGCCAGGACCTCGCCTAACGTTTGCAAGGCCTCGGGAATATAAGCCAGGAAGGCCTGATAGCCCTTGACGCCCCCGAGGTAGCCGTAGGCGCCGAGTGCCTGCATTAAACGTTGCATGGCGCAGAGTCGCAGCTTCTCGGTCAGCGCCCCGTCGCGCACGTCCGCTTCCTCCCGGTAGAATTCGAGAAGCGCCGTCCGCTCATGGGCGGTCAGCTCGACATAGGGATCGTAGAGAAGGGAGGCGAGATCGTATTCCGCCAACCCGGGGCGCATTCCCTGGAAGTCGATCAGGTAGGCTTGCCCCTCGCGGATAATGATGTTTTGCGATTGGAAGTCGCGATGGACGAGGACGCGCGGGTATCGGTCCAGCTGCTCCGCAATTTCCTTGAGACGCGGGAGGGCAGCCAGCTCCTGCCGCTTTTCTTCCCCGACCTCGAAATGGCGCCCGAGACAATTCTCGAAAAAGTAGTGCTGCTCCCATAGATAGAGAGCGGCGTCGAACTGGGCCGGCGCCTGTTCCCGCACGGCAGCGGATTCCGCCTCGGGAATGCGATGCAGCTTGGCGACTTCTTTCAGGGCCGACTCGTATAAGGGCCGGCGCGTCGGCCAACCCTCTTCCCGGTAACTCCATAGATCGCGCTCACCCAGATCCTCGATCCAGATCAAACCCTCCTCCGGATCGTGGAAATGGATCTTTGGCGCCCGCACGTCGTGCTGGCCGAGGAACTCGGCGATCTCGACGTAGCGCTGATTTTCGGCCTGCTCGCGGGTGTATTTCACGAGCACGATCGCTTGCTCCGCTGGCGCCTGGATGCGGTAAAACTTTCGGCCCGAACCGCCGTTGTCGATCGGCGAGATCCTGACCTGAGCCTCCTCGAGCCTCGGGAACCGGAGGCGCGTCTGGCGCAGGAGCGTGTCGGAAAGAATCACTAGATGATGGTGTCGCTGAGCACTCCCTCGGCGGAGCGACGAGTGCGCACGATACAGCGTTTTAAGCGGGCCTGAGAAGCAATTCGTGCCCCCGGCCACAGAATCGTGTCCTCCAGCTGCGCCCCCGCGCCCACGTCACAGCCGGCGCCGATCGAAGTGCAGCCCCGTTGCTCCACGGTGGGATCGACCGAGGCATCAGCCGCGATGCGGACGGGCCACGCGTCATCACGCACGTAAGCCGGCCGCCACGACTCCTCCGTGATCGCGCGGTGCACCGCGAGATATTCGGCGGGCGACCCGAGGTTGTACCAGCGGCCCTGGTCGAGGACAACGCCCCCGATCTTTCCGCCGGCCCCGATCCATTCGGCCAGGATCGGGATGAAGGAGATCTTTTTGTCGGGCGGGATGCGCTGGAAGATCTGCGGGTTCCAGACCGAGACATTGGCATAATCGAAATTGCCGGTGTGTCCGTAGCGATTGCCGATATCGAGAATGCGCCCGTCGCGAAAGGCCACATTGGCGGCGATCCCCGTCTGGCGCAGGGCCAGCGTGACGTCGTTGCCGCTCTTGAAATGTTCCTCGAGCAACGGCGCGAGCGGGAGATCGGTCAGGACATCGCCGCTGTAGGCGATGAACGGTTGGGTTCCCAGCAGGGACTCCGCGTTCTTGATCCCGCCGCCGGTTTCGAGCAGGACCGGCTCATGCACCAGCCGGACGGGAAGCCGGCCATAATGCCCGTCGGCAAAGAAGGCCTCGAAATGATTCGGCAGATGATGGGTATTGATCACGAACGACTCCACCCCGGCGGCCGCGAGATGATCGAGCGCGAAGGTGATAAGCGGTTTTTGAAAAATCGGGACGAGCGGTTTGGGCACATCTTCCGTCAGCGGGCGGAGCCGCATCCCGAGGCCGGCGCCAAGGACAAAGGCCTGGGTAATCATGGGCCTAACGAGTGCTGTTTTTCCTTGCGCACTGCGCTGCATCGGATGGACCGCCGCTCCTGTCAAATCAGCGGCCTCTGCCACGGCAATGGAAGCGCGCGCGTCCCGGCCCGGACTTACGGGATATTATAAACCTCGACCAGCCCGACCCCGGTCGTCTCGTCGCGGCCATGCACGATCACGGTATAAGCCCCGGCGGGCAGCCGCGCGAAGATGGCCGACTCGCGATCGTCGCTCGGCGCGAGCCCGGCCGAACTGATGATGCCCTCCTCGGTGTCACGCCAGTTATCGTTCAGGGTGACGAGGGCGCCATTGCTGTCGTGCAGCTCGAGCGTGGGATCCTGCAGCGCGCCGCTCACGCCGGCTGCGCCTAACGAAGGGCCGAGGGCGCGGGCGATCACGTTGGCCTGGGCGGATTCCTCGCTCGAGATGATCAGCCCGCCGATCAGGACCGCGTTGCCCGTTCCGACCTGCCCGCGGGTGCTGATGTTGGCAAATTGCGCCGCCGGCGTCGGATCGAGATCATAGGCTTCGACTAGCGCGTTGCCGGTCGTGCTGTTTTTCCCCTGCAGGATGGCGGTGTAGGAGCCGGGATCGAGCGTGGCGAGGATGGCGGCCTCGCGCTCGTCGTTAGGCTGGAGACCGGTCGCCGCGATCGCTGTCTCCTGGGTATCGCGCCAGTTATCGTTTGAGAAGAGAAGCGTGCCGGTGCTGTCGTGCACCTCCAGGATCGGGTCCTGCAGAACATCGGTGAGCCCGGCCGCGGCGAGTGACGGGCCGATCCCGCGCAGGATGACCTGTTTGGGCGTGGTGCCGCTGACGATGAATCCGCCGATTAAAACGTTCTCGCCCGTTCCGACCATTTCACGGGTCGAGATGTTGAGCTGGCGCGAGGGATGGATGACGGAAGCGGCATCGTTTGGATCGGTGGCCGAGAGGAATTCTGAAAAGTTGTCCTCGGCATCGCCATCGGCATCGCCCGTCGGGCCGCCTAACTGCGGATCTTCGATCTGCGCGAACGACAAACGCGAGGCCTGGAAGCTGGTGAAATCCACCTGCGGCGCAATTCCGACGCGGGTGATGAAAGGATCGGGATCACCCGTCCGCGTGTCGACCCAGACCGGCACGGCTGGGACATCGGGGCTGGTGCTCGGCGCGATGCCCAAGTAATCGCCCAGCATGTAACCAGAAGCGGTCAGAGGGGCGAGGCTCGCATTGCTCGTCTCACTCGTTAGGCGGAGATTCGGCTGCCAGGTTGCGCCCCCATCGAAGGACTGCGCGAGGTAGAGATTGCAGAGGAGGTTATTTCCTCCGCTGTCGCGCTGGTCGTAAAAGGACACGGTCAAGGTCTGCCCATCGGGTGAGGCGGAGATGGCGGGGTTGAAGAGGCCGGTGCCCGGGTTATCCGTGATCGCAATCGGGAAGCTCCAGGTCGCCCCCGCATTGGTGGACTTGGTGAAAAAGATTCGCGGCGCGTTGCTACTGTCGAGGCCCTGGTAAACCACGTAGAGCGAGTTCGTCGTGCGATCGGTCGCGGCGGAGGGAAGGAACGAACCGGTGCGGATGCTCGGGTGATTGTAACGCTTGACTCCGGTGACGATGATCGGCAGGCCGAAACTTACGCCGCCGTCGTTCGAGAGCACCATGTCGATCTCCTCGGCCGAGCCGGTATTGCTGCTCGTGAAATTCCAATAGACGATCGCGAGACGTCCGTCGGGCAGAAAAATCGGCTGCGAACCCTGCGTGTCGGAAGTGGCTGGGATGACAGACAAGGCCGGACTCCAGGTCACACCGTGATCGTCGCTGTAGGAACGCAGAATGGGCGAGTTATCGTCTGTTGTGAAGAGCGTCCAGGTGACCACGATCCGGCCAGCCGGCGTCGTGGTGCCGGTGAAAGTGTTCACGGCCATCCAGGATTTGTCGGGGAAATCGTTCTTATTGCCCGCGGCATAAACCAATACCGGCGCTCCGAAAGTCGCGCCCTCGTCCGTGGAACGGCTAACCACGATCTCGCCCTGGCTGAAATCCGACGTCGTCGCGCCTTCCGTGCAAAGAAAGACTCTGCCCTCCAAGTCAATGCCTGCGACCGGATCAGTCGCCCGGAAATAGGGACCGCCGACAGTCATGGTCAGGCTTGGAATCAACGCGCGCGTCCAGGTAAGCCCGCCGTCGTGGGTGACCGAGTAGCCACAGTCGACCGCTCCGCCATCGGTGAAGCGGCCTTCCTGGAAAACAGCGGTGAGAAAATCGGGATCAACCGGTGAGCGCGCGATATGCGGCTCGGCCTGTGCCCGCATGGTGGGCGGGAGCGGTGCGGGATCATCGCCGAGGCGGAGATTTGGGGCTACCCGCAGGTCGAGTGTCACGGCCTCCTCGGCGGCGAGCGGCGCGGCGATAGAGGCGGCCGGCTGCACCATGTCACCGCCCTGATCGAGCAGGGTGATCGCGCCAGTCGAGAGGCGGTCGAGCGGGACACTCTGCAACGCGGCCGGCCAGCGACTGCGATCGGGCGCCGGCATGGTGGCGCCGGGCCCCGGCGCGGCCTGTGTTGTCAGGCAAAGAAAAATTCCCGTTAGGAGAACGAGACCGACACACCGCGCGCGCGAATTCTTTTTCAATCTTCGGAAATTTAACCCGCGCCGGAAGAGGCACAAGAGGCCAGTGCATCGCCTGGTGAGCGAGCCCGTCGCATATCCGGCCTAACCCTGGAGCCGATCGAAGCGGATGGCGTCGGCCGGATAGGAAAGCATCAGCGCGCTCTGTTCGTCGGTGCCCCCCAATTCTGCGACAGAAGAGCTTTTGTGTAATCGCCAGTCGCATCGACGGCCTGCATCATCTCGACTTCGGGCAGCCGCAGGTAGTCCCGCGTCTCCGACTTGAAAGTGTAGAACCGCCGCAGCTGCGCCGAGAGCATCGCGATCCTGGCTCAGTGCAGGTTATAGACTTCGACCAGACCGACGCCCGTTCCGCCATTGGCTCCGCTCTGGATCGCGGTGTAGGCGCCGGGCGAGAGCGTTGTGAGAATGGCCGCTTCCGCATCGTTGATAGGCGCCAGGCCGGTCAACTGAATCTCGGTTTGCTGATCGCTTTTCCAGTTGTCGTTGGAGGCGATGAGCATGCCGTTGCTGTCGTGTAGCTCGAGGACCGGATCGGCCAGCGGATCGGCGATCCCGAAATCGGCTAACGACGGACCGAGCGCCCGAATGATGATCTGGCCGCTCCCGCCCGAGCTGCTCACCACGATGAAACCGGCGATCATGACGTTGCTTCCGGTGTCGACAAAACCGCGGGTGCTGATGTTGGCCAGCTCGGATCCGGAACTAATGGTGAGATCGTAGATTTCGATCAACCCGATACCGGTCGTCTCCTTTTTCCCACGTTCGATCACTGTGTAAGCGCCGGCAGTAAGGGTGGTGATAAGGGCGGCTTCCGCGTCATCGGTCGGCTGGAGGCCGGTGGCCTCGATCTCTGTCTCCTGGTTATTTTTCCAGTTGTCGTTGCTCGCCAGGATCTCGTTATTCGTCCCGCTATGGAGCTCGATGATCGGGTCGGCCAGGGTCCCCGAGATGCCCGCCGCGGCGAGCGACGGACCGAGCCCGCGGATCAGGATGGTTTTTGACCCGCTCCCGACGATGATGAAACCGCCATCGAGCACGTTATCGCCGGTCAGAATGTTGAGACGGGTGGAGATGTTGGCCAGCGCAGGAGCCTGACCCACCGCGAGATAGGTCGGACCAAACTCGGTCGTGGCGAAGATCGTTTCGGCCCCCGCAGGTGGGATCTTGACGATTGTCGAAGTGAGGTTGTTGACCACAAAAATATTGTCCTCGCTATCGATCGCGAGACCGATCGGGCCGCTCAAGAGCACCGAGGCGAAGGCGCCCAGATCGATCCCGGCTGGGGAAAAGAGCTGGATTGTATTAGAGCCATTGTTCGCCACGTAGAGATTGCCTAACGAGTCGAAAGCCAGGCCCTTCGGTTTGTTGAGGGACAAGCTGGTATAGGAGGGGAGGGGAATGCCGTCCGGGTCGAAGCGCGCGATGGTGTTCCCGACATTCGCCACGTAGAGATTGCCCGCGGCGTCGAAGGCGAGGCCGGTTGGTCCGACCACGATCGCGAAAACGCCGAGATCGGTTCCGTCCGGCGCGAATTTTTCCACCGTGCTGCTGCTGGAATTGGCCGCGTAGAGGTTTCCATCCCGGTCAAAGGCCAGCCCCATCGGGTTATTCAGGCCGGTGCTGGCGAAGGTCCCGAGATCGATCCCGATCGGCGAAAACTTCCGGATCGTGTTGCCGTTGGTGGTGACGTAGACATTGCCGGCGGAATCGAGTGCGATCCCGTTCGGGCCGTTGACGAAGGCGTTCGTGAAAGGGACGACGTTGCCGTCCGAATCGTATTGCGTGATCGAACTAACGCCAAAATTGGAGACAAAAAGCGAATCGGCGTGGGCTAGGGAAAGCGCCAGCCCAAGGGCGGCGGCGATGGTCGAGGCGAGCTTGAGTTTCATAAGAACGGATCGGGACTGGAATGTAGCGCAAATCAGGAAGCAGATCGCGCACCGCGCTCCGTTGTGCCCGGCTCCTGCCTGACGCATATTACGGCGCATGTCCTACGAGCTCGAATCCAGCTACACACCGCGCGGCGACCAGGGCCAGGCGATCGCGAAGCTGCTCAAGTCGGTCGAGGCCGGCAACCGCCATCAGACGCTCCTCGGCGTAACCGGCTCGGGCAAAACGTTCACCATCGCCAACGTCATCCACAAGCTGAACCGGCCGGCCCTGATCATTTCGCATAACAAGACCCTGGCGGCGCAGCTCTACTCGGAGTTCAAGCAGTTCTTCCCCCGCAACGCGGTGGAATATTTCGTGAGCTACTTCGATTACTACCAGCCGGAGGCCTACATCCCGCGCTCGGACACCTACATCGAGAAGGATTCGTCGATCAACGAGGAGATCGAGCGGCTCCGGCTCTCTGCGACGAGCGCGCTGCTCTCGCGCCGCGACACCATCGTGGTCGCGAGCGTCTCCTGCATCTACGGCGTGACTTCGCCGGAGGATTACCTGCGGATGTTGCTGACGGTGAAACGCGGTCAGCAGATCTCACGGGAAGCGGTCCTCGGCCGGCTTGTCGACATGCTCTACGAGCGCAACGACATGAATTTCGTGCGGGGAAAATTCCGGGTGCGCGGCGACGTAGTCGAGGTCTACCCCGCGACGGCGGACGAGGAAGCGGTGCGGCTGGAATTTTTCGGCGACGAACTGGATGCGATCACGCGTTTCGACCCGCTCACGGGGCACGCCCACGAGGCGTTAGGCATGATGACATTCTTCCCGGCGAAACAATTTGTCACCCCCGCCGATAAACTGAATCGCGCCCTCGCCTCCATCCGCACCGAGCTGGATGAGCGAATCATCTTACTGGAGTCGCAGGGTCGCCTCCTTGAGGCGCAGCGCCTGAAGATGCGCACGGAGTACGATTTGGAAATGTTGCAGGAGATGGGGTTCTGCAATGGGATCGAGAACTATTCGCGCCATCTCTCCGGCCGTCCGCCGGGCTCGAAGCCGTTCACGCTGCTCGATTTTTTCCCGAAGGATTTCCTGCTCGTGATCGATGAATCCCACGCCACCATTCCGCAGATCGGCGGGATGTACGAGGGCGATAAATCGCGCAAGACGGTCTTGGTCGAATACGGCTTCCGCCTGCCGAGCGCGCTCGACAACCGGCCGCTCAATTTTAAGGAGTTCATGGGCAACGCGAACCAGCTCGTCTATGTCAGCGCGACCCCAGCGGAGTTTGAGATCAAGAACAGCGTCGTCGGCAACACCGGCTATTTCCCGCACAAGCGCGAGCGCATCGGCGAAGAGGAGCTGGTTCCGTTCGTCGTCGCTGGAGGGACGACCGCCGTGTCGTCCCCGTTTCGAGCCGCGGACGGGACGGCGCCCGTCCCTCCAATCTCCCGCACCGACCAGCCACCGGAACAATTCGACGTCCACACCCCGGGCAAACCGCTCGTTGTCGAGCAAATCATCCGACCAACTGGATTGCTCGACCCGAAGATCACCCTCAAGGGATTGAAGAACCAGATCGATGACACGATCGAGCTCTGCCGCGAGCGAGTGGAAAGGCAGGAGCGCGTCCTTGTCACCACTCTGACGAAACGCACCGCGGAAGATCTCTCCGATTACCTGCGCGATGTCGGGCTCAAGGTGCGTTACCTGCACAGCGACATCGATACGATCGAGCGGGTGGAGATCCTGCGCGGTCTGCGCGCGGCCGAATTCGACATCCTCGTCGGCATCAATCTCCTTCGGGAAGGGCTCGACCTGCCCGAGGTCTCGTTAGTCTGCATCCTCGATGCCGACAAGGAGGGCTTTCTGCGCAGCCAGACCTCGCTCATTCAGACGGCTGGTCGCGCCGCCCGCCACATCAATGGCGAAGTCGTGCTCTTCGCCGACACCGTGACGCAGAGCATGCAGGCGCTGATGTCGATCTCCGACTATCGCCGGACCAAGCAGATGGAGTACAACGAAAAGCACGGGATCACTCCCACGACCGTTCGCCGCGCCGTGCAGGAGAGCCTTCACACCATCCTACGCGGACGCGAGATCGCGGCCTCGGTCATCCAGGAAGCCGGCGGCGATTTCAATCTCACCGAATTGCTCCGCGAGCTGGAGGACGAGATGCAGACCGCCTCGGCCAACCTGGAATTTGAGCGCGCGGCCCTGTTGCGCGACCAGATCATGGAAGTAAAGAGCGGCACTGGCCTGACGAAGATCGAGCCGAAACGCAAGCCGGTGAAATATTCACGCAACAACGGCCGCCGCCGTTCGCGCGTCTAGAGCCGTAGAGCCCGGCTAGGAGTCGACCCTGGTGGGGTGGCCCAGCGCAAGGAATTTGAAGCGGAGAAAGGCGCTGCCTCGAGCGAAGTAACGTATCGACTCATTCCAGGCCTGGTAGGGATAGGTCGAGAAAATACGTTGGGTGGTAGGGAGTTTCGGATAGGTGCCAGGCTGGACGGAAGAAAGGAACGGACTTTCGGTCTGGGAAGCAGGAAAGGGGTAAATGTAGGCGGCTCGCAACCTCAGCCTCCACTCGCGATCGAAGGCATGATCGAAGGGCAATCGCATCGGCAAGAGCTTCGCGCGAAAGGCGCTCGCTGCTCGCCGGTCGATGACATAGGCCCCGGCCCCTTTCAGCCGCGAGAGACAGACACAAAGAAAGTAATCGCCACATAGCCTGATCAGCGGCGCGGGTCGGCCGCGTCTCAGCCCGGTGAGTCGCAGGATATTCCAGTGGCGCGCCAGACGCATCGCCGCCGCCAACGCAGCGTCAAAGTCAGGCCGGAGAACCAGATCGTCTTCTCCGATCATGGCATGTTCTTCGTCCGTCGCGAGAAACGCCTCGATCGCCTTCAAGTGGCTCAGGTAACAGGCCAGCTCCCGGAGGTTGGGAGTTCGCCCATGAAATCTCTCGTATCGGGTGCTCGCGAAGCGAACATCAGGGAACCGGAGTCCGGCCGCATCGATCGCCGGCACCCGTTCGAGCACTAACGCGCTTCCGGCAAACGAATTTTGGATGAAAGCCCATCGGTCCGTCGCGGAGTCAAGGTTGATGACGAACGCGCGCATCCTTCGCGCCATCCTACCACGAAAGGCGGATTATCGCCCGCTTTGCAATCTGTCGCCCAGCAAGGTTACAACAAGCTCCTTCGGAGATGCGTCTGAATCACTGGTGCGCGGAAATAAGCTTGCTGGGATAGCGCCAGCTGGAGTTCTCTCGGCCATGAAAACAAAAGGCTGGATGAGTTTCATGGCGGCTGGGAGTATCGCGCTGAGCAGTGTTCTGTTTGGTCAGACGGCGGAAATGACCGGCAAAGTCGTTGCGGTAACCAAGGACGCGATCTCGGTCCAGACCGACAACGGCGTGTGGCAGATCGCCCGCGGCACGGACACGAAGGTGACCGGAGATCTTAAAGTGGGCGGGACAGTGACGATCCATTACAACGCTTCGGACGCGCAGAAGAAGGAAGGGGTCAATTAGCGGTCGGGCAGCAGGCAGCTGGATAGGGTAAGCTCGTTCATCCCGGGGAGGTTTACCGCAGAGAGGGAGAGATGTATCTCTCGTTAGCGTCGTCGGAGATGGCCGGGCCAGGAAAGAGTGATGGGGACGAGAACAACGTCGTAGGCGCCGGGGCGGCATCGCCATTTGGACAAACTCAGTGCGCACTCGGCGTCGATCGCGTCGTTGCCGATGGAGCGCGCCGGGAAGACTTTGTCGACGCTGCCATCGGGCCGGAAATGGAGCATGAAAACTCCCGATCCATTCCAGTGCCGGCGGCGCGCTTCGTTAGGATAGGGCGGCGTGGAAGCGGCGATAAGGTCTCCCGATTTCTCGTCCTCACCAGGGGGGTCCACCACGACCGCCTCGTGTGTTTTATTGGCCCGGAATGTGATCGTGATATTAGCGGTCCGGAGCGCTCCCGGCTGGCAGCGCCACATGGCGAGTGAAGCCTCCGCCGAATCGTCTAGTAAACGGTGATCGATGGAGATAAGGCCTGTGACAGAGCTGACCGCCCCGTTGCTCGCAAACCGCAGCTGGTAAAGCCCAACTCCGCCCCAGCCTTGCTCGGCCGCCTTCGCGGGATAAGCGGGCACCGGCGTGAATGTGAGTCCCTGGTTGTCGTTGAGACTAACGATGACTTTTGGTTTGGTTGAGTGCGCCGTGGCGGCTAGCAGCGGCGGCGTCGCTGAGGCGAGAAAAAGCGCGAGAACTGGGAAGATAAACTTGATCATCCTGGGGAAGGCTACCGCAGAGGATGCAGAGTGCGCAGAGGAATTATGTTCGGCCTATCGGATAAGACTCTGCGTCCTTGTGGACAAATCGGATAACGAAAACGCCGCCGGCGACGAGCGCGGGCGGCGTTGATCAAGAGGGTTGTGCGAGGAGACTAGGCGTGGTTGCGGCTCATCCCGATGAAGCCTTCGCGTTCCATGTGCAGTATGATTTCCTGGGCCGCTTCTTCTGGGGTGAGCTCGGCGGTGTTGATCCGCACTTCCGGTTTCACCGGATCCTCATAGGGATCGCTGATGCCGGTGAATTCCTTCAGGATGCCGGCGCGCGCCTTGGCGTAGAGCCCCTTGCGGTCGCGCTTTTCGCAAACGTCGACCGAGGTGGAGAGGTGGACGAGGATAAAGCCGCCGACCGGTTCGATGAGGGCGCGCACGTCTTTGCGAGTCGCTTCGTAAGGCGCGATCGGCGCGCAGATCGCAATGCCGCCGTTCTTCGTGATCTCGGAGGCGACGTAGCCGATCCGGCGAATGTTAATGTCGCGATGTTCCTTCGAGAAACCGAGCTCGGACGAGAGATGCTTCCGGACCAGGTCGCCATCGAGCATGGTGACCGGGCGGCCACCGACTTCGAGGAACTTCGTCATCAATACGTTGGCGATGGTCGATTTGCCACTACCGGATAGACCGCTGAAGAAGATGGTCACACCCTGTTTATGCCGGGGCGGGAAACTGCGGCGCAATTCTGTCGCGACTTCGGGATAGGTGAACCAGCTCGGGATGTCGCGGCCTTCGTTGAGACGGTTGCGCAGCTCGGTTCCGGAGAGATCGAGGACGCGCGCGTCCTTCGGCACTTCGTTAGCGGGGAAATATTTATCCTTATCTTCGAGATAGACCATCATCTGAAAGGGCACCTGTTTTACGCCGATTTCCTCTTCATGTTTGGTGAAGAGTTCCTGCGCTTCGTAGGGGCCGTAGAAGGGTTTGCCATCGGTATCTTTGCCCGGGCCGGCGTGATCGCGGCCGACGATGAGGTGGGTGCAACCGTAGTTCTTGCGAATGAGCGCGTGCCAGATCGCTTCACGCGGGCCGCCCATGCGCATGGCGAAGGGGACGAGCGCGAGCTTGGCCGTGCCGG
>JBDTOL010000054.1:0-5804 GCA_039933235.1 Spartobacteria bacterium | reverse complement strand
TGAGTAAGGCCGACCAAACGGTCAATTCCGGCACCCCGGCCGCCGTTTCGCTCAGCGGATCCGAAGAGTCGCTGCCGGCACAGCCTGGAGGCATCGAGCCTGAACCAATTGTACCGAAGGTTCGCGAAGTTAGAGCTGAAGTTTCGAATCCAGAGCAGCAAGTCGCCCACTCTTCAAGTGAGGAACCGGTCATTGCCAGCGCCGAGGAGCCGACGCCAAAAATCGACAGGTCGATCGTGCACGCTACGGGACCTGACGCCGACAGACCTGAAGGAGTGGAAATGATTCCCGATACCCGGTTTTTGCTGGTGGGAGAACCGGAGATGACGACAGAAGAGCCGGTCGGTCAAGGCCAGCCGATTCCTCAGTTGACCACAACTTTTGCCGCCGAACCGGTTATCTCCGAACTAGTCCAGCACGAGGCGGAATCCGCCTTGCTTTTGATCGGACCGGGGGCTGCCGTAGCTGCTCCGATTGTCGCTCGCCAGACGGCCAGTTCCTCGGTCGAGGCTCCTTCTTTTGCTTCCAAGATCATCACCAGCCAAACAAGCCAACAATCGCCCGCGATTTTTCCCGAGTTCATGGCTGACACCCCCGCGGTCGCTACCGATCTCGCCTTGCCTAAGCCTCCGCCTGCCGTGTCGATAGAACATCCGGACGGAGGCGTCCCCACTACGGTGCAGATAAGTTTCGCGCTGGAGGTCACTGGAATGCAGCTCACCCCCGAATTCAAGATGAGCCGTTTGCAACTCAAGCCAACCTCCAACTTCGTCTCGATGTGTTTTGAATCGTTGGAGAATGGTCAACCGCTCATGAAACTGCCGCTCACTTTTGAGGTGGCGAAGATCGATCTGAGCGGCCAAAGCATAGGGACCCTCCGCCTCACGCCTTCGGCCCATCAAGAGCCGGCTATTACAATAACCCCGCCTTCTTTTTCCATTTCCGGTCCCGAAGTGATCGCTGATTCGGCGACCGCCCCGATGCAACTCACCGCTTCGAGTCAAGAGCACCCGCCGGTTCAACTGACGGCGGAATTTAGAATTGAGGAGATCGGGTTCTCGCCGATTTTTGAAATTGCGAACATTATTTTGTCCCCCACTTCCAACATGGTCTCGATGCAGCTCCTTGGCTCTGGGCCGGCCTCGATCGACCCTGGCTCGACCTTCGAAATCGAAAACGTGGGTCTCGCAACTGGTGAAGGGGTTGGCCTGATCGAAGTGGCATCCCGATACGGGGACGGCAGATAGCTGGGGCCGATGTGTTTGACCCATGCTGGAACGCAGGACACGACCTCCTGCCAGAGGTGGCGCAATGTGAGATCCGCTCCTCCAAGTTCTGTCGTAAAACCGACGCAGTGGGTTGCGACATATTTCCTGCCCATTCGATCTCCCGGTGGGAAGGCACCCCGATGTAGTAAACTGTTTGGGGGGATGCCAGTTGAGGTCTTTCAACTAATGGCACCTGGCTTGGCAGCATTCTTGCTTGGATTGGATTCATGTCACAGCGATTCAGTCTTGATCTGTCGGAGGTTCGCTTGGAAGAAGGCAGGGATTCTTCCACGCAATCAGCGCGAGCGGAGGACGATTTGGAAACCGGGAGCGACGGCGAATTTTCCGCCAGGCTCGTATCGAGCGGGCCGCCAAAGGTTTCTCTGCATCTGACCGCCAGCGAACCCGCCGGAGAAAACGAGGTTTCGACTCGCGCGGACGGTGAATTCTCTGAAGTGCGCGATGAACCGGCGACAAGTGGATCGGAAACGACAGATTTGAATCAAAAGAACGATAACCCAGAGTTGACGCGCTATGATGGGTCGTCGAACGAAGATGCGAGTGCAGAAAAAAATAAAGAGGGCGAACGCCACGAAGTTTTTCCGCAAGATTCGCCTCCAATCAATACGAATAACGCTATGTCTGAGCCAACCCAATCGGAAACAGAATCCAATCCTCAAAGCCTAGCGTCGAACGAAGCCTCCGACGGACTCGCTGAGAGCAGCTCGGCGGGCTCTTCGAGTGGAGCTCCGGCGTTCGGATCCGCTGTGCAATTAACCTTTTCGCTGCAAATCGCATCCCTGCAGTTGACGCCGGCTTTCGGGGTTGGCTGCCTGCGGCTGAAGCCGGTTTCCAAGACGGTGTCGATGTGTCTTGAACCATCGCAAAATCCGCAGTCGTCGATGAATCTCCAGATTGATTTTGAAGTAGCAGATATTCAGCTGGCCGACGGATTCATCCGCGCGATTCGTCTCCACCCGGCCGCACAAAAACCTACAAACGCTCCTGAGGCATCGTCTGCCGCGTCAACATTGGAATTTCTAGCCATCGCGGGAGACTCGCCGGGAGAACTCATTCCGTCGCGTCAGTCAGAGGCTTCTGTCCGGTTGAGGACGCAGTTCAAAATCGCCGCGATCGAGTTTTCGCCGCTCTTTCAGGTAGCGGCCATAGTCCTCAATTCTACCTCGCAGAGTGTCTCGTTGCAGTTGCCAGGTGCGGATGCCAGATCGACGGAGAATGCCCCGGTTTTTGAGATGGAAAACGTGCGACTGAGTGGCGGGAAAGAACTGGAACTGATCGAGGTCGCGCCGGCTCGTGCCTAACGAGCGACCCGAGCTTCCGGGAAAGCTCGGAGCGCGCGCAAGCGCCGTTATCCCGAGCCGCAAAGGAGGCCGAGGATCTCGCAGTTGGCGTGCGAGGGTTCTGATAACGGGCGACTCGTGCCCGTAGTTAGCGCCCTCATTTTCCGCTTGGGAGATCCCTCGGCGCGTTGCGCCAGCCTCGGGATGACAAGAAGCGGCACTTGCCGGCTTACTTGAACTTCTTCCAGTTCAGCGGCCGAAGCGACTTGGGCAGAAATTCGCCGTTCTCCCGAATCAGCTTCCCATCAAAGTAGATTTCGCCGCCGCCGTAATCCTTCCGCTGAATGCAAACCATGTCCCAGTGCACCTGGCTGCGGTTCCCGTTGTCCGCCTCTTGGTAAGCCTGGCCGGGCGTGAAGTGGAAGGAGCCGGCGATTTTCTCGTCGAAGAGAATGTCGCGCATCGGGTGCATGATGAAGGGATTACAGCCTAACGAAAACTCACCGATGTAGCGCGCACCCGGGTCGGAATCGAGCACCGCGTTGAGCTTCTTCGTCTGGTTGCTCGTGGCCACGACGATTTTCCCGTCGCGGAAATCGAGCCGGATGTTATCGAAGGCGGTGCTCTGGTAAATGCTTGGCGCGTTGAAGGTGACGTGGCCCTGGACCGAATCTTTCACCGGGCAGCTGAATACTTCGCCGTCGGGAATATTGCGATCGCCGCCGCAGATGATGGCGGAAATCCCCTTGATGCTGAAACGGAGATCGGTCCCCGGCCCCTTGATTTGCACTTTGTCGGTTTTTTCCATGAGCGCCTTGAGCGCTTTCATCCCCGGCTGCAGCCTGCGGTAATCGAGGGTGCAGACCTTGAAGAAGAAATCTTCAAACGCCTCGGTGCTCATCCCCGCGAGCTGCGCCATCGAGGGGGTGGGCCAGCGCAAGACGACCCATTTGGTTTTCTGCACCCGCTGGTCCTGGAGCGGCCGCAGCTTTTTCGCGACCAGCTTCATCTTGTCGATCGGCACATCGGCCAGCTCGCTGATGTTGTTGCTCCCGCGGATCGCGATGTAGGCGTCCATCTTTTTCATCCGGGCCAGCTCATACGCGGCGGTGAGATCGAGCGCGCGGGAATCGATCTCGAGCGCGAGCTCGCGCGTCACGCGGGCGTGCTGCAGTTGCACGAAGGGAATCGCCTTTGCTTTCCGGGCCGCGCGAATCAGCGCGACGGTCATTTCATCGGGGGCATCGAAGCACTCGATCAGCACCTTCTCGTCGCGTTTGAGCTCAGTGGAGTAGTCGACCAGGAGAGAGGCGAGTTTATCGTAACGGGCATCTTGCATAGGCCGTTATCATTCCACCGCCAAGTGGGGATGCAAACCCCTACCTCCCTCGTGCTCCTGCTCCTGATCGCGCCGGTCGAGCACGATCACGAGCA
The DNA here is from genome assembly GCA_039933235.1 of Spartobacteria bacterium. Lineage (GTDB taxonomy): Bacteria > Verrucomicrobiota > Verrucomicrobiia > Chthoniobacterales > UBA10450 > Palsa-1392. The sequence goes on along the minus strand of JBDTOL010000054.1, from coordinate 1,801 downwards.
CGATTACGATGGAAGAGATTCCAGCCGCGCGGCGAACGCGCCGTCGACGCCATCGCGGAAAGGGAGTCGCCGGTCCGAGTTCGTTAGGCGAAATCTCCCGTTACAGTGAACGAACGCCTCCACCACGCCCTCGTTCTCTTCCTTCTCCAGGCTGCAGGTGCTGTAGACTAACGAACCCCCGGGCTTCAGCAGCGGCGCGATCGCGTTCAGGATCGACAGTTGCTGTCGTTGCATCCGTTCAAAATTGTCCGGCCGCAGCCGCCAGCGCACGTCAACCCGCCGTCGCATCACCCCTGTATTGGTGCAGGGCGCGTCGAGCAGGATCCGATCGAAGGATTCCGGCGCAAAGCCGGCGCGTCGAACCGAATCCTCGTTTGCCCAATCGCATGAGACCAGGCGAGCAGAGGTGACGCCAAGCCTGCTGAAGTTCTCCCGCACCCGCTGCAGACGCGTCTCGTCCTGGTCCGCGGCGACGAGGGCGCCCTCGTTCTGCATCATCTCCGCGAGGTAAGCGGCCTTGCCGCCGGGCGCAGCGCAGGCGTCTAGCACGGTTTCTCCCGGCGCGGGCTCGAGCATTTCGCAGGCAAGGGACGTGCTCGGGTCCTGGATATAGCAATCCCCGTGGGCCAATGCTTCGCCCGGGTTCTCCAGCGTGACGAAGTTGTCGCTCCCGGGGCGGAGGACGCTGCCGGGATAGCGAAGGAGGAATTCATTCACCGTCGTTTGCAGGCGGTTCACCCGCGCGAAGACTGGCGCCGGCCGATTATTCCACCGGCAAAGTTCCTCCACCTCCGCCGCTCCGAATTGGCCCAGCCACTTCTCGATCAGAAATGCCGGGATGGAATATCGAACGGGCCACGGCTGCGCACCGGCGGCCTCGATCAGGGAACCCCTCTCGCGCAGGGCGCGGCGCAGGATGGCGTTGATCAACGGGCGGACGCGCGCCGGCGCCAGCTCGACCGTCTCGAAGACCGCGGCATGCGCCGCCGTCTCGATCAGGAGAATTTGGTAAAGCCCGAGCCGGAGAAGATCGCGGGCGCGGGAATCGACCGGCCCCGGTCGCAGCTGAGCGATCCAGAAATCGAGCAGCGTCAGGTTGCGCAGGACGCCGTAGAAAAGCTCGAGGGCGAAGGCCCGATCGGACGCGTCGAGCGCGCTCCGCGCGAAAGTCTCGGCGACAATTTTGTCGGCAAACTCGATCCCGTTCCGCCAGCGTGCGAGGGCGTCGCGGGCCAGAGTGCGGCTCGATCTCAAAGCGTCGTTAGGCTGCGGTGCGCGTGGGCCGGCCGATCGAGGTGTATTGGAAGCCGAGCTTCCGCATCGTTTCCGGGTCGTAAAGATTGCGTCCGTCGAAGACGAGCGGGGTGTGCATCTTCTCCCGTACCGCTGCGAGGTCGACATTGCCAAACTCGGCCCATTCCGTTGCGATGATGAGCGCCTCCGCGCCCTCGACCGCTTCCATCGCGCTCTCCGTCAGGCGCACGCCCGCGAGCGATTTCACCTCGCGCGCTTTCTCCATTCCTTTCGGGTCATAGGCGCTAACCTGCGCGCCCTCTTTCAACATGTCGGCTACGAGCTCGATCGCGACGGAGGAACGGATGTCGTCGGTGTCGGGTTTGAAAGTAAGCCCCCAGACCGCGATTTTCTTGTCCCGCAAAACCCAGAGCGCGTCGCGCACCACCTTGAGGAAGCGCTCCTTTTGCGTCGAGTTGATCCGCTGCACTTCCTTGAGCAGGTTGAAGGGCACCCCGAGCTGTTCGCTGATCGTGATGAAGGCGGCGATGTCCTTCGGGAAACAGGA
>JBDTOL010000053.1:0-15662 GCA_039933235.1 Spartobacteria bacterium | reverse complement strand
GTCGCGTTCCTGGAGATGAACGATAAAATCGTGAAGGAAAAGGTGGAAGTGGCCGCGAGAGAATTCGCCCTCTCCGAGTCTTGGCCCCAGTGGCTTACGGGCGACCAGGTTAAAAACCTGGCACACCGCGTCCATGCCGGGAGAGGATTGCTCCAAGCAATTCTCGGCCGGCAGCTCCCGAACGCACAGCTCCTGAGAATGCCTCGGTCAAACGATCGGGAAAAATTCATCCGATGGCTCCTGGTTGAACGATGGAACATGGGCGGCGCCGCCTACCTTCGGGCATTGACGAACCGCTATCTTGCCGACGCGGGCGAGAAGGATGCTCCTTGACTCCCGCTCGTTAGGCAGAAAATAATTCGCCTCAGATGTGGCCCGCCGCCGCCGCCTTAACAATTCCCTCCGCAACGCTACAGCGATTTACGAATAACTGTGGCGACCGGCTCCCACTGGCCATTTGATGCGCGCGATCTCGCGACCCTCATCATCGATCACCACCGCTTTGCCGGGATCGTTCGAATCGATTTCCGGGGTGTCGCCGATGAGCGACAGATATTTTCCCGCAAGTTCAACGGAAATTCCATTCTCCGCGGCGACGATCGGAGCTTCTCTCTCAAAGCAACCCGAGACCAACATACGCCTCAAACATTAGCTTAGGGCGCGCCCGCTCGCCATTCTTGCTTGACGGCAGATGGTTGGGATCGGCACCCTCCGCAACATGCGTTCTCCCCAATATTTCCGAGAAACAGCCCGGTTCTCGATCGCCTGTTCTGCGCTATGCCTGTGCCTGCTGGCTTGCCAAAATACCACGCCTCCGCCGCCAGCGGCGCCCAGTGCAGCCGGGCACCGCCTAGGTGATATTTCCAATCCCGAAGCCGAGCAGCCGCCGTTCATTGGTATGACGAAGCACGAAGCGTTGGCCCGTTATGGCGAGCCAAAGAAGAGGACCGTGACTGACGAAGGGGAGAGCTGGATTTACCTACTCAACATGGGCGAAGTGATAGGGAAAGCCTTCATCCCCTTCAATTTTAACCCCACGATGGCGAGGACCGGCGTTCTTATTTTCGCCCCAGACGGCCGCGTAAGTAAATTCACCTGGGACGCGCCGACCTCCGGCTAGAGCAACGCCTATTTACCCATGAGAACGATTGACGTGCGTCCCTTCCGCAACGGCTGGAAAGTCTCTGAGGCTCCAGGCGTCGAACCATTTTTCATCGGCCCAAACGCAAAAGAGCAGGCGATCAGCTACGCAAACGGGCGTCTGGAATTCAGCAACGGCGAGGTGCGGGTTGGCGACGAAGTGGCCCCGGTAGGCTTCCGCCGCCGATGAGGCAGTGCACAGCTCATTAGAATCCCCCTCCAAACATCTGGAGGGCAGGCAATCTAAACGCCATCAAGCGCCTCAGAAATTTTCCCACAATGCGAATTCAACCACCGTCACCTCAATTCGATAGGACAATCTGAGGAGCGAGATCAAAAAAAAGCGCTGGGGCAACATTGGGCTTGGTTCGGCAAGGCGTTCTCGATACGTTCCGCGCCGTGACCGCCGAGATAGCCATCTTGAATAAAAGTGCAGTCGCTCTCGCTGCTGATAGTGCCGTAACACTCCAGACGCCTGGAGGTCATAAGATTTACAACACCGTTAATAAGCTCTTCACGCTGTCCAAGTATCGGCCGGTCGGTATTATGGTCTACGGGAATTCGGAATTCATGGGGATTCCCTGGGAATCGATCATCAAGGAGCACCGTCGCCAACTCGGAACCGCCGAGCGAGGAACCTTGAAGGAATATACAGATGAATTCGTTTCTTGGCTCGAGCAGGAGAAGGCACTCTTCCCGGAATCTCTTCAAAACGAAGTCGTGACTGGAACCGCGCGCAATTATTTTGCTCAGGTCAGAGACGACATTAACGCAAAAGTAACGGAAATTCTGAAGACTTCCGGATCGATCGCCGCAGATCAGCTCGTGAGCGTGGTCGAAGAAATCGTCGCTAGTCATGAGCAGTTTTGGCAGTCGAAAGCCCGCCTCTCTTTCTTCCCGCAAGACTACGAGCAACGCTTCCTAGAACGGCAACGGGCACCGTTGGAACAGGTGCTGAAGGAGGTTTTCGAAAAACTCTCGCTGCCTAAAGTCGCCGTCGACAGATTAATTGGCCTTCTTCCGTTGGTCTTCTCCCGAGATCACTTTCAAGAGGGCGCTTCTGGGATCGTCGTTGCTGGTTTTGGTGGGCAGGAAGTGTTTCCGTCGGTCTTTTCGCTTGTGGTGGATGCGCTGGCTGAGGGATCGCTAAAATGGAAAATCCTGGAAACGGCGCAAATCGGCATTTCAAACGCTGCTATCATTCCTTTTGCCCAACGAGAGATGGTCGACACCTTTTTGACGGGGGTAGATCCTCAGTACAAGAAAATAATTCTTGAGAGCGTGAGTCGGTTGTTACAGCAGATGTCGGACGAGATTTTTAAGCGCATTCCCGACGCGCTACTGCCAAAAAAAAGTGAGCAAACGGCTGCTCTGTCGGCTGGAATTCCCGGTTTGGTTGATAGCCTGGACCAACTGCTTAACGCGCACAGCCAAAAAAGGCACATCGCACCGATCATGAATGCGGTTGGAGCCCTGCCGAAAGACGAACTTGCTGCTATGGCCGAATCGCTGGTAAACCTCACGTCCTTTAAGCGTCGAGTTTCAATCGAATCAGAAACCGTTGGCGGCGAGATTGACGTGGCGGTGATTTCCAAGGGAGACGGCTTCATCTGGATCAAGCGGAAGCACTACTTTGACGCTGGTAAGAACCCCCATTTCATGGTCAACTACTACAGGTGAAAATATGAAAAACCGTCCCGGTGTTCAAAAGGCTGCCGCCACGACGCCGCGGCCCGTGCGCGCTCAAAATCGATTCAGTTCGATCGAAGAATTTAAAAAGGTGTTTTTTCCCAACGCCTTCGCTCGTGAAAATGAGGCTGACGACAGCGGATCGGCGATTGGAGAGCAGCTCGCAGAACAATCCAAAAGCGTCGTCCGAGCGGCATTTGCGATCGCTTAAGTTCCTTATTCTGCAGCGGAGCGATCCGATAGACGCCCTGATGTTGCCAGATCGCGCCAGTCGATCTCATGTATTTGACGATTATGAAAACCCCCCGTTCACCGCAGCGCCCGTCTCCGACGGCTAAGCCGATCGGCCGGCGGAAGGAATATCTGAGGCGTGAATCGGGCACGCAACGATTGTGCATCCGCTTTGCAAAGTCGGAGAATTATCAAATTCGACGCGGCCACTTTACACCCTCCCTGCGCGGCCTATTTCTCCGAGTTGACACCTTTTCCCCTCGTGAGCGCGATTCGGAGAGATCGATTTCGACCGGAGAATTGACACCTTTCGAAAAAGGCGATTCGCGATTCGTAACTAGCTTCCGTTGAGCGCTATTACGGATATTTCCACTTGATTCCGCTTTTCGGAGAATTAGCCCGCGCACTGACAGAGTAGAAAAGAGAGCATGGGTCGGGTGGGACTCGAACCCACAACCAACGCCTTAAAAGGGCGCTGCTCTACCATTGAGCTACCAACCCTGCTCCTTGCACCGGCTACTTGTCCGGCGCGAGCCTCAGTTTTTACGACGATTCATCCCTCGGCGCAACCAGCGCAAGAAGATCGCGCAGCGAGTTCTCGGGCCGCTTCAACTCGAATACCTCGAGGCCCGCGCGGTGCGCCGCCGCCCAATCCCGCTCCGGATCATCGCCCGCGTGCAAAACTTCGTCAGGCGAGAAACCACTGATCCGGAGCGCGCGGCGATAGATTACCGGGTCCGGTTTGTCAGCGCCCATTTCACTGGAAAGGAAGACGCGGCGAAAATATTTCGAGAGCCCGAGATGCTCTAGGATCATGCGCAGGCGCCCATCAAAATTCGAGATCACCGCGAGTTGGTAGCGCGGGGCCAGCGTTTCGAGAACCTCGACCACCTCCGGGTAGGCCTCCCAAACCCCGGCCTCCGCGAAATGGCCATAGGCCGCTTCAAAGAAGGTGTCGCGATCTAGCGGAGCAACCTCTGCCGCAACGCGATCAAGCATGCGCTCGATCAGTTCACGCCACCAACCTTTGTCGTCGTCCGCGCGCGGCTTGCCCGTGGCGGGCCGGGCCGGCATTTCTTTCCAGGTCTGGCTGAAGGCGCGATTCAGTTCATCAGCATCGAGCTCCAGACCCTGCCGCCTGGCCACCAGGGCGTAATGCCAGCCGACACTTTTCGTTAGGCGAATAAGCGTCCCGGCGGCGTCGAGGAAAATCGCTTTGCGCATCTTCCTTTTAATTCGCACGCATGCGCGGTCCGCTCCCCCACTCTTTTTTCCTTTTCGAGATTGCAGGTCGAGCGTAACAGTTACCCTCTCGTGATCCCGACCGAACAGGCTAGCGCAAACTGCCCGCACCAGGCGAAGTGGAATCAGTCGTTAGGCGAAGAGCTGGCCAACAGCATCAGCCATGGCCTCGGCCTGATCGCCGCGCTGGTCGGCGCCCCGATCCTCATCTTCGCGGCCTGGCGCGGCGGCGATCGCTACTTCTTTACCGGCACAGTGGTTTTCGCGGTGGCCATGCTCCTTGTCTACCTCGGATCGACTCTCTATCACGCCTGGCCGCGGGGAACGATGAAGTCGATCTTCCAGGTGATCGATCATTCGGCGATCTTCCTGCTTATTGCCGGCACCTACACGCCGTTCACGCTCGGGCCGCTCCGCGGCGCCTGGGGTTGGACGATCCTCACGCTCGTCTGGTCGCTCGCGATCTTCGGTGTGGTCCTCAAGACCGTCAGCGGAACGGAGCGGCGCAACGGGCTTTCCCTGACGCTCTATCTCGGGATGGGCTGGCTCGTCGTTGTCGCCTTTCGACCCATGCTGGTGAATGTGCCCGTGCACGGTCTGATCTGGCTCGTGGCCGGCGGCCTCGCCTACACCGGCGGGGTCTTTTTCTTTGTCAGCAAGCGCCGGCGCTACACCCATTTCGTCTGGCACCTGTTCGTGCTCGCGGGCACGGCCTGCCATTTTCTGGCGATTTTCTCCTGCACTCCCGTATGACCGCGCTGCCTAACGAGACCGTGCCGGTCGAGCACAACGACCCGATCAACGCCCGGATCCTGGCCATTTCGGAGGACAAAATTGCCGGCTTCGTGCGCGAGCCGTTCGCGGAAATCGCGGAGCGCGCCGGGCTGCCACTCGACACTGTGCTCGAACGAATCAGCGCGATGCTGCGCGCGGGCACCATTCGACGGGTGCGCCAGACTTTGCTCGCGACGAACCTCGCGGAAGGCGCGCTCGTCGCCTGGAAAGTGCCGCCGGAAAAAATCGAGGCTGCCTTCGATTGGATGTCACAGCGCGACCCGTTCTCCGGCCATGTCGTTCTGCGCTCGACCGATGCGGTGACGCCGGGCTCGGATTACAAGCTATGGACCACATTAAAGGTGCCGCAGGGTTTCTCCTTGCAACGGCACGGCGAGATCCTGACCGGGATAGTCGGCGCGGATCATTTCCGGCTCATGCCGGCGAAGGGCATCTTTACGCTGGGCGTAGGACACGTGCGGCGAAAAAATATCGCGCCCGGAACCAAGGCAGAGGAACCGGCCCAGATGATCGTGGTGCAGCCCGCCAGGTTGAACGAAAAAGAATGGACAGTGCTGACCGCGCTGAAGCGGGAATTCGAGCCGGAGGAAATCCAGGCGGCGCCCTGGGTTGCGCGGGCGGAAGAGGCTGGCGTGTCGCTCGAGGAATTTTTCGCGGTCGCGGAAGACCTGACGCGGCGCAAAATAATCGGACGTTTCTCGACCTTCCTCGAGCATGTGAAGCCTTCGGCGGGCGGCGTGCGCGTCACTCGTTTCAACGCGCTCTTTCACTGGGCGGTGCCGCCCGGTCGCGAGATGGAGGCGGGAGGAGAAGTGGGACGGCACGAAATTCTGACGCACTGTTATTGGCGCGAGGCCGGGCCGGAATTTCGCGACGTCAACATCATGGCGGTGGCGCATGGGACCGACAAAGCGGTCCTGCTCGAGCACAAGGCCGCGATCGACCGGCATCTCGCGGAGTGCGGGATTCCTGTTTCCTACACGAACGTGTTCTGGGGCGGCCGGAGTGAGATTAAGCCGTCGGAGATCTCACCGCAGGTTTACCGGCAATGGCTGGCGGAGGTGGGCGCAGAAGTTTGATTCTGTGGCGCACCCATATTCACTGGCGTCTCTCCACCCCATCCTGTCATCCCGAGCGGGCGCCGCGCGGCGAGGCACCTCGCAGTTGCAATAGAGACACCTCCTCCGGAGAAAGCGTCGATTGCAACTGGGAGGTCCTTCGCCGTCTTCGCGGCTCAGGACGACAGACTGGGAGAGGCCGCCAGGCGCCCCGCGCGCGTCCGCTCCAATTCGCGCAGCAAGGCCACCGCGAAATTGGAACGCGCCACCGGCCGTCCGAGCGCCATGGCGAGCGAGGCCGCCCGCTCGCGCAGTTCCTCGGGGAAATCTTCCAGCGCCTGGTTGAGATTAATCCCGATCCCGACGATCGCCGTGAGCCGCCCCTTCGGCGCGGTTCGCGCTTCCACGAGCACGCCCGCGATCTTGCGACCGCTCAGGTAGACGTCGTTAGGCGGTTTGAGCGACGGCGCCAGACCGGTTTCGCTCTGCACCGTGACCGCGACCGCCTGCGCCGCCCAATCCGTTAAACGACTTGATTCGGCCAATGGCAATTCCGGCCGGAGCAAGAGCGAGAACCACAATCCCAGGTGCGGCGCCGATTCCCAGCGGTTGCCGTGCTGGCCTCGCCCCGCGGTCTGCTGTTCGGCGAAAACGACAAAGCCCTCTGGCAACTCCGGCGTGATCATCTGCCGGAGAAAATCGTTTGTCGAAGCAGTCGACTCCAGGACAAGGATGCGGCCGCCGATGACGGTTTCGCCTAACGATTCGCGGAGTTCGACCGCGATCAACCGGTCAACCGTCCACTTCCCCGATTTATCCTTCTTCCTGCTCATGCTCTTGCTCTTAAACCTTCCGGAAAGGGCGCAGAGAAGATTAGGAGTGGGAGCAGGATCGGGAAGAGCCGATCAGGCTGCGACATGGGTCAGCTCCAGCGAGAAATCGATCGCCGGCGCGGAATGGGTGAGCGCGCCGATCGAAACGAAGTCAACACCGGTCGCAGCGACCTGCCTCACGTTGCGCAGGTTGATCCCGCCGCTCGCCTCGAATTTCACTCTACCCTTCCCGATCGCGACCGCTTCGCGCATCTGCGTGCCCCTCATGTTGTCGAGCAGGATCACCTCCACCCCCGGGACCTCGAGGAGCGCGCGCACCTGGTCCAGGTTATCGGCTTCCACCTCGATCTGGAGGCCGGGCCGTTCCTTCCGCACCCGCTCGACCGCGGCGCCAAGTCGCGCGAGGCCCTCGCGGGCGAGGAGATGATTGTCCTTGATCAACACCATATCGTAGAGACCGAAACGATGATTCGCTCCGCCGCCGGCGACGACCGCGGCCTTCTCAAATTTGCGCAGCCCGGGGGTGGTCTTGCGCGTGTCGAGAATCTTCGCGCCATTGGCACCGGCTGCTTCCACAAACTGCCGTGTGAGGGTGGCGATACCGCTCAGGTGCTGCAAAAAATTGAGCGCGACCCGCTCGGCGGTGAGGATGGAACGCGCCCGCCCCCGCACCTCCAGCACTGCCATCCCGCCCGCCACGGTCGCGCCATCTTTTTGCACGATCTGCATCCGGAGCTTGGGATCCACTTTTCGGAAGACCTCGGCGGCAACTTCCGTTCCGGCCACGATAGCTCGTTCCTTGGCGATGGCGCGGGCTGAGGCCTGATCGTTTTCACCCACAAAATACTCGCTCGTAACGTCGCCGCTCCCGACGTCCTCGCGCAGGGCGAGATCGATCAGCTGGAGGTCTTCCTCGGAGAAAGGCATGACAGCACAATGCGGGAAGAATGCGGGCCAACAAGGTGCCGGGACAAAAAAAGATCCGGGCAGGGCACGCGTGGAGAAACCTTCGAATGCGAGAACGTGCCACCGCCCGAATCGCCTTAACCAGAGCATATAGACAGCGGTCGTGGAGGGGCGTTCAAAAGATTTTTCGGTAGGCCGGTAGCCGCCTCACTGTGAGAGGCGTGGGGGTGCGCCGGGCGGCTGTTTTGGCTGCCGCGACCTTCCTCCCCGCACTGCGCGCGGAGAAGCGGCTACAGCAGCGCAACGCTGTTCGGACCCGCTAGAGCAGCTGGCCTTGCACGGCGGTGCCAGATCGCAACGCTTCGTCGCGCACTTCCTGTAGAAGCGATTTGAACTCGCACTCCTCCAGGGCGGCAATCAGCCGCGGATAATCGGGCGTGATCCGCAGGTCATCGATCGGCAGCGGCAGCGGGATTTCGCAATCGAGTTCCACCATTTTGCGGTTCTGCAAAATCTGCTCCCGCGCTGTCTCCAGTTTGTCACGCGTCTTGGGCAGCTTCACCTTGTCGAGCCCCTGTAAAAGCGCGTCCAGGCTGCCAAACTCCCGGAGCAGCTTGGCCGCGGCTTTCCGACCGATCCCGACGCCCCGGATGTTGTCCACCGCGTCGCCGGAGATGGCGAGCACGTCGCCGATCATGGCTGGCGGGACATCCCATTTCGCGGTCACCTCTTCCTCGCCTAACAACGCAAACGCATCCTTAGGCGAAGCCAGATCCGCTTTCGCCGTGCTGTAGATTTTCACCTGCGGATCGACCAGCTGATAGAGATCCTTGTCGTTCGTCGCCAGGATCACCTCGATGCCGCGCTCCCGAGCCTTGATCGCATAACACCCCATCAGGTCATCTGCCTCCGTATCGGGGAGCGAGATATTCCTGAACCCGAGCGCAGGCATCAATTTCTGGATGTAATCGAGCTGGGGCACCATCGGCTGGGGCATCTCCTTGCGCGTCTCTTTGTAACCGGGTTGCAACTCCGTCCGGCGCTGCGGCAGGCCCATATCCCAGAAGACCGCGCCGAGATCGGGCTGGAGGTGTTTCAGCATGAGACGGAGCGTCTTGGTGAATCCGAAAATCGCGTTCGTCGGCACCCCTTTGGAATTCGAGAGATGGAGGATCGCGAAATAGGAGCGGTAAACGTAGTAGTGGCCGTCGATCAGCAGGAGTCTCATAAAACGGGAACAGGATTTACTGGATTGTCCGGACGGGAAGCGGAACGTGCAACCTCCCACTCATCCTGAACATCCTGTGAATTCTGTCGAAAAAAACAATCATGATGGCTGGATCGTGCGCGTCCAGGGCCAGGAATATGGTCCGGTCGACCTCGATGAATTGCGCGAGTGGAGACGCGAGGGTCGCCTCATTCGGGAGAATGAAATTCGCGAGCCGGAGAGCGACCGCTGGATGCGGGCGGACGAGCTGCCGGAGCTATTCGCCGACGACGGCGAAAGCGATGCCGGCGCGTCCGACCCTGTCCCTCCGCCGCTGCCAGCGACGCGTCGGACCTTCGGCGAAATTCTGGGTGACGGCTGGCGCATTTATCGGCAAGGCTTCAAACGCTTCTTCACGATCGCCCTGCTCGTCTCCATCCCGTCGTTCTTTCTCCAGATGGCGGCGCCCTTTCTCGAGATGCCGAAGGACCAGGCCCCTCTCACTCCAGTCATCGTGGCTGCGGTGGTCGCCTTCGTCATGCTGGCGCTGCTGGTGATTGGGTTGCCGTTTGCGCTCGCCGCGACGCAGCTCCTGGCGGCTGATCTCCGGAACGGTCTCGACCCGAAGCTGGACGATCTCCTGGCCCGGGCGAAGCCGCTCTGGACCCGGATGTTCACTCTCGGGTTGATCGTCTACGGGAGCTACCTGCTCTGGACCGTGATCCCGCTGCTCCTGGCGCTCTCACTGGTGACGAGCGCGGCCAGTTTGAGCGGGCTCCTGCTCGTCCTGGCGCTGCTCGTTTTCACCGCCTACATGGTGGCGCGTCTCTTCATCAACTTCCTCTTCTGGCAGCAAGCCGGCGCGCTGGGTGACGCTCCCACGATCGAAGCGCTGCAGGAAAGCAAGGCACTGGCTCGCAGCGGGACGGACCGCCCCCGCACGGAGCGACCGCTCTACCGTGGTGCGATGATCGCCTCGCTCTGGTTGCTCGCGATCATCGTTCTCAACGTCGCCATCGAACTGCCGGTCGTGCTCTTCCGGCTGCGCGGGGTGACCAGTGTGGAGCAAGCCGCTGCCATGATGCAGACGATGGCGACAATGAATACGACCGACTTTCTTTCCGGCCTAACGACCCTCTTGAGCTGCCTCGTGCACGCCGTCCTGCGTCCGCTGCTGGCGGTGCTCTTCGTCATTCTCTACCTCGACACGAAGGCCGGGCCTTAGGCCAGATTCAGGTAGGGCAGCAGACCGTGTAGCCCTCCTTCGCGGCCGAAGCCGCTTTCGCGATAGCCGCCAAACGGACTCGTCGGATCGAACTTGTTGTAGGTGTTCGCCCAGACGACCCCGGCGCGCAGTTTGCTCACGATCTTGAAGATCTTGCTTCCTTTATCGGTCCAGACGCCGGCACTGAGACCGTAAGGCGTGTTGTTCGCGCGCTCGATTGCTTCTTCCGGCGTCCGGAAAGTCATCACGCTCAAGACAGGGCCAAAGATTTCCTCCTGCGCGATGCGGTGCGAGGCTGTTACGCCGGTGAAAAAGCTCGGCGGATACCAGTATCCCTTCTCCGGCAAACGCAGGCGCGGCTGGACCAGCTCCGCGCCTTGCTGCAAGCCGCTGTCGACCAGTTCGCAAATCTTGTCGAGCTGCATGCGCGAATTGATCGCGCCGATATCGGTGTTTTTATCGAGAGGGTTGCCGACGCGGAGGCAGGAGATTCGGTCCTTCAACTTGCGGATGACGGCCGGGAAGACTCCCTCCTGCACGAGGAGACGCGAGCCCGCGCAGCAGACATGCCCCTGGTTAAAATAGATGCCGGATATTATGCCCTCGACGGCCTGGTCGATCGCAGCATCTTCGAAAATGATGTTCGCGGCCTTGCCGCCCAGCTCGAGAGTGAGTTTCTTTTTCGTGCCGGCGACCGCGCGAATCAGCATCTTGCCGACGGCAGTTGAGCCGGTAAAAGCAATCTTGTTCACGTCGTCGTGTTCCACCAGGGCTTTGCCGGTTTCCCCAGCCCCGGTCACGATGTTGACCACTCCGTCGGGCAATTCTGCCTGCTGGAAGATCTCGGCCAAATGCAGGGCGGTGATGCTGGTGGTCTCGGCCGGCTTGAGGACGCAGGTATTCCCCGCCGCGAGGGCTGGCGCGAGCTTCCAGGCCGCCATGAGGAGCGGGAAATTCCACGGGATAATCTGCCCGGCCACGCCCAACGAACGCGGGGTCCGACCCGGGAAGGCGTATTGCAGCTTGTCTGCCCAGCCGGCGTAGTAGAAGAAATGTGCCGCGACCAGCGGAAGATCGATGTCGCGGCTCTCCTTGATCGTTTTTCCTCCATCCATCGACTCGAGAACGGCGAGTTCCCTAGTCTTCTCCTGCACGAGCCGGGCGATGCGATAGAGATACTTTCCGCGCTCCCGGCCCGGCATTTTGCTCCAGACCATGGTGTGGGCCCGGCGCGCCGCCCTGACCGCAAGAGCGACATCGTGCGCATCGGCCTCCGCGATCTCGGCCAGTTTCTCTTCCGTCGCCGGATTGATCGAATCGAAATGCGTGCCCGAGTGCGGCGCACGAAATTTGCCATCGATGAAGAGCTGGTAGCGCGGCTTGATCTTAACGTAATCGCTCTGCTCCGGCGCCGGGGCGTAGGGCCAGCGCTGGCCGAAGTTCAGGCGGCCTTCGTTAGGCGAAAGAGCCTCGACCCGGGCTGGCGCCGGGGTTGTTTCGGGTTTGGCGAGCGTGGTTGCGGCGCGAGCAGTTTTGCGGGCCATGGTCTTTTTTAGCGTCTCGCCCTCGGCAACGCACTCAAAAAACAGCCTTCATTCTGGCAAACGTGGCGTGCTTTCGGCACGCAAATCGGCGTTTGCACGCAAACCATTTGGGCAAAGCAGATTAACGAAAAAGCAAAAAAAATCACCCTGAAGGAGAAAAAACAGTCTTGACATGACTAACGAAAATCCTCCCTACTTGAAACCTATGATATATCCAACCCTGCGGAAATGCACCTTGGCTGCGATGGCTCTGGTTGCTTGCTTTGCGCTCAGTGCGCAAGCCGGCCAGCCCGCCCTGTCCTCGGCGAAATCAACCCACGGCGCGAAGCAACAACACTTCTCGCCCACAGCAAAGGGGGCAGCCCATCAAAGTCCCTTGGACTTCACCTATCTCATCGATGACGGGACAGCGGAAGACGGGGTCGGCCTGACAGCCGGCGGCGACATCATCTCGCTGAACGAGTTTGACGTCATTCCCGGCGTCGAGGAAATCGATTCCGTTTCCATCGCCTGGGGAACGTCAGTGTTCCCTGATCCGAGCTTGAACGGACTGCCCTACACAGTGGCAATCTGGAGCGATCCCAATGGGGACGGGAACCCAAATGATGCGGTCCTCCTCACCACGGCCAGCGGCGTCGTCGCTAACCAAGGCACGGACACATTCATCACCACGAATATCAATGCCACGATCACGACGTCGAAGTTCTTCGTCGGATTCCTCATCACGCATAGTGCGGGCCAATTCCCGGCCGCTTTTGACGAAACAGCGCCGACCTTTTCCAACCGCAGCTATGTAGCGGGTGGTGCCAGTGGCGACATCAACAATCTCAATAACAATGAGCTTCCGGTCGCTGCGATCGAATCCTTCGGCCTGATCGGCAACTGGCTCATCAGGGCCCACTCGCCCGGTGACCCGTCGCCCACGCCGACCCCGTCGCCCACGGCCACACCAGCCGGTGCCTTGTGGTATAACGGTGACTTCAACGGCGTCAACGGCCTCGCCAACGAGCGCGACACCAGCCTCGGCTCCGGCCAATACGCCAGCGTCTACGACGACTTCAACGTCAATGATGCGGAAGGATGGGATGTGCACTCCGTGTTCTCGAACAACCTCGCGGACACGAACGTGACCGGTGCGACCTGGGAGATCCGTCAGGGCGTCTCGGCAGGCAATTCCGGCACGCTCATCGCCAGCGGCATGACCGCGACGCCGAACGTGACCCCGACTGGTCGCGATGGCTTCGGGTTCACCGAGTACATGGTCGAAGTGACGGGCTTGGACGTCTTCCTGGCGCCAGGCAGCTACCATCTCAACGTGACGCCAACGGGCGACTTGACGGGTCGTTCGTTTGATTCCACGACGGACGGAGCAAACTGCATCGGCACGCCTTGCGGCAACAACCAAAATGCGTTCTTTGATAGCAACTTCTTCGCCTTCTTCTTCGCCCCAACCGGCGATCCAGCCCTCGGCCAGCCCTACGACTTCTCGATGGGTGTGAACGGCGATGTGCACGGTGGCGGCGGCGGCGGAATTACGCTTTCGGCGACCTTGGAACAGAAGAATGGTAAGTCACGTGTTAAGCTGTATTGGAGTCCGGCCGACGGCGGCTCGGTCAATGGCCTGCGGAATGGTCAGATCATTATGACCACAGCAGACGATGGGTTCGCCACGAACAAGCTTGGCAGCCATACCGGAACATTTACCTACCAGGTATGTGAAACGGATTCTGGCGACTGCTCCAACGTGGTCGAAGTCACGGTTCCGTAATCGTCCGACAACCTTGCGCTTTCCCGGGAGTCGTCCAATCCGACTCCCGGAAATGCGGGTGCGTTCGATTTCGCGCTGCCCGGTGTGGAACCCCCGACAGGGAAATGGCGGCACGTTCACACAAGTCATCGTGTTCAGCTTCTCCGAGCCGGTGACCAGTGTCACTGGTCCCGCGACCACGATCTGGCGGCCGTCATTACGACGTTCATTGGCTCTACGGTCACGGTCACGTTTGGGCATGTTGCCTGTGGCGGCTTCGACGCGAAATTTGCCATCGATGAAGAGCTGGTAGCGCGGCTTGATCTTGACGTAATCGCCCTGCTCCGGCGCCGGGGCGTAGGGCCAGCGGTCGCCGAAGTTTAAACGGTGATTGCTTCGCGGCGAGTGTGCCCTCACGTCGTGCGAGAACCGGCGATGCAGCGATCACCCGGGGGTCGTGACGGATTTTTTCTTACTCGGTATGGACCCGTTGTTAGCGCGCCTGCGCGAACGGCGATGTGCACGGTGGCGGCGGCGGAGACCTCACGCTGCAAAGCGCTTTCTCTGAAAAGAGCCACGGCGCGGCCGGTGAATTCGACATCGATCTCCCGCTCTCGAGCAATGTTGGCATCGAGGATCGCCAGGGCAACGACGAGATCTACCTTATCTTCAACAACAACGTCACCTGAGCCGGCGGCGTCACAAGCAGCTGCGGCCCGGCAAGCGTCACGGTTGACGCCGAGATTCGCACGCGCTCATCGTGAGCGTCGCCACCAGCCACTGCAACGCTCAAACGATCACGGTCACGGTCACGGTCACCAACGTGACGGACGACCAAGGGAACACCCTCGCCAGCGCCTCGGTGACCTACGGAAAACTGGTCGGCGACGTCACCGGTAATGGTAAGGTGGGCAACGAAGATGTGGGAGCGGCACGCAACAACTCGGGTCGCGTCAACAGCACGAACTTCCGCGCCGACGTCAACGGCGACGGGAGTGTGAACAAAATGGACTTGCGCGTCATCAAAGCGAATCGCGGCCACAGCCTGTAAGGTCCAAACCAACTCACTCAACTAACTCCAGGGGCCGTCCAAACCGGCCCCCGGATTCCTTCAAGGCCATCCCGCTTCACCGCGGGATGGCTTTTTTGTTTGTGGCCGGCTCTGTCGTTGTAGCCGCTTCCAGGGCGGGGAGCGTGGATTGCGCGCGATGGCTAGCCTTGGCGCGGGCCTGCTCCGGCGCATATTCTTCGCCATGCTTTACGTCGTCGGTACACCCATCGGTAATCTCGACGACATCACCCTGCGGGCGCTTGCGGTGCTCAAATCCGTCGACCTGATCGCCGCCGAAGACACCCGGCACTCGGGGAATCTGCTCCGGCATTTCGAAATCCGGAAGCCGCTCGTAAGCTACCACGAGCACAACGAAGCAATGCGCACTGCGGAACTCTCCGAGCGTCTGGCAGCAGGCGAATCGGTCGCGCTCATCACCGATGCCGGCATGCCCGGCCTGTCCGATCCCGGCGCGCGTCTCATCCGCAAGTGCATCGAGCTGGAACTGCCCTTCACGATCGTGCCTGGCGTTTCTGCGATCACCACTGGGCTCGTCGGTTCTGGCCTGGCGATGGAACAATTTTGCTATCGCGGTTTTCTCCCAGTAAAAAGCGGTCAGCGCGAACGCGCCCTGACGGCGGCGGCGGCCCGCGGCGAGACGACGGTCTTCTTCGAATCTCCGTATCGGATCAACAAGACCCTCGCCGTCTGCGCCGCAATCATGCCGGAGCGTCAGCTCTGCGTCGCCCGCGAGCTCACCAAAAAATTCGAGGAATTCCGCCGCGGCACTGGTGCGGAGTTACTCGCGCACTACGAAGCCCATCCCGCCAAAGGCGAGATCACGCTCCTGATTGCTGGCGGTTAGCGCTCACGTCACTTACGCGGGCGACGGTGCTTCGCCATCGCGAAACTTCCGACCCTCGCGCCTACGCCACCGTGGGGAAGAAAAGCGAGCAGACCCGCCTCGACTCGCGAACTGATTCCCGATGACTGA
>JBDTOL010000052.1:0-8043 GCA_039933235.1 Spartobacteria bacterium | reverse complement strand
TCTCCATCAAGGGCGTCCCGGCGCGGTTGAAATCGATCCCGGTGCTGTTCTCGAAATGGCTGCTCTTCGCCACGTCTTCCTCGAGATGGATTCGGACCAGCTGAATTTCTCTTTCCGTTTCGGGCAGGTCCTTCTGCGCCTCTTTTGGATAGGCGAGGGCGGGAAGGGCGACGCGGCCGTTGGCGCAGAGTGGCAGATCGTATTGCGAGATCTGATAGTTCTTCGCCAGGTCGGGATAGAAATAATTCTTCCGGTCAAACTTGCAGATCGGAGCAATCTCACAGCCGAGCATCAGCCCGGTTAATGTTGTTAGGCGGAGCGCCGCGTGATTCATCGCGGGCAAGGCCCCCGGCAGGCCGAGACAGGTCGGGCAGGTCAGCGAATTGGGTTCCGCGCCGAATTCGACCGCGCAGCTGCAAAACATCTTGGAGCGCGTCTTGAGCTGCACGTGGACTTCGAGTCCGATTGTCGTCAGGTAGGACATGCGTGGGAACGAATCTCGCTCAAGATTCGCAACATATCGAAGAGCGGCACCCTCGCTGCCCGCTCATTTTTTGAGGGCATAATCCAGGGCCTTCTGAAATTCGAAACTCTTCACCTGCGTCGCCAGCGCCGAATCGTTCAGCGCCTCGATCAGCTTGGGATTCTGCAAGAGCTCGAGATAACGTCGTTGCTGGATCAGCTCGACAATCTGCGGATCGTCCCGCAGAGCGATAATCTTCGGATTCTCGGTCAACTCGCGCGCTCCGGGGTAGCTAAGAAATCGCTCCGCGCTCTGCGGATCGGAAACGACCGTTCCGACGCGTCCGAGCGTCTGATAGGTCTCGTCCGGCACGACATCGACCGCCTTAACGGTCTCCCCTAACGGGCCCAGCTCGATCGAATTCTTCAGCTTGGCCAATGATTGCATCATGGGCGGAGGCGCTTCGGTAGCCGGTTTCAGCCGGGCGGTTAGTGGCGCCACCGGCTCGGCTCGGTGCACTTCGGCGCTCGCGATTGCCCCGAGCGACCGGATTGCCACCACGATCAACCAGACGCTGAAGAAACCGAAGAAAATCCCGAGCATGCCGCCGCTCACCCCGTAAACCAGGCGGACTAGGCCAGCGCTCTGTTGCCCGGTCCGCTTGAAGAGAATCGCGCCCAGCGTGTTGATTGCGATGAAGACGACGAGGGCGAGGAGCGCGCCGGCGACGATCGAGATGAGGAGATCGGGCACCTGGAGAAAAGGTCGCAGGATCGGGAGAAGCCAGCGCCCGCCAAAAAGCCCGGCCGCATAGGCGGCGCCTAGCGCGAGCAGCCGGACCAGTTGCCTAACGAGCCCAAGGCGCCAGCCGCGGACAATCTCAAACGCGACCAGGATGAGCGCGAAGGAAAGGAAGAGGATCTGCCAGAACGACGAGCCGGCGGTGACCGCGGATTTCACAGGTTAGAGGAGTGCTCTCCCGCCGCTTGAGTCGCGCCCTCGGTCATACTTCGCTGGCGCAAGGCGTGATCACACAGGACCAGCGCCGTCATCGCCTCCACCATCGGCACCGCGCGCGGCAGGACACATGGATCGTGTCGTCCGCCCGCCGCCAGCGTAGTAGCGTCGCCGGCAGCGGTCACCGTTTTCTGCGCGCGGGCGATGGTGGCGGTTGGCTTAAAGGCAACCCGAAAGATAATGTCGGCGCCGTTGCTGATCCCACCCTGCACTCCGCCGGAGCGATTGCTCGTCGTGCGCACCGTGCCCGCCCGCATCTCGAATGGGTCGTTATGCTCCGACCCTCTCATCGTGACTGCGCCGAAGCCGGAGCCGATCTCGAAGCCTTTCGTGGCCGGCAGGCTCATCATTGCCTTGGCCAGATCAGCCTCCAGCTTGTCGAAGACCGGCTCGCCGAGGCCCGGCGGCACCTCCCGGACGACGCATTCGATAATTCCGCCTAACGAATCGCCCGCCGCCCGGGCCTCCTCGATGCGCGCGATCATCTTCTCCGCCGTCGATTTGTCCGGGCAGCGTACAATGTTGCCTTCGACTTCCTCGAGGCTGACCGCGGCGGGATCCACCTCAGCGACGAGATCGTGGATCTGCATCGCGTAGGCGACCAGTTCCAGCCTTGGGAAAAGCCGGGTCAGCACCTCACGCGCAACCGCGCCGGCCGCGACGCGGCCGATCGTCTCGCGTGCAGATGCGCGGCCGCCGCCCTGCCAGTTGCGAATGCCATATTTGGCCTGGTAAGTGAAATCTGCGTGCGAAGGGCGGTAGGTGTCTTTCATTTCCCGGTATGCTTCGGGCCGCGCGTCTTCGTTCCGCACCAGGATGGCGATCGGCGTGCCCAGCGTCTGACCTTCGAAGACCCCGGAGAGAATTTCACAGCGATCCGCTTCCTGGCGCGGCGTGACGATCGCGCTCTGCCCGGGACGGCGGCGGTCGAGTGCGCGCTGGATGGTTTCCTCGCCTAACGGGATGCGGGGCGGGCAACCGTCGATCACCACGCCCACGCCGCCGCCATGCGACTCGCCAAAGGTGGAAATGCGGAAGAGACGACCAAAGCTGCTGCCCATTTCGTGGAGCTTAACGAAGCCGGCAACGTTGGAAAGCAGATGTAGCCTCCTCCCTCTGGGAGGCGCGAGGGCTGGCCTGCCGGGATCCGTCGATCCCGCGCTTCGCACAGCGAAGCGGCTACATTAGATCGCGGCGAGCGCGGTCTTCAGGTCGTCGCGGAGATCTTCCACGTCTTCCACGCCGACCGAGAGCCGGACGAGCGACTCGGTGATGCCGAGCTCGATCCGTTTTTCTTCCGGGATGGCGCCGTGCGTCATGATGGGCGGATAATTTACCAGGCTCTCCACTCCACCGAGGCTTTCGGCGAGCGAAAAGAGATGCGTGTTCTCGAGAAACCGGCGGGTGCCCGCCAGATCGGTGTCGAGGATGAGGGTGACCATGCCGCCGAAGCGATCGCCCATCTGCTTTTTCGCCAGAGCATGCTGCGAATGACTCGTTAGGCCCGGGTAGCTCGTGCGGCGCACCTTCGGTTCCTGCTGCAGCCAGGCGGCGAGTTCGGCTGCGTTTTCGCAATGCCGCTCCATCCGAAGCGCGAGGGTTTTCAATCCGCGCATGGCGAGAAAACTGTCGAAGGGGCCGGCAATCGCGCCGACCGAGTTTTGTAGAAATTGCATCTGGTCGCCGAGTTCCTTGTTCTCGCCGACGACGGCGACGCCGCCGACCATGTCGGAGTGACCGTTCAGATACTTGGTTGCCGAGTGGATGACCATGTCGAACCCGAGCTCAATCGGTCGCTGGATCCAGGGGCTGGCAAAAGTGTTGTCGGAAACGGAGGTCGCGTTGTGCTTTCGCGCGATTTTCGCCACCGCCTCGAGATCGATCAGCTTGAGCAGCGGGTTGCTCGGCGTTTCCACCCAGACCATGCGCGTGTTGGGTTTCATCGCTGCCTCGACTTTCGCGGGATCGGTCATGTCGATGAAGGTGAAATCGAGGTTGGAGGAGCGGCGCCGCACTTTCTCGAAAAGCCGGTAGGTGCCACCGTAAAGATCGTCGCTCACCACGACGTGCGAGCCGCTGTCGATCGTCTCGAGCGCGGTCGACATCGCAGCCAAACCGGAAGCGAATGCCCACCCCCGGGTGCCGCTTTCGAGATCGGCGACGCAGCGTTCGTAGGCGCACCGGGTCGGGTTAATGGAGCGCGCGTAATCGTAGCCTTTGTGTCGCCCGGGACTCTCCTGCACGTAGGTCGAGGTCTGGTAGATCGGCGTCATGACAGCGCCCGTCGAGGGATCGGGCGATTGGCCAGCATGAATGACGCGCGTGGCGAGGTGCTGCTTCTTTTTCATAGTAAATTCTTTTAACCATGGAATCACACCGATTCCACGGATGGAAGAGGAGTGAGGTGAGGACGAATATCGGGTTCCTCCATCCGTGAAATCCGCGATCCTATTTCTGCATCTGGAGCCGAAGATAGGAAAGCAGATCGGTGCGGGTAATCAGACCGAGAAACTTATTGCCTTCCATCACGATCGCGACCCGGCCGCGATCGAATACGCCTAACAAGTCGGAAATTTTTGCGTTGGGCGAGAGGGTCTCTAGCCGATCGGTCATGGCCGACTTGACCAGTTCGTTGAACTTCGCCGGGTCGCGATGGACTTTCACGAGCAGATCGGATTCATCGATGATGCCGACGGCTCGGTTATCGCCGTTAAGGACCGGAAGCTGCGACACATCGACGGTGCGCATGCGCTTGAAGGCAGTGAGCAAGGTGTCCTCCGGCCCGACCGATATGACCTCGCCTTTCTCGGCCCGGTGCGAAATGAGATCGCACAGATCGCCTTTGCTCGGCCGTTCCACGTAGCCCTGCTCGGCCATCCAGAAATCGTTGAACATCTTCGAGAGATACTTGTTCCCGGTGTCGCAGATGAAGGTAACGACGCGCTTTTTCTCGGTCTGCTGGCGACAATAGCGGAGCGCGCCGGCGAGAAGAGTGCCGGTGGATGAGCCGCCCAGGATTCCCTCCTTGCGGAGCAGGTCGCGCACGACGGAAAAGCTCTCCGTGTCGTCGATCTCAAAGGCGTCGCACACGTACGACATATCGGCGATATCAGGAATGAAATCTTCGCCGATGCCTTCGACGGCCCAGCTGCCGGCTTCCTCCATTTTTCCCGTCTTGACCCATTCGTAGAGGATCGAGCCAGTCGGATCCGCCAGAATAATCTCGAGGTTCGGCTGTACCTTTTTGAAGTAGCGCCCCAGCCCGGTGAGGGTGCCGCCGGAGCCGACGCCGATCACCACCGCATCGACGTCGTGGTTCATTTGCTCCCAAATTTCCGGCCCGGTCGTGGTCTCGTGGGCGAAGGGGTTCGCCGGGTTACCGAATTGATTGACGTAAAAGGCCCCGGGAATTTCCTCGGTCAATTTCGCCGCCACATCCTGGTAATACTCGGGGTGGCCGCGGGTCACATCGCTTCTCGTTAGGCGAACTTCCGCCCCGAGCGCGCGGACATGAGCGATCTTCTCCTGCGACATCTTGTCGGGGATAACGAGGATGAGACGATAACCCTTCGCCCCCGCGATGAGGGCGAGCCCGAGACCGGTGTTGCCGGCGGTCGCCTCGATGATCGTGCCGCCCGGTTGCAATTTTCCGTCGCGCTCCGCCGCGTCGATCATGGCGAGCGCAACCCGGTCCTTGATCGAGCCGGTCGGGTTCTGGTTCTCCAGCTTAACGAAAAGCTGGCAGAGCCCCGTATCCATCCGGGTGATCTCAACCAGCGGGGTGCTTCCGATGAGCGAGAGGATGGCGGGCGGTCTTTTGGAAGAGGTCGATTGAGCGTTCGTAGAGCTGGTCATGAAACAGATGGAGCGGCGGCGACCCGCCGGCCAACCCAGCTATGCAACACCGCAGTGGCGAATCGTCAAGGGAACTGCCGGCTGATCTTCCCGATTAGCGGGCGGCGCTGAGCTCCGCCAGCGCCTTTTGGTCGTCCTCCGCTTTCGCGAGCAGGCCGAGTTTGCGATAGCACTCCTCCCGTTTGGCGAGGGCGGCGGCGGTCTGATTGATCGCCAGCGCACGCGTGAGCGACTCGACCGCGGCCATATAATCGCCCAGCTGCATTTCCAGTTCGCCGCGGTATTGCCATGCGGTCGAGAAATTCGGGTCCAGCTCGGTCGCCTCTTTGATCCGCGCATAGGCCTCGGGCATGCGTTGCAGCTTGGAAAGGGCGTAGCTCGCTTCCGCAGAAGCGCCGGCCGACTTCGGGTCGAACTGCAGCGCCCTTTCCGCGTCCTCCAAGGCGAGCTGAGGCTGGCCGATCTCGTTCAATTGCCAGGCGCGATTGGTCAGCAGATCCGGGTTGTCTGGTTCGGCGGCGAGTTCTGCGTCGAGCCGGCTTATCGTCTGCAGGAAATCGGGCGAAAGCGTCTCGAGGCGCAGTGCCTGGCCCCCGTCATGGGCACGGCCGAGCCTTCTTTTTGCCATGGACCGGAAAAGCCTGGGCCGGATCGCCTCTGGGGCCAGCCGGGCGGCGCGGTTCGCGTCGTCCAAGGCGAGGGAAGCGTCGCCGGCGCGAAGGAAAAGAAGCGCGCGATCGGCCAGGAGAGAGGCATCGTCCGGCAGAGCGGCCAGGTCCCGGTCGAGATCGCGCACCTCGGCGAGGAATTTGCTCAGTCGGTCGAGCAGCGCGAGGTCTTGCCTGACGAACTCATCTTCCGGCGCGAGATGCGCGGCGCGGTGGAGATCGGCCAGCGCAGCCTCCCAGCTGTGCAGATGTCGATAGCAGAGGGCGCGGGCCCGGAGCGCGACGGCGGTTTCGTGTCCTCTCATCGCCCGGGTCCAGGCCGCGACCGCCTCCTGCCAGCGCCCTTCCGCCTGCTGGATTCGCGCGATCTTTTTAAAGATCCGGGCCGGGGGATTCTTCGGCGCGATCGCTTTCGTCCAGGCAGCGAGAGCGTCGGCGCGGCGGCCCTCGGCGAGGGCGAGATCGCCGCGATACTCGTCGTATTTGGCCGAAGTCTTTCGGACATTGCTCTTCCAGTCGACCAAAGTTTGACGTAGCCCGGCCAGATCGCGCGCGCCGAATTGCGCCTGCGCCAGCCGCGCCCAGGCGCCATTGTCGTGCGGCGCAAACTGCAGGACGCGTCGGGCTGCGGGGAGGGTCTGGAGGAACTCGCGCTTGTGCAATGCCTGGCGCACTTCGCTCCGCGCGGCTTGTTCCTCGTCGGAGATGGTGCGGCGGCATCCGGCGGGGACGAGCACGAAGAGGAGAAAGAGGACGAGTGGCCGAGCGCGGGAAAAATTCATTGGCGCGAAGGAGGAAATGCGGAAGATAACGAGAGCGTTTCGCCTAAATTCCGCAATCCACATTCTACATTCCGCAATTCACCCATGCCATCCTTCGACATCGTCTCGGAAATCGACAAACAAGAGATCGACAACGCCCTCAACCAGGCACGCAAAGAGCTCGCCACCCGGTTCGACTTCAAGGGCGCCGTGGCAGAAATCGAGTACGAGAAAGACCAGATCGTCCTGACGGCCGAGGACGCTTCGCGCCTGCGCGGGTTGCGCGAGATCGTGATCGGCAAACTATCCAAGCGCGGGATCGACCTGCGCAACCTCGACCAGAAGGAGCCCGCCATTTCCTCGATCGGTCATGCCCGGCAGGAGCTGAAAATTCAGCAGGGACTGGAAGGCGACAAGGCGAAGGAGATCATCCTTGCGATCAAGGGGCAGGGCTTCAAGACGCAGAACCAGCTGCAGGATCGCCAGATTCGGGTCACGGGCAAGAAGCGCGACGAGCTGCAGGAAGTGATCGCCTTTGTGAAGGGCAAAGACTTCGGCGTCGCGACGAATTTCAAAAACTTCCGCGACTAACCCCGATGGCGCGGTCTTGGTTTTCCCCATGCGCCGTTCGTTAGGTTTCTTTTCCTCGGGCTGATTCTCGGCGGCCTCGCCGGCTACGGGTTGCATGGTCCGGCGGAAAAGAGCGCGAGCAAAGAAGGAGTCGCGCACTCGTCGCGCGCCGGGAACCTGGCGGGCGAGGCGAGCAGCCGCTCCGCGGAAAAGCAGCGGGCGGAAGACGAAAAAATCCTGCTTGGCGACATCACCACCGTCCCGTTTCAGGAGATCTACGAAATCCTCTCGCGCCAGGGTTCGGAGGAGGTCACCCGGCTCGCAGAGCAGCTCGACGGGGCTGCCCCCGAGCGCTCAAAACACAGCCAGGATCAAGATATTCTTCAAAGCCTGGGCGCAATTCGATCCGACCGCGGCGTTCGAAAAGGCAACCGCCTTTCACACGCCGGAAACGCGCGGGAATGCGATCGAAGCGGTCATCGGCGGCGCCGATCCCGCGGCGTCGGGGGCGCTGGCCGACACGATCGCGAAGTTGCCTGACGAAACCCTCGCTGGCGCGGCCAAAGCCAATTATTTCAGCCTCGCGGTGGTGAAATGGAGTGAGGTCGATCCGGCGGCCGCGCGGCTCCTCGGCCAGACGCACCTCGAGGGAATGACCTTTGGCGTGGCCTTCTACAGCGTGGCGCAGAGCTGGGGCCGCCCGCGACCC
>JBDTOL010000051.1:0-17163 GCA_039933235.1 Spartobacteria bacterium | reverse complement strand
CAGGATACTGAGCGCTTTTTCCTTGTTCTTCTGCTGGCTCCGCCCGTCCTGGCAACGGACAATTCGTCCGGTCGGGATGTACATCACCTGCACCGCAGAGTCGGTCGTGTTCACGCCCTGGCCGCCGGGGCCGCCGGCGCGGCAAACTTCGATCCGGAGATCCTCGGGCTTGAGCTCGAAGTCGACTTCCTCGGCCTCGGGCAGGACCGCGACGGTCGCGGTGGAAGTATGGATCCGGCCCTGGGCTTCGGTGGCCGGAACGCGTTGGACCCGGTGGACGCCGCTCTCGTAACGCAGCTTTCGGAAAACGGATTCGCCGGAAATCTTGAAAATGGTTTCTTTTAGACCGCCTAGTTCCGACGAGCTCGACTCGAGATCCTCGATCTTGAGCCCAGCGGTCTCGGCGTAGCGGTAATACATCCGGTAAAGGTCGGCCGCGAAAATAGCCGCTTCGCTCCCACCGGTCCCGGCGCGGATTTCCACGATCGCGTCGCGGTCGTCGGTTTCATCCGGCGGCAGTAGTGCGACCTGCACCTCGAATTCCAGCTCGGCGATACGCTTTTCGAGGCTTGGAATCTCCTCCTGCGCCATCTGCGCAAGGTCGGCGTCCTGGGAACTGGCGAGCTCGCGGTTGTCCTCCAACTGCTGCCGCACGGTCCGGAATTCGTCCCATTTCGCCAGGAGCGCCTTGGTTGCGGAATGCTCGCGCATGGTGTCGCTGGCCCGCTTGCGGTTCTCGAAGAGATGCGGATCGCCGATGTCGCTTTCCAGTTGCTGGAAGCGCTCGCGTTTACGCTCGATGAGGGATTGGAAATCCATAAACAAAAACGGCGACTGCGCGGGCAGCGCAATCACCGTTCGTCAGGCGGGATCAGCTAAGCTTTTTTGGCGACGCCGGCGCGGCTTGCCTTGGTGCTGCCGTAGCGGCGGGCAAATTTCTCGACCCGGCCGGCGGTATCGACGAACTTCTGTTCGCCGGTGAAAAACGGATGGCAGGCGGCACAAATACCGATCTGAATGTCCCGGCGGGTCGAGCGGGTATGGTAGACCGCGCCGCAGGCGCAGCTAATCTCCGTCTCGTTGTAGTCAGGATGAATGTCCGTTTTCATAGTAGCAAAAGAGCCGGGAAAGTAGCCGCGAAACCAGCATGCCGCAAGTGACGAAAACCGAAGATCCGCTCCTGCGCGCGTGGGAAGAGACGTTGGGGCGGCGGGAGGGGGAACCGGCGATTCTCGATCCGCAGCGGCAGACGCTTTTTCGCTTTGGCGAGATCGAGCAGCTGAGCCGCGAATACGAAGCGGGTCCTTTGCAGCCGCTTGGCGCTGGTCAGATCCTCGCCATCCAGCTCGGGAACCATCCCCACTGGCCGGCCTTCTTTCTCGCCTGTCTGCGCCGCGGCATTGTGGTGCTGCCGCTGGAGCGCACGATGAGCCCGCAGGAACGCGCTTCGGCTTTGCACACATGCCGGGCCGCCGCTTTGATCGCGAACTTGGAAAAGGGTCTCGAGCCGCTCGCGTTAGCGGGAGGGGCCGAGTGGGGCGAACACCGCCCCGTTTTGCTCAAGCTCACCTCCGGCACGACCGCGGCGCCGCGGGCGATCCGTTTCCGCAGCGCGCAGCTCCTCGCGGACGCGGCGCAAATTTGCGACACGATGGCGATCACGGAAACGGATCTCAATTTCGCGGTCATCCCGCTCTCGCATTCCTATGGGTTCAGCAACCTGGTCACGCCGCTCCTTGCCCGAGGCGTGCCGATGGTGATGAGCAGCGATCGGCTGCCGCGCGCGGTGCTCGACAATCTGGCGCAAACGGACGCGACGGTCTTTCCGGGGATGCCTCTCTTTTACCAGGCCTTCAGTGAAATGAGCGAGGCACCTTCCCTCCCCAGGTTGCGTCTCTGCATTTCCGCGGGGGCGCCCTTGAGCCGGCGCCTCGCGGAGAAGTTCCGGGGACGGTTTGGGCTTCCCATTCATTCGTTCTACGGCGCCTCGGAGTGTGGCGGCATTTGCTACGACCGCGAGGCGACGGATGAGCGCGAAGGATTTGTCGGGCCGCCAATGCAGGGCGTCGAATTGGAAGCGCTCAATCCCGATGGCGTCAACACCCAGATCCGGGTGCGGAGCGCAGCTGTCGGCGACGGCTATTTCCCGGAGCCTGATCCTGATAAGCTCGGAGCCGGTTCATTCCTGCCGGACGACCTAGTGACGCTAGGCGAAGACGGAGTGCAGCTCGTCGGGCGGCTCTCCGACGTGATCAATGTGGCCGGCAAGAAGGTGAATCCGGTGGAAGTAGAAGCACACCTGCTCACTCATGAGGAGGTGCGGCAAGCGGTCGTTTTTGGACGGGATTCGGCGCTCCGCAACCAGGAAGTGGTGGCCTGTGTTGTAGCCGGCAATAACGTGGACGAGGCGGGATTGCTTCAATTTTGCCGACTGCAACTCAGCGGCTGGCAGGTGCCCAAGCGGATCTTTCTTCTCGACCACCTCCCGGCCAATGAGCGGGGCAAGATCAGCCGCCGCCATTTGGCGGCACTCTTCCAAAATCGCTAAATCCTTCCGGGAGACGCTCACCGGGGCAGGCGTTTGCGAATATTAAGGAAACCTAACTCAATCAAAATTATGCGAACCATTCTGCTTTCCACACTCGGCGCCATCATCATGCTCGCGGCTTTCTCCAGCTGTTCCACAACTGTTCGGACCGATAACGGACACGCCGTTACAACTGGCGTCCACACGAACTAGTCCCGGCCGTGCTGGCCCTCCGACCAGCCGCGTAACTCAGTGCGAGCGTCGGAGGCTTCGGACGAACGTTCCGGCCACCGACCTCGCGAGACTTTTCGGAAGCGAAAAAGTACTTTTCATTTCGGCGGCCTCAGGCATTTCTAGGGCGAGACAATGGTGACGACGACCGCGTGGTTCGTCACTTGCTTCTTGTTCGCTACTGTGAATCCAGCCCGCATCGAAAATGATCCCGCCCCGTTCTCTCCTCTGGAAGTCCTTATTCTGGAGCCAGATGAAAAGGTAGCCGCGGAAATTGTCTCCGCGCTGGAGGAGGCTGTCCCAGGAACTCGGGCGATAGTGGCCGCGTCTTTGGGCGAAGCGCAGCAGCTGGTTTTCGAGCAAAAACCGCGTCTCTTCGTGCTCGATGTGGACGCTAGCTACGATCTAGCCCAGGAATTCATCTACGACCTGCGGACGAGCCATCCGGATGCCCGGGCGATCGTCCTGACCGCGATCCATTTCACCGCACAACGCGAGCAGGTGGCTGGCCTGGGGGCGATCCATTTCCTGGAGAAACCTTTTCCGCGGGCGGACTTCATGACCCTGGCAGAAGCGCTCCTGGCGCCGGCCGACAAGTCGGAGGGCGAGCGCTTTCAGGGGACCCTGAGCGACCTCCATATCGCCGACATCATCCAGCTCAAATGCATCAGTGGCGCTACCTCGATGCTGGAATTCACTGGGCCGCGGGGCGAGAAAGCCCGGGTTTATTTCGAGAACGGCCAGGTGCGTCACGCCACTACACCAGGAAACGAAGGCTTGGCTGCCTTCAATGAAATCGTGGAGTGGAAAGGAGGCGTCATTTCTGAGGTGCCCGCCCCTATTGGGACGCCGCACACGATCGAACTGGATTGGCAGGTGCTCCTGATGGAGGCGGTGCGGAATATCGACGAATCGCGCAGCAGCGCCGCGGTCACGACGAGCCCGTCGCCGCCAAACGAATCGCCAAAAAAGACCATCCTGGTAATCGATGACAGCGCGATGCTGGTCAGTTTCGTGAAGGAGATTCTGAGCGAACAGAATTACCACGTCCTGACCGCGTCGGACGCAGCGGAGGGCCTAAACCTTAGCCGGAGCGCCGCGCCGGATCTCATCCTGCTCGATTTCGTGCTGCCCGACATGAAGGGAGATGAGGTCTGTCGCAAACTGATGAGCGATCCCGCCACGGCGAAGATTCCGATCGTTTACGTCTCTGGATTCGGGAGCGATTTGCACCCGGACCGTAGCGTGATCCCGAATGTGATCGGCTCGTTGAGCAAACCGTTCACCTCCGACATGTTGATCACTGCGGTGCGCTGCTATCTCGCCGGAGAGGGAAGTTTTCCGCACGAGATCAAGTCGCCCGTGGCCATGGCGGCGCCCGACCCGACTCCAGCCGCGGAACGGCCGCGAGCGGAACCTGTCTCGGCGCCGAAAACGCCCGTCCCGGCACCCACCGCTGTGCCCTCCAGCCCGGCACCCCCGCCTGCGGCTGTGACTCCGGCGCGGGACGATCAGACCTCGTCCGAGAGTGCCTATTTCTGTGGCGACTCGAGTTTTTTCTCCCTGCACTGGGCGCTCCAGACGATCGCGCACGAAAAACTCACTGGCACGCTGCGCGCCTTCGGGTCGCAGGGTGCGACTGAGCTGCTGGCCCGTAACGGCGCCGTGGTCATGGTAACGACGCACGACCCGAATCTTTATTGTGAAGAGGCGCCGGTCACGCTCCTGAACGTCGACCGGGAGCGGATCGACGCGGCCCGGGCGCGCCAGGAGAGGGAGGGCTGCCCGATCTTCGTCACGCTTGCGGAGCAGGACCTCATCCTGCGCGAGCCGGGGCTGCAGCTCGTGCAGCATTATGGGCAGAAGCTTTTCTCCCAACTCTGGACCGATCGCGTTCGGTTTAGCTTTGCGCAGCAGGAGTTGCCCGGCTACGCTCGCGATCTCCCCAGCTCTGAGGAGAACATTGACCAATGGGCCTTGAGCACGCTCCGCTTCGTGCAATACCAGGAGCTCGGCACCAAGGAACTGGTCGATACCGCAGCGGTGCCCGCCTACACCCGCGACGGCTTTGACCGGGTGCAGGAGCTGCGTCTAACCGTGGCCGAGGCGCAGTTCGCCTCGCAGTTTAATGGCTCCCGTTCCATCGCTCAGATCTCTAAGAATCTGCGGCTCGACATAAAGTTTGCGCGCCTCACTCTGTTCCGCTTTCTCGCTTTGGAGATTGTGGAATGCTGGCCCGCGCAGGTCGCGCAAAAGCCGGAGTCGCAGGGCGGCATTCGCGGACTTTTCGGTCGTTAGGCAATCCGAGCCGGTCCTGTCCCCTCCTTGTGCCCAAGGCAGTCTGTAGATTTCTTTGAGCTATCTTGTCGTGTCCAATGTCGCGAGCGAGGCACAACGTGAAATGCGCGTCGAGCTGTGGAGGCTACAGGCTTACTTCGCTTTTTTGGGCATCAAAGCCCAACGCATCATGCGCGACAACGGCTCTTGTTATCGTTCCCACCTCTTCCGTGCGGCCTGCCAGCGCCACCGCCTGCGCCATCTCCTTACCCGCCCTTACACCCCGCGCACCAATGGCAAAGCCGAACGCTTCATCCAAACTTCCTTACGCGAATGGGCCTACGCTGCCGTCTACTCCCACTCCGCCCATCGCGCCGACTACCTTCAGCCCTGGCTCCATCGCTACAATTGGCACCGCCCTCACTCTGCCCTGCGACACCAACCTCCCATCTCCAAACTAGATTTATCCATGAACAACCTCTTAAGCCTCCACAGCTAGCGCACGCTCCAGTCGTCAGGCCGCGTCGGCCGCTGCCAGCTGGGCGTCACGCCGTTGCACGATGATGAGCGTGACGAGCGCAGCCACGGCACAGATGATCGCGCCGATCGCGAGCGTCGCGGATGTTCCGACAAAGTTCGCCAGGGCGCCCGCCTCCAGGCTCCCGAACGGGATCATCCCGCCAAAAATCAGCGCCCAGACTCCCATCACCCGCCCCCGCATCTCGTCGGGCACGATCGTCTGCACGGTGGTGTTGGACGTGGAAAAGAAAAGCATCATCCCAAACCCCGAGCCGGCCAGGCAGAGCATCGCGATGATCAGGTTCCGGTTGAAGGAAAAGATCAGGAGCATGGCCGAGAAGAGCCAGACGCCGCCGATGGCCAGTTTGCGCGGCGAGATCCCGGTGCCAAAGGTCGCGGTGGTAAACGCGCCAATCAGCGCCCCGAAGCCGCTCGCGCCTAACAAAAAGCCGTAGCCCTGCTCGTCGAGATGCAGGACATCCCGCGCAAAAGCCGGCATTAGCACGGAGTAGGACCAGCCAAAAATGCCCACGATGGCAAAGAGCGCGAAGATCGTCCGGACGCGCACGTGATTCCAAACGTAGCGGAAGCCCTCGAGCGATTGCGCGAGCGGGCCGCCACTCGCCGCCCGCCGCTCGTGCGGCGGCAGGCGCATCATGAGAAGGCCGGTCAGGACGGCCAGAAAACTCACGCCATCGATAAAAAAACAGAGCGCGATGCCGACCTTCGCCATGAGGAATCCAGCGATGGCCGGGCCGATAATGCGCGCGCCGTTGAACATCGCGCTGTTTAGCGAGATGGCGTTCATCAGGTCCTCCCGGCTCGCGATCTCAACCACGAACGATTGCCGCGCCGGCATGTCGAAGGCCATCGCCACGCCGCCGCAGAGGCCGAGCACGATGATCTGCCACGGCCGGATCAACCCGGACCAAACCAGCCCGGCAAAGATGAAGGCGAGGATCATCATGGCGATCTGAGTGCAGATGAGGACGGAGCGCTTCGGGAAACGATCGGCCGCCCACCCGCCCAGGGTAGAGAAGAACAGCATGGGGGCGGTCCCGGCCGCGGCGACGATGCCTAACAATGCCTTGGACCCGGTCAGCTGATAGACGAGCCATCCCTGCGCCGTGCTCGTCATCCAGGTGCCGATGAGCGAGACGAGCTGGCCCCAGAAATAGAGACGGTAATTCCGATACTGGAAGGCGGAGAAAGTCCGGCGCCATGAGACGCCCCCGGTCGCAACCCGGCGCGGACGCCCCGTCAGGTCCTCCGGCACATTTGCGGTGCGTTCCAGCTCGTTTTTCCTCATGTTTCCAGTTCCGGCGACGGCCGGAATTTCCTCGCCTGCTTTCGCGACGAAACCAAGTGAAGAATCTGCCTAGCGATGAGCCGCCTCCCAGCCGCTGGTAAAGCCGATCGGGCGCGCAACTGCGAAACAAGAGCGGGATGCAGTTCCGCGACCGCACTGAGGCTGGCCAAATTCTCGCCCGCAAACTGGAATATTTGCACGGGCGAGGCGACCTGATCGTGCTCGCCCTGCCGCGGGGAGGCGTGCCGGTGGCGTATGAAATCGCACGCGCCCTGGCTGCGCCGCTGGATCTGCTCGTGGTGCGAAAACTGGGCGTCCCCGGGCAGAAGGAACTCGCCATGGGAGCGATCGCGTCGGGCGGCATGCGGGTCTTGAATGAGCATGTGATCGCAGTCCTGGGTATCCGCGCGCCGGAAGTGGTCGAGCTCGCAACCAGACGCGAAACCGAGGAGCTGCGCCGCCGGGAAGAGCAGTATCGCGGCACGCGACCTTTCCCGGAGTTGACCGGCAAAGTCGTCGTGCTGGTAGATGACGGCTTGGCCACTGGCGCCACGATGCGGGCAGCCGCGCGCGCAGTCCGGCAGCGCGCACCGGCGGAACTGATCATCACCGTGCCGGTGGCGGCCGAGTCGAGTGCCCGCGAAATGGTTGGTGAGGCGGACCAGGTGATCTGCCTCTCGATGCCGGAGGATTTTTTCGGCGTGGGTCAGTTCTACGAGAATTTTCGGCAGATCAGCGACGAGGAAGTCCAAAACTTCCTCACCTCGGCCGAAGCCGCCCCCGGGCCGCCTAACGACGGTTCCGCTGACGGCTGAAACCGTGAGCGGCCCGGGATGCGATGCAGCAGGGATGAAGCCTACCATTTTACTCCTGCTGCTTACCCTTGGCGCCGCCGTCCCAGCCCCCGCCGGAACGGCCACCCTCACGACCATCGCCAGCTTCTCCGACCGGCAGGTCACCGGGGTGGCAGTCTCAAAAACCGGGCGGATTTTTGTGAACTTCCCCGACTGGTCGGACGATCACAGCATCTCGGTGGCGGAGATCGTTGATGGCAAACCGGTCCCTTCCCTAACGAAGAGTGGAACAAGCAGGGCGCGGCGGGCTACCATTTCGTTTGCGTGCAGAGCGTCAACGTCGACGAGACCGACAGCCTTTGGGTGCTCGACCCCGCCGCGCCCAAGATGAAGGAAACCATGAAGGGCGGCCCGAAGCTGGTCAAAATCGACCTGGTGAAAAATGAGGTCGTCCAGACGATTCCGTTCGGGGAGAAAATCGCCCCCCGGAAAAGCTACTTGAACGACGTCCGCTTCGACACCAGGACCCAAACTGCGTTCATCACCAACTCCGGGCTGGGCGCGATCGTGGTGGTCGACCTGCACACGGGAAAAGCGCGCCGGGTTTTGGAGGACGATCATTCCACGCAGGCCGAAAAGGATTTCAAGTTGGAGGTCAACGGTCGCGCCCTCGTGGGGAAGGATGGCGAGCCACCCATGATTCACTCCGACGGCATCGCGCTCGATCAGTTACAGGGCATTCTCTATTTCCATGCCCTGACCGCGGAAACACTCTACCGGATCAAAACCGATCACCTCCGCAATGCCAGCCTAACGAAGAGCGAATTGGCGACCAAAGTGGAGAGGGTGGCCGAAACGCCTGCCCCGGACGGGATGGCGATGGGCCCCGACGGGAAACTTTATCTGACCGATGTGGAGCACGGTGCCATCGTACGCTTTGATCCTGAGGAAGAGAAAATCGAGCCGGTTATAGCCGATGGGCGCCTGAGCTGGCCCGACACCCTGGCCTGGGGGCCGGACGACTCACTCTACGTTACCACTTCGCAGATTCAGAACATGCCGCGGTTCAATGGCGGCAAAGACATGCGCACCATCCCGTATCATCTCTACAATGTGATTGGAGCGGTGGCGGCGCGGTAACCTTAGACGCTACGAGCACGGAGACGTCAGATGTGATGATTAAAGCGCGCGGCGCACCGCGCGGCGCACGGTCTCAGTGATCCAGCCGTAGACGAGATGCGAGGCGAGCGCGTAAAGATGACCCGTTAGGGGAATCTCCTTCGGCGGCTTCGATAAGCCCGCCGCCGGGACCGCCATTTCATCCGCCAGCAGCCACACCCCGGTGCCGAAGGCGACGCCATCACCGATTGTCACGATTGGCGCCACTTCCGCCATCACTCCGTAAACCGCCGCTGACGTCGCGCCCATTCCGTAGTGCACCGCTTCACCCGCGAGCGGCTTGTAATCCGTCGGCACCTTGCGGCCTGTTACCTTCTCGGAAATGAGATTGGCCGCTTTCACAGTAGCCGGATCCGGTTTACGACCGCCCCGCTTCTTTTCCGATGACATCGCTTCCGTGGCAGCGCTCCACGCAGCCTGGAATTGCTCCATCAAAAAAGAAGCCAAAATTCCGCCGGCCACTCCCGCCAGAAGGCCCTTCATCATATCGGTCTCGCCATAGTCTGGGTCGTCAAAGCTGATCATCGATTTCCTCCGTTAGTCGTTGCTCTGCAATACAATCGCACGGGAGACGCATTCCGCGCTTGACGGTGTAGAGCCACCAGTGCCCGCACTTCTCCGTGACCCGTGGATTTCAAGCCAGACGTGAGCTAGGCGTCTGCCTACTCCCCATGGATCACATTTGCACGGCCAAATGAAAAGCGGAGCACGAAAATGAAACTGGTGACTGGGGGAAGAAGACCATGAATTTCGGAAGAGCTTTTATTTCAGGCGTGGTTGGCGGTGCCGTTATGACCGTGTTGATGCTGGCCGCACGAGCCATGGGGATGACCTCCATGAATCTCGAGATGGCCCTTGATTACGCAAAACCTTGGCTCGACGAGTTGGATGATCGGTCTGGTCATTCACCTGATGATTTCGGGTCTCATCGCGCTGGTTTACGCCTACGGATTTGAACACATCACGCATAAGGCTGGCTGGCTGACGGGAGCCGGCTTCGGCGTTATTCATGTCCTGATCGCCGGAGTGTTCATGGGGATGATCGGGATGATCCACCGGCTGATGGTTGCGTCGCAGCCGGTTCCAGCCGGTCACCTTCTCGCGCCGGGCTTTTTCGCGGCGAATTTCGGCATGCTCACGGTGGGAGCTTTCGTCATGCTCCATTTGCTTTATGGCGCGATTGTCGGCGGGTTCTACGTATTTTCACGGGTACCCGTCGCGCGAGAAGCGGTTGCCTAAGCAGCACGCGCCGGACTGACGCGCTGCCCAATAGTGGAGGGTTCAGACGGAGTCCGCCAGCATCAGCTGCAGATAGACGACATCGAGATGGCGCCCAAACTTGGCGCCAACTTCGCGCAGACGGCCGGCGTCGCTGAATCCGAGTGACTTGAGCAAAGCAATGCTGCCGACCGATTCCTCACAGGAGACAGCGAGAATGGTGTGATAGCCTGACGACTGGGCGCGCGCGACCAGGTCCTCCACGATTGCGCGGCCGCAGCCGCGCCGGTGGCAGTCGTGGCGCACGTAAACGGTGAGCTCGATGGTGTCGCGATAGGCACAGCGCGAGCGAAAGGGTGAGAGCGCGCCCCACCCGACGATCTGCCCGCCGTCTTCGAGGACGGTGAACGCTTGATCATCGGGCCGTTTCCGCAGTTCCTCGACGCGTTCTTCAGTCGTTTCATCCTCGACCTGGAAAGTAGCGGTCGAGGTCTGGACGTAGTGGTTGTAGATCGCGTTGATCGCTTCCGCGTCGGCGGGAGTGGCGAGCCGGGGCCGCGGCGTTTCACTCATTTGTTTCGGCAGCCGAGCATGTTTCTTCGCACCACGCTTCGATCTTCGCTCGGATCTGGTCGCGGATCCGGCACACCCCGGCCAGCTTTTCCGCGTGCGTTCCGGTGAGGACAGACGGATCGGGAAAACCCCAATGCAAACGGCGCGTCGGCTCCGGGAAGACGGGACATTTCTCCGCGCTCGTCTCGTCGCAGACGGTGATGGCGCAGGCGAAGCGCTGGCCCGATTGCAAGACCTCGCTGACGGACTGGGTGCCCTTTTTTGAGATATCGATCCCCTCTTCCGCCATCGCTTCAACGACGATCGGATTCAATTTGCCCGGTTCGAGCCCGGCGCTCTGCGCGGTGAAGCGGTCGCCGCAGATTTTGTTCAGCCACGCCTCAGCCATCTGGCTCCGCGCGCTGTTGTGAATGCAGATGAAGATAACTTGTTCTTTCATCGGGAACTAAATGACCGCTTCCTCGGCGAAAACACCAGCCGGTTTGCAGCAGCTCGCCTGCAATTTCTCGAGCCGCTGCAAATCCTTCCGAAAAGCCGGATCGGACGAAGCGCAATCGCGCAGGCACTTCAGATTCGCCTCCAGTTCGGCGGATCGTTTCGCCGGCAACGCATAGATGATCCAGTTCCCTTTGCGCTTCGTCGTCACCAGCCCGCGCCCGCGCAGGTAGGCGAGATGTTTCGAAATCTTCACCTGCGGCTCACCGAGCGCGTCCTGGAAATGGCAGACGCACAACGGCGTCTGCGTGAGCAGATGCAGGATGCGCAACCGCGTGGGATCGCAGAAGCATTGATAGATTTCGGCCAACTTCATTGGCTCGGCGCCTAGCTACAGCAGCCGGCCGTCGCCGGGATCTTTGCCTCGGCCTCCGAGTCGCAACCACACTTTTCCTTGGCCAGGCAATCGGTGTGATTGGCGGCGAGCTGGAATTCGATTTGGTCGCCGGATACGCGGGCCGACTTAATCGGGTATTGCGAGATGACGCAGCAATCCCACTCCACTTCGACGTCGAGATCGTTGCTCGGCAAAATCGGTTTCCCGAGATCGAGGATGTCGGCAAACCGCCCCGCCTCGAGCCGATGTTCGTAATCGTCGGCCACGTAAGTTTGCAGCACGCACGCCTCGCGCTCGCGGAAGGTGCCGCCGCAATCGACAAACTTTTTCGCGACGTGCCCGACCTCAGTGATGTGGAAGTGTGCGGGAATTTGTTCGCCGTCCGGCAAAAGGAAACGCGGGTTCGCCGCCGGATGCGCGCGGAGCAGAGACTTAAGTTCATTCAGTTTCATAAGACCGAATCTATATACCTATAAAAGCATATAGTCAAGCGGGCAGTGCAGCCGGATCATCCGGTCGGAGCGACGGCGCCATGCTCTCTTCTCGTGCGTTCCGGAGCGCCCGACCGCGCCAGAAGACGTAGATCACCGGGTAGAGCAGCAGTTCCAAGATCGCGCTCGTCACCACCCCGCCGATCATCGGTGCGGCGATTCGTTTCATCACATCGGCGCCAGCCTGCGTGGCCGGCGACCACATGATCGGAAGCAAACCGAGCAGGATGACGGAAACGGTCATGATCTTCGGCCGAATGCGGTGGACCGCGCCTTCCTTGACCGCGGCGATTAGATCAGCGCGCGTATTCATCCGGCCTTCGGCGCGGAATTTCTCCCACGCGTGGTCGAGATAGAGCAGCATGACCACGCCAGTCTCCGCATCGAGCCCCGCGAGTGCGATCAAGCCGACCCAGACCGCGACGCTCAAATTGTAGCCGAGCAGGTAGACGAGCCAGAACGCGCCGATGAGCGAGAACGGCACCGCGAGCAGCACGATGAACGTCTTCGGGATCGAGCGCGTGTTGAGATAGAGCAGCACAAAGATGAGCAGGAGCGTGAGCGGAACGACCACCTTCAGCCGCTGCTCCGCCTCGCGCAGATATTGGAACTGCCCCGCCCAGTGGATCGAGGTGCCGGGCGCGAACTGCGTCGTCTGCGCGAGCCGCTCGGAAGCGCGCCTTACGTAACCGGCGATGTCGCTCGTCGTGACGTCGACGAAAACGAAGCCGACCAGTTGTCCGTTTTCGCTTCGAATGGAGGGCGGGCCGGTTTTGAAACTAATGTCGGCCAGTAGCTCGATCGGGACCTGTGCGCCGGTCGGAGTCGGCACGAGCACGCGTTTGATCGACGCGATGTCCTGGCGAAAGTCGCGCGCATAACGAGCGCTCACCGGATAACGCTCGCGGCCTTCGACCGTGGTCGTGATCGTCTTGCCGCCGACCGCCGTTTCGACTACGTCGTTCACATCGCCCACAGTGAGGCCGTAGCGCGCGGCGGCTTCGCGGTTGACCGTAAAATCGAGAAAGTAACCGCCGGTCGGTCGCTCAGCGAAAGCGCTCCGCGTTTCAGGAAAATCGGAGAGCGATTTCTCGATCTGGAGCGCGGTCTTTTGGATGCTGAGCAGGTCGGGACCGAAAACCTTGATGCCGACCGCGCTGCGAAATCCGGTCGTGAGCATCTCGGTCCGGGTCTGGATCGGCATCCAGAAGATGTTCGCCATCCCGGGCGTTTTGACCTTCTCGTTGATCTCCTCGATCAGCTTGTCCCAGGTCATTCCAGGTCGCCATTGATCGAACGGCTTGAAGGAAACGATCGTCTCGAACATGGAGAGCGGCGCGGGATCGGTCGGCGTGTCGGCCTGGCCCGCCTTGCCGAAAACCGTCTCGACTTCCGGGAACTGCTTCAGTTGCCGATCCTGGATTTGCAGGATGCGGGTCGCTTCCCCAATCGACATGCCGGGGACGGACGTCGGCATGTAAAGGAGCGTGCCTTCATTCAACGGCGGCATGAATTCGCTCCCCAGCCTAACGAACGGGAAAATCGTCACGACCAACAGAACGAGCGCACCAACCATCGTGAGCCAGCGGAAACGCAGAACGAAATCGACCACCGGTCGATAGCTGGCGATCAGGATTCGGTTCACCGGGTTCTTCGCTTCCGGTTTGATTTTCCCGCGGATCAGGAGCGTCATCAGCACCGGCACCAGCGTGATGCCGAGAAAGGCGGCGAAAAACATCGCGAAGGTCTTGGTAAAGGCGAGCGGCCGGAAGAGCCGGCCTTCCTGCGCCGTGAGCGAGAAGATCGGAATGAAGCTGACCGTGATGACGAGGAGGGAGAAAAAGAGCGGACGTCCGACCGTTTTAGCGGCGGCGATGATGACGTTGACGCGCTCGGGATTGGTCGGCTCGCGCCCGTTCTTCTCCCGGAAATGCTCGAGCGCCTTGTGCGCGTTCTCGACCATGATGATGGCCGCGTCGACCATCGCGCCGATCGCAATCGCGATTCCGCCTAACGACATAATATTGCTCGTCAGGCCCATGAAATACATTGGGACAAAGGCCAGGATGATGGCGATCGGCAGGGTGATGATCGCGACAAGAGCGGAGCGCACGTGCCAGAGAAAAATGAGACAGACGAGTGCGACCACGATCATCTCTTCGATCAGCTTTTCGCGCAGGGTGGCGATCGATCGCTTGATCAGATCGCTCCGGTCGTAGGTCGGAACGATGCGCACTCCGGGCGGCAAGCCCGGTTTGATCTCGGCCAGCTTTTTCTTGATCCCCGCGATGACGTTGAGCGCGTTCTCACCGTAGCGCATAACGACGATGCCACCGACGGTTTCGCCTTTGCCATCCAGCTCCGCGACCCCGCGGCGGATATCGGCGCCGAGATGGACCGTGCCAATGTTTTTCACGTAAACCGGCGTCCCCTTCTCCATCTTGAGAACGATGTTTTCGATGTCGGCCACGCTCTTGATGTAACCGCGCCCGCGGACGTAGTACTCCGTCCCCGAGACCTCGAAGGTCTTTCCGCCGACGTCGCTATTGCTCGCCTTGATTTGCCTAACGACATCGCTGAGCGGGATGTGGTAGGCGACGAGCGCGTTGGGGTCGAGGTCGACCTGGTATTGCTTGATGAAACCGCCGACCGCTGCGACTTCGGCCACGCCTTTCACTGCGGAGAGCGCGTAACGCAGGTTCCAATCCTGGAGGGAGCGCAGCTGCGCGAGGT
Source organism: Spartobacteria bacterium (assembly GCA_039933235.1). Lineage (GTDB taxonomy): Bacteria > Verrucomicrobiota > Verrucomicrobiia > Chthoniobacterales > UBA10450 > Palsa-1392. Next base: position 2,480 of record JBDTOL010000051.1, on the reverse strand, counting down.
CGAGTTTCCCGGAGTCGTCGACGAGGGCGTATTGATATACCCAGCCAACCCCGGTGGCGTCGGGACCGATGACCGGATTCGCGCCTTCGGGGAGCGAGCCGCGGAGCGAGTTGAGGTATTCGATCACGCGCGAACGCGCCCAATAAATGTCGGTGCCGTCCTCGAAAATGACGTAGACGAACGATTTCCCGAACATCGATTCGCCACGGACAAATTTCACTTTCGGCGCGGCGATGAAAAGCGACGAGATCGGGTAGGTGATCTGGTCTTCGAGCAAATCGGGCGAGCGCCCTTCCCAATCGGTATAAACGATCACCTGCACGTCGCTGACGTCGGGAATGGCGTCGAGCGGCACGTGGTAAATTCCGTAGATCCCCGCCGCGACCGCGAAGATCGTGACGATGAAGACGAGGAACTTGTTCCTCGCGCTCGCTTCGATGAGGCGTTCGATCATCGGGGCGTGTCGGCCACGTTTTTCGCCGCCGGCGAGAAATCCTTCAGCGCGTCCTGCACTTTCGATTCGGCGTCGATCAGGAAATTCGCGCTCGCCACGACGCGCTCGCCTTCCGCGAGACCGGATTTCACTTCGAAGCGATCATCATACTGCGGTCCGAGCTGCACGACGCGCGCTTCCAGTTTGCCGCCGCCGCGATCGACGAAGACGACGCTGCGCGCGCCGGTCGGCATGACGGCGCCGGTCGGAATCGTCAGGCCGGAACCCATGTTCATTCCGAGCTCGGCGTTGGCGTACATTCCGGGTTGCAGTTTGAAACCGGGATTGGGAATATCGATCCGAACCCGCGCCGTCCGTTTCACCGGATCAATGAACGGATTGATGACCGCGAGCCGGCCTTCGAATTTTTCGTCGGGATACGATTTGCTCGTCACGTCGAACTGCTGCCCGCGCGCGAGCATCGAGAGCTCCGTCTCGTAAAAGTCCGCCCAGACCCAGACAACGGAGAGATCCGCCACGTCAACCAGGTGGTCGCCTACTTTGACGTTTTCTCCCTGGTGCGCCGGCACGTCCTGCACGACGCCGCGGAAGGGCGAGCGCAGAATGAGCACTTCTTGTGGCGCTCGGTTGTGTTCCAGTTTTGTGATTTGCTCTTCGGTCACGTTCCATTGCCGCAGGCGCGCTTTGGCCGCCTCGATCAAACGCTCCGGGCCGCGGCGCGTCTCGGCGTTTTTCGCTTCGTCCCGCATTTTGAGCAGCATGACGAGCTCGCGCGCGCTCGTGACCAGCTCCGGGCTGTAGATCGAAAGAAGCGGCGCGTCTTTTTCCACCAGCTCGCCCGGCGAAGTGACGAACGCTTCCTGCACATAACCATCGACGCGCGCAACAAAAGCCCAGCGCCGTTGCAAATCCGCCTCGACCAGGCCGACTGCGCGAATGCTGTGATGCAACGGCCGGCGCTCCGCCATCGCGTAGGTGACGCCGATCTGTTGCTGGCGTTCGACCGGGACGACAAAGCGGCCGGTTTCAGGAGTCGACTTCGTCTGGGCCTGCGGAGAATTCGCCGGCGTGGCGTCTTTCTTTGCCACCGGCACCAGATCCATCGAACAGATCGGGCATTTGCCCGGCACCTCGGAATGGACCGAGGGATGCATCGTGCAGGTGTAATAATCGACGTCGGCTGGTTTCACTTGGGTGGTGTGATTGCACCCGGACAGTCCGAGGAAGAGGAGAATAAGAATGACGCTTGTCGTTAGGCTTTTCATTTGGATTTGCTTTCGTGGGAGGGGAAAATTTTGAGATCGGCGCCGACCACGCCTTCGAGTTCGGCGAGGGCGATTTGGTAATCGGCGAGATGGATGCGCGCTTCGGCTTCGAGATCGCGCAGGCTGCGCTGCGCGCCGATCCAGGCCGGGAAAGTGGTCTCGCCCGATTCGTAGCCGAACTGGCTCGCCTCGAAAGTCTGGCGGGCCTGCGGCACAAGTTTGTCGCGGAAGAGTTCAACGTGGTGGTGCGTGGTCTCCACTTTCTCTAGTGCGTCGCGCAAAAGGCCGATCGATTCGTTCTCGGTTTGCTCAAGCGCGTGTTGCGCAGCGGAAGCGTTGCTCCGGGCTTCACTCACGCCGGCGGAGTATTTGCGCGCATTCCCCCATGGAACGCTGAAAGAAATGCCGGCGCCGACTTCGCTCACCGTTTCGGCGGCGTCGTTGTAACGCTGACCCTGGACCGTGATCGACGGATCGGGAATCCAGGCGCGTTGCGCGAGCTGGACCTTGGAACTTTCCGCATCGAGAGCGGCGCGCGCCTTCACCATTTCCGGACGGCGGCGCAGGATGGTCGAGCGCAGCTCGGCGCTCATCGAGACGGTGGAATGGAGAGTCACCGACACCGGTGTCGCGACGGTCGCAAACGCGTCGCGATCCATCAGGACGTTCAAGGCCGACTGGTTGGCGGAGATCGTATTCTCAAAGTCGCGCCGCGCTTCCACAAGCTTGCTCGCTTCCGTTTCCGCCATCAGGACATCGGC
>JBDTOL010000050.1:0-6874 GCA_039933235.1 Spartobacteria bacterium | reverse complement strand
CGGCGCTCTGCGTCCTCGGCTTAATCGACGCTGCTCTTGGGCGGAAAGACCTGGCGTTGGACGAAGGCCGGCGCGCGATCGCGCTCACGCCGGTAGAAAAAGATGTCAACAACGGCAGCCGCGTCCTTCAGTATTTCGCCATCACGGCAGCGTGGGCGGGGGAGAAGGAGTTTGCCTTGCAGCAACTGGAAGCTGGGCTGCGTGCTCCCCACGCATCACAAATGCTGAGCTACGGTGCCTTGAAACTGCTTCCCTTCTGGGACCCGCTCCGCGGAGATCCGCGCTTCGAAAAAATTGTCGCTTCGCTCGCGCCGAGAGACCCGGCCTCAACCCCAAAGTGAAGTTCGATATTTTTTCTCCGAGCTAAAACTACGCAATGTTTACAAAGTTGCGGTCGCGTACGCAGTCATTGACTGGCTGCTGGTGCAAATCGCGACACAGGTTTTTCCATTGTTCGATATTCCGAATTGGCCACAGAATCATCGTGCTCCCGTTGCCGGCGCGGAAGACGTTGAAGGAGGTGGCGGGATCCGGGTCGGCCAGCGCGGCGATCACCGCCGGGACCGACAGGTTGTTCTCAGTCCGATCTTCCGTATCGGTCTCGCTGTAAAGGAAGGCGCTTTCAAGGGCCCAGTTGTTAGGCAACTGCACCTTCACACCCGTCACGGCGCGGTAGGCATCGGTTGTGACCTCGTCCATGCGCGGGCCCGCCTCGGTTACGCGATAACGGAAAAGGACGTCGGACCTGAACGGATCGACCGGATTGGTCGCGGGCACGGCGATGTTTTCCACGTCGCCTTCAATCGGAGCAGGCGCGAGCTGCTGCATGGTTGAGATGTGGCGATAGCCAAACTCGGCGAACAAATCCACCGTCGAAGTCAGGCTTCCTCCAAGCCTGGTATAGACGCCGTGGCGGTCGGTTTCCGGGACGAGGGGCTGGTAGGGCGCGCGATCAAAGCGGTTGCGGCCGGGAGAAAAGTCCTCCACCGCCGGCATGCTGTTGCTGTCAGCGGGAACCTTGAGCGGATCACTCGTAACCGGATCGAAGACCGTGCCCGGGTTTCCGACGGAGCTGAGGAAACTGCTTCCGCCCTAGCGGCGTTGATCGATCGAGCGGGAAAAATAGCGATCGCTCTGGAAGAGCGCGTTGCGATGGAAATAATCCGCCACCACCACCGCTTCAAAGCCACGGCGTTCGTCGGTAAAGCCGCTCACGAGCGAGGCGCGGAATTCCCCCGTGTCGGTGTCGGTCGTATTGCCATAGCCGAGGTTGACCAGCGCTCCGTCAAATTTCTCGAGGAAGCGGATGTTGACCACCCCGGCGATCGCGTCGCTCCCGTAGATCGGCGACGCGCCATCGCGCAAGATGTCGATCTGCCGGATCGCTGCCAGCGGGATGGTGTTCAAATCGACGAAGGCGGTGATGCCGTTCTGGGCGAAGGGGTACGGGGCGAGACGCCGACCATTTAGCAACACGAGGGTGGCATCGGGTGAGAGACCGCGCAGGGCGACGGCGGCTGCGCCCGGCGCCAGGCTGTCATTTTGGTTTTCGGTGAATGTCGGGCCGGAGTTCTGCGGGAGGGTCCGCAGGAAATCGCCCAGCGAGTCTGCCCCTGAGCGTTCAACGCTCTCCCGGCTGTAGATCGACTCCGGAATCCAGGGAGGAGAATCGCTGCGGATGTTCGATCCCGTGACGACGAGGTGATCGACCGCGAAGGGATCTTGCACTTCCTCCTGCGCCTTCGCCGCCGGATCAAACGCGGTTAGCAGGGAAAAGGAAAGAAAGCGAAAAAAGGCGCGACGATTCCGGATCACCTTCAAACCTTCAGGTCTGTAATGTTTTGGCAACGCTGGGTCGCGTCGCCCAGCTCATTTTCTAAGCCTTCCCGATTGCGGTTTCAGTTGATTCTAGCGTGCGGCGCTATTTGAGCATACCGCGAAAGGCGGCCGATTCCTTCATCAGCTTGGCGCCCATCGCCTGCTCTTTTTCACTTTTCACGTCAAGAGACTTGCCGTCAGGTCCCATCGCCTCGACGAGCTTCCCATCGGCGAAGTAGTATTTGGTACCCACGGCGTTTTGATCGTGGTTCTCTTTCCCGGCACCGTTCTTCTCCAGGAAAACGAAGACAGGTTCACCGTCGTAGTAGTAGAACTCCTCGGTTTTCTGGGAACCCGCCGCTGGGTAGAGCTTCATCCGTTTCAACTCTTCCCCGTCGAAATAGCCGTGCATTTTCGACCAGGTCTCGTCGGTGAATTTTTTAACAGAATCGGCAGCAATCTCACCTTCCTTGCGAGTGTAGGAAGAAGCGCTCTTCTCCACCTCTTTTACGTAGCTGTCGATCGCTTCCATCTTGGCCTTCGCACTCGCGGAAGCGTCGGACAGGGTTTTGCCAAGATCGGCTTTCATCATTTCCGCGGCGGTGATCGAGGACAAGCCGGTCGCTAATGCGACACAGAAGCTCACTATGAGTTGTTTTTTCATTTTTTCCTTCGTTTTGAGGTTTGCGTTTGAAGAGAGTTTCTGGACCGGTGAAGCGAGAATACCTTGCGCGGCGATAAATCGTACGAAGGGTCGGCCAGCGGCCGGAATTGCGCTCTAAATCGAGCGCGACATAGGGTAACACGAGACGAGGTCCCGGACAACTTTCGCACTTCCGGGAAGCCCCGTAAAGTTATGACCCTTTACTCGTCCTTTCATCACGTTAGAGACGGAAAAAAATTCTCGGTGAACGCCAGCGTTGCGATTTATGTCCGCCGGGTCAGGGAAACTTTGCTCAACCGCTCGGTCTGGGGCACCGCCTACGCTACCGAATCAGTGCTACGGTAGCCGCGATGGACCTTTCGCCGAAGTTTACTGAAGCCCTCGTGTATGCGACCCGGATTCACGGCGGACAGCTTCGCAAGAAGACGAAAATTCCATACATAGGACATCTTCTGGGCGTGACCGCGATCGCAATGGAATATGGCGCGAACGAGACCGAGGCGATCGGCGCGCTCTTGCACGATGCAGTGGAAGATTGTGGCGGTCCGGATCGTCAGCGCGAGATCGAGGAAAAGTTTGGCCAGGAGGTGGGCGAGATCGTCGCTGGATACACCGACAGCGATCAAACACCGAAGCCGCCCTGGCGAGAACGGAAGGAAAAATACATCGCGCACCTGAAAACCGCATCCGCTTCAACACGCCTCGTTTCCGCCTCCGATAAGCTGCACAACACGCAGGCGGTTTTGCACAACTTGCGCGAAGAGGGCGACGTGGTCTGGACGCGGTTCAGGGGAGGCAAAGAAGGAACGCTTTGGTATTATCGAACGCTGGTCACGGCCTTTCGCGAACACGGCAATAGCTCCTTGCTTGACGAGCTTGACCGTGTCGTAACGGAAATCGAACGCCTCGCTCGCCAGTGAGCCGGGGGTCGAGCGGCGGAGGGGCGCGCGCTTCCCGTGCCACGCACTTTTACCGCATTTTTTCCTGCAACCACTCCGAAACAGAGTCGGATCGCGGAGTCTATAAAGATTTGTCTTGCAGCGGCCTAAACATTGTCTTATCCGTAGAGCGTTCTGGGGGGAACAGCCGCCCTTCATACCCTTCGGGTGTGGGGGGCGGTACCTCGGAAACCGGTGATCTCTCTGATCGTCGACCTTGTCGCCTAAGGAGCCTAACGAAAGTAACCCGCAGCGGCCCGCATGCTAGTCTGTCCCGCCGGAAGTGCGGAAGTCATTCACGGTTGCGCGCGATTTGCGAGAATGCCTAGCGGTCGGCGTGGAACAAGCGTTGCGCGAGCAACATACCGAGTACCATGGCTGGAACGAAGACGAGCGCTTCACAGCGGAGCGCTCCCAGATTAGCCAGTGCGGGGCCGGGACAGAACCCGCCGAGGCCCCAGCCCAGCCCGAAGATGGCCGAACCAAAGACGAGACGCTGATCGATCGGCGATGAGGCGGCGGCGGGTAATTCATGCTTTCCTTGCCGTCGCAGGATCAGCATCCCCAGCCCATACACGGCAACCGCGCCACCCATCACGAACAGCAGTGCGGGATCCCATTTTCCAAAAACATCGAGAAAACCGATGACCCGGGCCGGATCCGTCATCCCGGAAATCGCAAGACCGGCGCCGAAAAGCGCGCCGGCCATGAGAAAGAGGATGAGCTTGCCCGCTTTCACGCGATGAAGTGGTTATAGATGAAGACTGTGACGATTGCGGCTGCCATGAAGATAAAAGTCGCGCCGATGGAATCCTTCGCCCACATCCCCACCCCGCAGACGCCATGACCGCTCGTACAACCGCCCCCGAGGCGTGTGCCGAACCCGACCAGCAGCCCTGCCGCAGCCATGATGGCGAGCGGACGCATCGGCCGGTAGAGGGCGGCGCTTTGCCAGAGCGCAAAACTAAGGGCGGCGCCCCCGATGAGGCCGACTAGGAAGACCGCCCGCCATGCTTTATCAGCTGTCGCAGGCACCAGGAGGCGACCAAAAACTCCGGAGATCCCAGGAATCTTGCCGCTCAGCGCTGTGGCGAGGAGACTGGCAAACCCGATCAAGATTCCGCCGAGGATCGGATTGAGGATTGTGTAATGATCCATCGAGTCTGAGAATGTGAGAAAGGCGAAAGTCTTGAAAGCTGAAACGTTCAGCGTGTCCGAGCGGCGCTTTTAAAAGTAGTGGACGGCATCTTCGGCTTTAGTGTGCCTTATCATGAAACTTCTAATCTTATTCTGCGGGCTGCTCCTGCTCACCGCGGGCGGCATGCTCGTGCTCTCCCATCACGACACAACCGCACGCGCTGACAGCGCATTCCGGAAATTCGCTCCCATCACGGCTACCTTCAGCCGGTTCCGTGGTGACAAGGAACACCTGCTCTCGGTTTACTGGCGTCTCCACGTCGCCGGAAAGAAGCAGCTGCCGCGGACCGAGGTCGCCTACTGGTCGCTGCGCCCCTTCCGCCACGTTACCATCGTCACGAAGTAGCGCTGCCGACAGCTGGCATCTTCCCGGAAAGATATCAGTCCATCGACAGTGCCCGATTTCTTGAACCAAGCACCCCCGCAGCCGCTGCGACCAGCGGGCTTTGGCGTTGCCGTTGGCGTCGATACCGGCAGCCTGATCGTCGAGGGATTTCGATCTTGCAATAACTTCCCCCTCGGGAATAGTGTGCGCGGGTGCCGGGGACCACAGGCGCATGTCTGCTTCCTCGCGATCGTCTAGTTTTGGAAATATGAAGCCGGCTTACTTGTCCATCCAGACCAGGAAGCCGCCCAAGAGATCGCACACGAACAGGCTTTTGCCCGTTTCCCGGCCACACGAGGTGGAGTTTCCTCCGGCTGCGCAGACTGCTCTCGAGCTGCTTGATGGGACCCTTTGGGGTCCGCGCGCCATGGACCGTGCATCGCATGATGCGCTCCGCCCACAGAGTAACTGGTTTAAAACCGAGGATCATTATGAAATCTCAATCCCCCGGGAGAAACCCGCGACGCCAGCGTCGTGGGGGTTCCCGACGGCGGTTCGACACGCGCGGCGAACGCGCGGAGTCGAAGGCTCCCGCAAAAACGAGCTTTTGGCAGAAAATCACGGCCTTCTTCGGAAGCGCCGATAGTACCCCAACGGCCTCCGCGGCTCCGCGCAACGGCTCCGCACCCGCGCGGAACGGGGCACCCCGCCCGGCCCGCCCCACACGCAAACCCGAGTCGGTCGAAGTGACGACGCCGCGGCTCTATGTCGGCAACCTCTCCTTCGAAGCGACGGAGAGCGACCTGTTCGAGCTCTTCAACGGCGTCGGCGAGGTGCAGAACGCGGAGGTGGTGACCTACAAGCATAACGAGCGCTCGAAAGGGTTCGCCTTTGTGCAGATGCAGTCGGTCGAGGAAGCGAAGCGTGCAGTGGACGAATTGCACGACAAGGAGTTCCTGGGTCGCAAGCTGGTCGTGAGCGGCGCGAAGTCCGATAGTCATTCGCGCGACTAAATTACGCTGAACAATTCGAAACCGGGAGATCAGGCGGCATGAAGCTGCGGGTCTCCCGGTTTTTTTGCGGCAGAGGACGAAGTGGTAAAACGGTGCTTCTTCATTGTCGGCCCGACCGCGACAGGCAAGTCGGGGCTGGCGGCGGATGTCGCGGCGCGCTGCGACGCCGAGATTGTTTCCGCCGACGCGTTTCAGATCTATCGCGGGCTGCCGCTGCTGACCGCGCAACCGGACGAGGTCACCCTCGGGAAGGCGACGCATCATCTCATCGGGGCCGTGCCGCCGAGCAAGGAGATGAGCGCGGAGAAATTCCGGGAGCTCGCGCTGTCGGCGATCGAGGAAATAAATGGCCGCGGGAAGTTGGCGCTCGTGGTCGGCGGAAGCGGACTTTACCTCAAGACGCTGACGCACGGGCTCGCGCCTCTCCCGGCCGTCGATGGGAAACGGCGGGCGGAGTTGAACGCGCTCTCGCTCGATGAACTGAATGCGCGCCTGTTGGCGGTCGATCCGATGAGCGCGGAAACGATTGACCGAAAAAACAAGCGCCGGGTGGTGCGAGCCCTGGAAATCTTTGCGCAGACGCACATGCCGGCCTCGGCCCAGCGCGTGGAGTGGCGCGCGGATCATTCCGACACGCGGGGCGTGTGCGTGTTGCGCGACCGGGCGGAGCTCTACGCGCGAATCGATCGACGGGTGGAGGAAATATTCCGCGAGGGTGTTGCGGATGAAGTGGCGCAGCTCGGTCAGCTCAGCACCACGGCAGCTCAGACCCTCGGCCTGGAGGAGATCCGGGTGCTTCTCGCCGGAAAAATGAGCTTACCGGAATGCGTGGGGGCGATTCAGCAGGCAACACGCCGCTACGCTAAAAGACAGTTGACCTGGTTTCGGCGGCAACCTAATTTTGAGCCACTGAATTTGT
>JBDTOL010000049.1:0-44786 GCA_039933235.1 Spartobacteria bacterium | reverse complement strand
ACCCGTTTCCATCTCGGCGAGGTGATCTTTTCCGTGCCCTTCCGCGTGGTGGTCGTGATCGCCTTCGGGATTGATCTGTGGGCTCTGGTTATCTTCGAGATGCTTTTTGAGACGGCCAATTTTTTCGAACACTCCAACTGGCGACTGCCGCTTCCACTGGAGCGCTTTTTGAATCTCATCCTCGTCACCCCGCGGATGCATGGCATTCATCATTCGGTTGTGCAGCGCGAAACCAATTCCAACTGGGGCACCATCTTTTGCTGGTGGGATTCGCTGCACCGCACTTTGCGCCGGGACATCCCGCAGGACGCAATCACCATCGGGGTGGCTGCCTATCGCGATGAAAACGAGCTCACTTTCGGCCGGCTCTTTATCCTGCCTTTTCGCGCAGCACGACCATGGCAGTTGCCTGATGGAAAAATTCCGGAGCGGGATGCCCGGCCGGCCTCGGAGCTGGCACCCTGACTCGGGAGGGCGGATGATGCCTCCGCGGCGTTCATGCGGGCTTCAAGGAAGTTAGAAAATGAAATTCACACATTCGCTCGTGTCCTGGCTCTCGATCGGACTGCTCTGTATCGCCTGCGGCGAAAAGAAGAGCTCACCGGTTGTGGAGGCTCCAGTGACGGAACAGAAACCGCCGGCGGACGAGGAGCTGCATTGGCTGACCGATTACGAAGCCGCAAAGGCGCAGGCCCGATCTGAAAACAAAATGCTCCTGATGCTTTTCACCGGCTCCGATTGGTGTCCGCCCTGCATCATGCTCCACCGACAGGTCTTCTCCCAGCCCGAGTTCGCCGATTACGCGGCGAAAAATCTCGTGCTTCTCGAAGTGGATTTTCCGCGCACGAAGGAACTCAGCGCGGAGCAGAAGACTGCTAACGAAAAGTTGGCGAATCGCTTCGGGATTTACGGGTTCCCTACTGTCGTTGTGCTCGACCAAAGCGGAAAAAAACTCGGTGACCTCGGCTATATGCCGGGCGGCCCGAAGGAATTCATCGCGGCGCTGAAGAAGCTCCAGAACAAAAGCTGACTGATTAGGCAATGGAGACGATAGCAGTGCTCGGTGGCGGCTCAGCCGGCTTCACCGCTGCCCGCTTGGCGGCGAAGAACGGCGCGCGCGTCCTGTTTTTCATGGGCGACAACGCGGATCACGCTTCGCTCTGTATCAACGCCGGCTGCATGCCTTCCAAGGCACTCTCGAGCCGATCGATACCATGCATCACGCTAAACGGCATGGCTGGCTGGAGGTAAAGCCAAAAAAGCCGGGCGAATATCTCGGCCAGATCGTGCGCTGGAAAGATTACGAGATCGCGCAGTTTCGCGCCTATCGGCAGAAGGAAATCCGGGAGCTGACCAGCGACACCTTCACTGACCAAACGCTCGAACATCGAAGTCATCTTCTCGGCTCCGAATTCGCCTTCGCCGGATGCACACCAGCCGATGCGGAAAAAGACGGGCACCAACTCCTCAGCGCCTCCGCCGAGAGTAGCGATATCGGCAAGTTGCATCTGGCCGGCAACGATTTCGGTTTTGGCGAATTCTGGACCGACACAGGAAGCGCGCGGCTAATCAGCGCCAGTCTCCCTCTGTTACGACGCGGCCAACCTGATCCACCTGCCGGCTTATGCGATTGATCACGAGCACACCATTCATCAGCTCGAGGACGGGGAGTTCTATCATCCGACCAAGATCGAGATCGGCGATATCCTCTGCCGGAAACTGGGCGGACATCCGTTCGCCCGGGCCGACGAACAGTGACTTCCTTTAATCGTTAAGCCGGAAAGCAGAAAGGCATCCAGCGTTGTCGCCGGATGCCTTTCGCAAGCTTCCGGGAATCGGTTAGGACGATTCCCGGAGCCAAACTAGCGATTCCCTTTACGGGATTGTGACTTGGACTTCGTTCGAGCAGTCGCCAGAGTCCGTTTCACACACCTGGTAGGTGAAGGTCGACCCACTCGCGTTCCGGACTTTGTCCTTGGTGACTCCATCGTCTGCTGTCGTCTGCACGACAGCGCCGTCCCGCAGGACGTTGATGTCCCCGCCGTCGGCCGGATCCCATTTTAGCTGGACCTGTGAGTTACTTCCCTGCGTTTTCGCGCGCGCCCTCAGCACAATGTTCTCACCACCGCCGCCGCCGCAGGTGTCAAACTTGAAGTTAATGATGCGGGTGCGCCAGTTGAAACTGGAGTTGCTGGAATAGTATTCCTGGGTGTACCAAAAAGTGCAGTCGTCCACCGGATCAACCGTCATATCGCTATAGTCGCCCCAGCGGCCGCTTGTGCCGATTTGGCTGCCAGCGCCATCAAATGCATCGGTTTCGCTAGTCAGAGTACCCAGCGGATCGGTCGCCAGGCGAGTGGCGTAGCGGATCTGAGGATGGATGGCAGCGCTCGAGGCGCTGTAGCCGAGGGCCAAATTGCCGTCCTTATCCATCGCGGCGCTACCCATCCAGCGCCAGGTGCTGTCCGGCTGATAGGTGCTCTCCTGATTGATCGTGCCACTGGGTCCACCCAGGTTTTTCAGCTCGAACCAGCGCGGAGCCGCTACTCCACCTGAGCTCACGGTAAAGTTTCCGACCCAAGATTCATTCGGCGCCGACACGCTGCCAAAGTTCCGATAGGCCAGACGGTACATCAGCCGATCGCCAATGGTGCTGAGTGTATCAGCCACGCCCAGCTGCGGCGCGCCGCCGAAAATAAAGGCAAAGGGCGCAGCCACTGGACCAGTGAATTGAGTAAAGGTCGGGCCGGTGCCAAAAGGCACTCCGACGCTGTAATGCCAGTACCTATAGCGGCCACCATTGTTGCCTGTGGTGTCTGGGAACTCCACAAACGTATTCGGAGCGCCAGAAGGCGGCAATATCTTACCGTCGAAGTCTGAGGGTATTACCGGATCCTCGTTATTGGCCGGTACACCGACGAGACCAGGGCTGAGAATGGCAGCCGGGTTGCCAGCTAACATATTCACCCGGTCGAAGGCGAACGGCTGCGTGCCGAGGTAGGCCGTGCCTGACGAATTGAACACGTTCATCGCCATGTAATAGCCGTCGGGCCAGGTGCCCAGTTTTGGATAATCGTAAAAGTTGGCGCCGTAGGGGCGAAGATCGAAGTCGTACCGATTATATGTGCCAGTTGCATCGCTCGTGGTGGAAACGGCAACGCACTCCCGGTTTGGGACGCTGGTGCCGGCACTGACAGCGAATTGGGTGAGAACCCAGCGGTCGGCCAGCTTGTCATAGAGCACGACCGGGTCGCCCGAGCCACTGGTTTCGCAGACACCGCCAAAGCCAGCCCAGACGGACCGGATGCTCGCGGGGCCAAGCACCGAATTGCCGGTTGCCTTGTCAAAGACCTGATAGCCCTCATTTACAATCTGAACGTACTGAGTCGCGCCAACAGCACCATTGGTGTCGGGCGGAGCGCAGTTGCAGACCACACCCGGATAGGGGATGCCGTCAAAGTTAAGACCAGGAAGTATCGTGGCCAGCAGATTAGCCATGAATTTGCCTTGCACGACCGTGTCCGGTCTGCTTCCAGCGGCTCGAATGATGCCAATTGGCGGGTTTTCGTTGCCTTCGTGTTCCGTTTCCAAGGCTGGGAGATTCCAGATCGCCATATCGCGGAGGGGCGCCGAGACGTCGTGCTGAGAGGAGTGAACGACAACCCATTTTGGTTGCCACTGTTGTGCTTGCTGCGGGGCTGGCTTTGCAGCCACCGCGGATGCCCCGGGATACAGGCCAAAGGCCACTATCGCCAAAAAGACACCGAGCGCGCTGAGCGCGAATCCAATTATTAGGCGCACCCTAACGAACGCGCCTCGAGATCCTGAATTTTTTATCATGTGTATATGTTTCTTCTGTGTGAGTTGTACTGAGCAGGTAAAGACGTTTTACCTGTTATAGAGGCTATCAAACGCCAGCGGCAGGTGTCACGGAGTTTTATTCTTACGATTTCGTCAGGTATGGCGGTAGTTCCTACCCGACCGGTCCCAGAAGCTCACGCGCGGCAAGAAATTTAGGGGTTTCGTCAAGCCCTTCGCAGCTAGCTAACTGCGACGATGGCCCGATTCCCGTGGGCACCCTCGGTCCGGCAAATTCTTACCGGACCGATGGAAAAGCCAGCAGGAGGCCGGCGAGAAGGAAGGTCAATGCCGCAGAGAACAGGCAAAAGGGACAAAAGGCATGCAGTACGAACGCCTGCAGGTAGAGAAAATAAAGTGAGGCGGCAAACATGACCACCGCCAGGACGATGAGGAATGTCCGCATCCGATACCCAAAGGCGGACAATACCGCGAGGCTGAACACCGTGAAGTAGGCTAGCACGCCGAAGGCGGCCGTCGGAATCCCCGCGGTTGTGGCGTAGGCGCTGCCGAGCACGATCGAGCAGCCAAGGGCCGAGCCGCAGACTGCGTCCTCCCCGGTCAGATGCGCCACCGTCAGATAGGTGGAGTCCGCCAGTCCGAGCAGCGCGATCAGCGCCATCGTCCAGTCAACCCAGCGGGCAGAGCGTGGTCGACCAGGGATCGGCGCCTTGAGTGGTCTGGTAGTTTTGGCAGCCAAGTCAGGATTGCTTCTATTCCGCCAGCGCCGCATCGATCGCGGCCTTCAATCTCTCCCGATTGAAAGCCGCTTTCGCCTCGTTCCCATTCACGAAAATTGTCGGAGTGTTTTGGACCCCGCGGGCCACGCCGCCATCTCCATCGGACATCACACGAGCCTGAATCTCCGGGCTCTTCGAATCAGCCCGAAATTGGTCCAGATCCAGCCCCATCGATTCCGCATACGCGGTAAAAAGGCGGGAAACATCGGAAGTTCTGCTCCAGACCGACTGATACTGGTAAAGCGTGTCGTGCATCTCCCAGAAGTGTCCCTGCAATCCCGCCGCCTCTGCCGCCATCGCCGCTTCTACCGCATGCTTGTGCATGGCGAGCGGAAATTCCCGGAAAACGACCCGCACCTGCCCGTTATACTCCTTCTGCAAATCGTCGATCATGGCCGAGGCCGTGGCGCAGGAGGGACATTGGAAATCGCCGTAGACCTCAAGGGTCACGGGGGCGTCGTGAGGACCGCGCGCATGGACTGACGCGTCACCTTTCTCATCCGGGGGCGCCAGCACCAGCGGGGGTCCCGCCGCGTTGGGAATGGCAGACGGAGCAGCCGTTGAAGATGGAGCAGCCATGGGAGACATCGCAGCCGCGGGAGACGTGGCAGCCGTCGCAGCGCGCGGTGCGGGCGACTGCATTTTTGACCGGTAAAGCGTCGACGCCACTCCGGCCGTCACAAGGGCAACAATCGCGATAATCGCAAAAGGAAGGAATCGTCTCATCATCGACAACTCGGTTGCATTGGCGGCGACATTAACCTCTTCTCCGCCGGGTCAAAACAAAAAAGCCATTTGTTGGGTTGCTGAACGTCGAATCGGTCGCAGCCGCCCTATCACCCGTTTCCTTCCGCCCGCGACCCGGCTCCGCGCGTTGCTTTTCGGAGGGTGAATGTTAGCGTCGCCGCTCCGCGATGAGCCAGAACTACAAGGAGACCCTCAACCTGCCGAAAACGGATTTTCCGATGAAGGCCGGCCTGGCCGCGCGCGAGCCGGAGATGCTGCGATCCTGGCAGGAAACGCGGCTCTATGAGCAGATCCAGGCCGCACGCGCCGAGGCTGAACTCTTCGTGCTGCACGACGGTCCGCCCTTCGCCAACGGCGACGTGCACATGGGCACAGCTTTGAACAAGATCCTCAAGGATCTCGTCGTGAAATCGAAAACCATGGCTGGTTATCGCGCGCCGTTCGTTCCCGGATGGGACTGCCATGGGCTGCCGATCGAATACAAGGTGGTCAAGGAGACACGCGGACTTTCACCGCTCGAAGTGCGGCAGCGGTCCGAGGCGTTCGCGCGCAAATTCATCGACATTCAGCGCGAGCAGTTCAAGCGCCTCGGGGTCTTTGGCGACTGGGAGCATCCCTACTTGACGATGAACCCGGCCTACGAGGCTGAGATCCTGCGCGCCTTCGCCATTTTCGTGGAGCGCGGGCTGGTTTATGAATCGTTGAAGCCGGTGTTCTGGAGCACCGGCGCGCAAACCGCCCTGGCCGAAGCCGAAGTGGAATACCAAGACCGCCAGGATACCGCCGCCTACGTCAAATTTCCGATCGTCACAGGAGAGTGGAAAGGCCGGGCCAGCATCGTGATCTGGACGACCACGCCCTGGACCTTGCCGGCTAATCTCGCCATTGCCGTTCACCCGAAAGAGATCTACGTCGCGCAACAATTCACTCGCGGTGACGAGACCGAGGTCCTCCTCCTGGCGGCCAGTCTGACCGGGACGGTGGCCGACGCGACGGGCTGGCAGCCCGCGGGCGAGCCGCTCCAGAAATTTCCCGGCAACAAACTTGAAGGGATCGGCGCGCAGCACCCTTTCCTGCCGCGGACCGCAATCGTGCTGAGCGCTGACTTCGTCACGATGGACACCGGGACCGGCGCGGTCCACATCGCGCCGGGCCACGGCGAAGACGACTATTCGTTAGGCAAAGCCAACGACCTTCCCATTCTCTCGCCGGTCGATGATCTCGGCCGCTACACTGAAGAGGTCGGCCTGCCCGAGCTGGTCGGCCAATACGTTTTCGATGCCAATGCCGACATCGTTAGGCTGCTGCGCGAGCGCCAAATGCTCATCGCCGAGCAACCGTACCAGCACTCCTATCCCTACTGCTGGCGTTCCAAAACACCCATCATCTTCCGCGCGGTCGAGCAGTTCTTTATCCGCATCGACGATCTGCGGAAGCAAGCACTCGCGGCCATCACACGGGTAACCTGGCTCCCGGCCTGGGGCGAAAACCGCATCGCCGGTACGGTCGAATCTCGGCCGGACTGGGTCATCTCCCGTCAGCGCAGCTGGGGCGTGCCCCTGCCGGTTTTCTATTCCGAAGAGGGCACCGCCCAGCTCAATCCCGAATGGATCCGCCGGCTCGCCGACCTCGTCGCGCAGCGCGGCTCGAACGTATGGTTTGAGCTCGACGATGCGGCGCTGGCCCGGGAACTCGACCTGCCTGAAGGAACCCGCCACCGCAACGACACGATCGACGTCTGGATTGACAGCGGCGTTTCCCATCGCGCCGTCTGCGCGGCGCGCCCCGAGCTGCGAGACCCGGCCGACATGTATCTCGAGGCAACCGACCAGCATCGCGGCTGGTTCCAATCCTCGCTCATGACGAGCGTCGCGCTACACGATCGCGCGCCTTACAAAATTTGTGTCACACACGGTTTCGTGGTCGACGTCGACGGGAAAAAGATCTCCAAGTCGAGCAGCTACAGCAAGCCGATGGACGCCGGTCACTTCGTCGGACGGCACGGTGCCGATATTGTCAGGCTCTGGGTCAGTAGCGTTAACTACACGGACGATGTGCCCTTCTCCGAGGAGATGTTCACCCGCCTCGGCGACACCTACCGGCGCATCCGAAACACCCTGCGCATCTTGTTAGGCAACCTTTCTGACTTTGAGCCGGCGGCGCAGGAAAACGCGAAAACGGAATTCACCCTTGTCGATCGCTGGATCCTCGATCGCCTGCAGCAGGTGATCGACGAATGCCGCACCGCTTACGCCGCCTACGAATTCCACAAGGTCTACCACACGCTGAACCAATTCTGTGCCGTCGACCTGAGCAGCCTCTACATCGACATCACGAAGGACCGCCTCTATTGCGACGCTCCCGACGCCCCGCGTCGCCGCGCCAGCCAGGCTGCGATGCACCAGATTTTCGATGTCCTTTGTCGGTTGCTCGCGCCAATCCTCGTTTTCACCGCGGAGGAAGCCTGGAGCTACCTCGGCCGCGGCGGCTCGGTCCACCTCCAGTTATTTCCCGAACCGGAGGAGAAGTGGCGGGACGCGTTCGTGAGGGAGGAAGTCGACGGGCTTCTCCAGCTGCGCGGGATCATCGGCCAGGCGATCGAAAAAGCGCGCCAGGAAAAACTGATCGGCAACGCGCTGGAGGCGGCCGTCACGCTCCAATGCGATGCGCGCTTGGCCGCTTCCATCCCGCGCGAAGAACTGGAGGAATTTTTTATCCTGAGCGACCTCAGGCTGGAAAGCGCCGGGGAACCGGCTGCGACAATCGCCCATACGCCTAACAAAAAGTGTGCCCGCTGCTGGCGCCATCGCGCCGCCGTCGGCACGATCGCGGCTCACCCGGAGCTGTGTGAACGCTGCGCGGAAGTGGTGGAGGCCCGCGCATGAAGATCCTCCTCTTTCTCACCCTGCCGCTCTACGCGCTCGACCAGCTGACCAAGCATCTCGTCCTGCGCTTCATCGATCCCACTCAGCCGCGCATCGTCTTGCCCGATTTCTTCGAGCTCGTGCACGTGACCAACACCGGCGCAGCCTTCGGCTCCTTCCGCAACAATAACGGCTTTTTCATCGTTCTCTCCTGCGTCGCGCTCGTCGTGGTAGCTTATTTGCTCACCCGCAAGGAACCACGCGACCCGTGGCGCCGCGTCGCGCTCGCCCTCCTCCTCGCTGGCGTTCTCGGTAACCTGACCGACCGCCTCGTTCACGGGCACGTGATCGATTTCCTGCTCTTCGATCTGCATCTCCCCTTCGCCCATCCCTGGCCCGCCTTTAACGTCGCCGACTCCTGCATCTGCATCGCCGTCGTCTGTTTCATGGTTTACTCCTTCCGCGATTCGCGCCGAACCGCCGGGTCGCCCAGCACATCCTCCAAATAGAAGCGCTGCACGAAGACGAGCAGCACCGCAGACATCGGAGCCGCCAGGAGCATCCCGAGAAAGCCGAAGAGCAACCCCGCCGCGACGATCGCGGCGATGAGCAGCGCCGGCGGCATCCGAATCGCGCGCTGCTGAATGAGCGGCGTGATAACATAGCCCTCCAGCATCTGGACCACGGTGTAGAGCAGCGCGACATAGAGCCCGAGCACCGTTCGATGCGACATCGCGATCAAAAACGCCGGCAGCGCCGCCAGGATCGGGCCCAGGTTGGGAATGAAGCCGAGGATCATCACGAGCGGGCTGAGGGGCAGGGCAAGCGGCACGCCCAGCAGCATGAGACCCGTCCAGGTCAGGATTCCGACCAGCGTCATCGCGGTCAGCCCGGCCCAGAAGGCGGCTTCGTAAATCGGGCGCAGCACCCGAGCCCGTTCTCGACAGCCGCGGCCCGAGCGGCGAGCGTGGCTCTGTGAACCCGACCCGGCGCGAGGACGAAATACCGCCGATGATGGCGACGGCCCGCCGGCTCGTCGATCAACTGCGCGCAGCCGGCCATGTCGCCTATTTCGCGGGCGGCTGCGTGCGCGATCTCCTGCTGGAAAAAACGCCGAAAGATTTCGATATCGCGACCGATGCGCGTCCCGAAGCAATCCAGAAGATCTTCCCGCGCACCTACGCGGTCGGGGCGCATTTCGGCGTCATCGTGGTGCTCGAAGACGGCTTTCAGGTCGAGGTCGCCTCCTTCCGTTCCGATGGCCTCTACCTCGATGGCCGCCGTCCCGCGGAAGTGCACTTCTCCTCTCCCGAAGAGGATGCGCGCCGGCGCGACTTCACGATCAACGGGATGTTCTTCGATCCCCCTAACGATACCGTGATCGACTTCGTCCGCGGCCGGGACGACCTCGCTGCGCGCCTCATCCGGGCGATTGGCAATCCCGCCGAGCGTTTTGCGGAGGACCGACTGCGCCTCTTGCGCGCGATCCGTTTCGCGACCGTGCTCGACTTCGAAATCGAATCCGCCACCTGGTCAGCACTCGTGCAGGCCGCCGGCACGATCGGCGAGATCAGCGCGGAACGGATCCGGGAAGAGCTGGTGCGCATCTTCCTTTCCCCGCAGCGCGTGCGGGGCTGGGACCTCCTCGACGCGAGCGGCCTGATGCAACAGGTCCTGCCGGAGCTTGCGGCCATGAAAGGGTGCGAACAGCCGCCGCAATTTCACCCCGAGGGCGACGTCTTCAAGCATACGCGCCTGATGCTAAAGCTGCTGCCGGAGAACGTCTCCCTGCCGCTTGTGCTGAGCGTCCTCTTTCACGATATCGGCAAGCCCCCGACCGCGAGCGTCGACGGGGAAGGCCGGATCCGCTTCAACGGCCACGATCGGGTCGGCGCCGAAATGACCGAAGCGCTCATGCAGCGGCTTCGTTTCTCCCGCGCCGAGATCGACGCCACGGTCGAGGCGGTGCGGCAGCACATGGTCTTCAAGGACGTGCCCAACATGCGGGTCGCGCGGCTGAAACGCTTCATGGCCCGGCCGACCTTTCCCGACGAGCTGGAGCTGCACCGGGTCGATTGCGCGAGCAGCCACGGGATTCTCGACAACTACGAGTTTCTCCAGCGCAAGAGCGAGGAATTCGCGAACGAGCCAATCATTCCGCCCCCGCTCGTCCGCGGTGATGACCTGATCGCGCTCGGGATGAAGCCTGGGCCGCGCTTCAGCGACATTTTAGAGGCGGTCGAGACGCGGCAACTGGAAGGGACGCTGCGCAACCGCGAGGAAGCATTGGAATGGGTGAAGGAAGAGTTTTCGACCACGGATTGCACCGATTTCACAGATGGGAAAGCGCCTTCCTGACCCGTTTCCTGTTCCCATCGGTGCCATCCGTGTAATCCGTGGTTAAATTACCCGATGAAAATCCTCATGATCAGCAGCGAAGGCTGGCCCCTCGCCCGCTCCGGCGCATTGGCGGACGTGCTCGTCGCGCTCCCCCGCGAGCTCAAGGCCCGCGGCCACGAGATCGCGCTCGCCATGCCCTACTACCGCGAGGTCCGGCAGAACAAGAAGATCAAGACGCGACCGCTCAGCGTAAGTCTCGATATTTCGTTAGGGGATAAAGTCCTTTCGGCCGATCTCCTCGAAGGACGCACTGCGGAGGATTTGCAGATCTTCTTTGTCCGCTGCGACGAGCTTTACGATCGCCCGGGCGTTTACCAGGAACGCGGCGAACCCTATCCGGATAACGCCGCGCGCTTCATCTTCTTCAGCAAGGCCGCAGTCGAGATCGCGCGCCGCATGACGCCAAGTCCCGAAATCCTCCACTGCCACGACTGGACGGCCGCTCTCGTCCCCGTCCTGGTGCGCGATCGCGGCCTGCCTTTTGCCACCGTTCTCTCCATTCATCACCTCGAGGAACAGGGCAATTTCGAAACTTGGGATTTCGCCCTGACAAACCTGCCGGGCCGCTATTTCGATCTGCGCGGGGTCGAGTTTTTTGGCCGGCTCAACCTGCTCAAAGGCGGGATTCTGTTTGCCGATCGGATCGTGGTCTCGAGCGAGCCCTACGCGCACCAGATCCAGACGGAGTCGTTAGGCGAAGGTCTCGCGGTCGTCCTGCGCGAGCATGCCCACCGCCTGACGGGCATCGTGGGCGGAGCCGATTACCGGCGCTGGAATCCGGCGACGGATAAACTCCTGCCGAGCCACTACGGCCCCGATCGCCTGGAGCGCAAGAGCGCTTCGCGCGATGCGCTCCTGGCTCAGCTTGAGCTCGCGCCAGCTCCGCGCGGCCCGGTCTTCGGGATGGTCACCCGCCTGACCGGCTCGAAGGGCTTCGATATTCTCCTGCCCGTGCTCGACCGCCTCCTCGCCGACGACGTGCGCCTCGTTATCCTGGGCAAAGGCGATCCAGCCTACGAAACCGCGCTGGCCATCGCCGCGCGCAGATATCCTGAGCGCCTGGCCTACCGCCACGATTACGACGAGACGCTCGCCCACCTGATCGAGGGCGGGAGCGACATCGCACTAATTCCCTCCCGGGTGGAACCGGGCGCCTTCAGCGCCATGCACAGCCTCAAGTATGGTGTCCTGCCAATTGCCCGCGCCATCCGGGGGGCGGAGCAGATTATCGCCGACTACGATCCCTCGACCGACTCCGGCTATGGTTTCCTTTTCTATGAATACGGGAGCGAACCGTTCTGGGACGGGATCAAGCGGGCGCGAGAAGTGTTTGAAGATCGGACGGCATGGGAGCGCCTCCGGCGCCGCGCCGCGAGCCTCGATTTTTCCTGGACGCTGGCTGCGCAACGCTACGAAGAGCTCTACGGCGACCTCCTTGCACACACTTCGCAGGCGGCTTGAACCTCAGGGCGTGCGGTAAGGTGTCGGAGCTGGGCGGTTGGGGTCGCGTGCGATGGACGGTTCCGGTCGACCGACGATAGTTGTTCGTTCCAGAGCCGAACGGTAATTGGGATCTCCCATCCAATCGCCCGAATGGTTGGCCGGAACCGTCGAGAACACAGGGACCCTGCGTTGGATGATCTGGGACGGTTCCTTTTTGCCAATCTCTACCCGATTCGCGATCCGCCAGGGCGTCAGATTTGAAGGCAAGAGCGCCGCTCGATAAGGATAGGCGGGGTTTCTCCGTCTCGGGGCTCAGGGAGACGGCGGCCAGCCTGCGGGTTTCGCGAAAGGCGGCCAGCGCGCGCAACCATCTGGCTCTGGCCTTCTCCAACTGCGGCCTCACTTGCGGATGGGAATCTGTCAGGGAACTGATCGTCTTAATTGCGCTTGCCGCCGTTTTCTCGAACACCGGCTCAAAATTCGTGGGCGGATACGGAACGATCGCGATGACACCTCCTGATTTGATCTGTTTGCGCTCACCACGGTCGGTCACAACCGTGGAATAAAGCGGGTTATCATGCCGAAAGGATTGGAACTCCGTCGCTTCGGTGAAAGAAGTGAGCGGCTCGTGGTAGAGCAGGAGGCCCTCCGGCTCGCCCATTGCTCCCAGGACCGAAACGCAGAGCAACGAAATTGCAGCAAGGGGGGTGACGATTCTCACGAGGTTTTCTGCCCGGCGGCTGATGCTGGCAGTCGCCGCGCCTGGCGTAAAGCCGAATCATTTTGGCATGACGTCATTCGTCTGGGCGATGCTGCCACGGTGAAGATGATCAGGGAAGCCGTTAGAGCTCCACGGCCAGACCCAGCTCCCTGAGCAGGGTGACATCGGCATCGGCCGCCGGGTTGGCCGCCGTCAGCAGCTTGTCGCCGTAGAAGATCGAATTCGCGCCGGCGAAAAAACAGAGCGCCTGCCCTTCACGGGTCAGGCGGGTGCGTCCCGCGGCGAGACGGACTCGCGCCTGCGGAAGCGCCAGGCGCGTCAGCGCGATCAGCCTAACGAGATCGAAAATATCGATCGGGGCCTGGTCTTCCAGCGGTGTGCCCGGCATCGCCATGAGGCAGTTGATCGGCACGCTCTCGGGCGCCGGATCGAAGTTGCTCAGGACCTCGAGCATGCGCAGCCGGTCCTGCGCCGTCTCGCCCATCCCGACAATCCCTCCGCAGCAAACGGACATGCCGCTTTCCTGCACCGCCGCGATGGTAGTTAGGCGATCAGCAAAGGTGTGGCTGGTCACGATTTCGGGATAAAACTCGGGCGAGGTGTCGATGTTGTGGTTATAGGCGGTGACGCCGGCTGCCTTCAGTTTGCGCGCCTCGTTCGATCCGATCTGGCCGAGCGTGACGCAGACTTCCATCCCTAGTTGGCTCACCTCGCGAATCGTCTCGAGCACTTGCTCGAACTTCGGCGTCCCGTCGCGCACGCCGCGCCAGGCCGCTCCCATGCAAAAACGGGTCGCGCCCTGGCCGCGTGCTCTTTTCGCCGCTGCCATGATCTCGTCCACCGGCATCAATTCTTCGCGCTCCACTCCGGTGGCATAATGCGCGCTCTGGGCGCAATAGGCGCAATCCTCGCTGCATCCGCCGGTTTTGATCGAAAGCAGGCTGCAACGTTGCACGTGCCCACCACGCCAATGCTGCAAGTGCTTCTCCCGGCTCTGCGAGATGAGATCGAAGAGCGGTTGGTCGTAGAGGCGTTGCAGTTCGGCGAGCGTCATCGGAGATCCTGTTTCCACCGCAGAGATCGCAGAGGACGCTGAGGAAAACAAAGAGATTCGTTCCGGAACCGATCTCCGAGATCTCCTGCTGCTCCGGTGGAGCGAAACTCTGTCGAGCCGGGGGAAGGTCTCGCTCTCGTGTCCGAGCCTCCCCCCAAGTTCGACGGAGTCTCGCTCCCCCAGCCGGTAGCGATACCCGTGATGGCGCCGGCTTCCTTTACCGCACCCACCAGGGCGCGGGATGATAAGCGCGCGGCTCGTTAGGCGAGAACGACCGGCGCGGGCGCTGCAGCCGCGCCTCCTGTAGCTCGCGCCCTCGCGGGGTACGACCGAAGACAGTCACCGGCGTTCCCACCTCGACCGCGTTGAAAATCGCGATGGCCTTTTCTTCCGGCAGGCGGATGCACCCGTGCGAGGCGGGATAGCCGGGCAAATAACCGGCGTGCATGCCGATCGCGTTGTTGAAGCGGATGAAATAGCGCATCGGCGCGGGCACGAACCTGCCACCCTTCGGCACCGGCATGTCGGAATCCGCATCGGCTGCGATCGTGTTACCGCGCACGTCCTCGATCCGGCCGTAGAGGGTCGAGAAATGGTCACGCTCCTTTTCCACCACCTTGAACGAGCCGGGCTCGGTGAGATGGCCGTAGCGGCCGGAGGAGATCGGTGTGGAAAGCACGGCGCGGCCATTACGAATCAAGTAGGCGGCCTGGTCCCGCAGATCGATCTCGATCGAAGTCGCAGTTGGCTCGGTGGCCAGGGCGGTCCCGGCACACGCGATGAGAAAGACGTATCCAATCCACTTTTTCACGTAATAAATAAGAATACCTGCCGGGGCGGCGCAAGCGAAGGCTGCTTCAGCCTAAGGAGGTTTGAACCCGATCGGTGGAGCGAGACTCTGTCGAGCCGGGGAGTGGGCTCGACGGCGGAGAGGTTAACCTCCCCCGCTCGACGGAGTCTCGCCCTACCGATGGGACTCCACCGACGGGTTCAGACCGCGATCGGCGCCTTAATCGCAGGATGCGGATCGTAGCTGACCAGAGTGAAATCCTCGAACTGGAAATCGTAGATGTTTTGCACTGCGAGATTCAATTCCATCCGCGGGAGGGGCCGCGGCTCGCGGCTGAGTTGCTCGCGCGCCTGCTCGAGATGATTTCGATATAGATGCAGATCGCCAAAAGTGTGAATGAATTCTCCGCTCGTTAGGCCGCAAACCTGCGCCACCATCCTCGTCAGGAGGGCGTAGCTCGCGATGTTGAACGGCACGCCCAGAAAGAGATCGGCACTCCGCTGGTAAAGCTGGCAACTCAGTTCGCCATCCTGGACGTGGAATTGAAAGAGCGCGTGGCAGGGCGGCAAAGCCATCGCGTCGACCTCTGCCGGATTCCAGGCCGTGACGATGAGCCGGCGGCTGTCGGGATTCGTCCGGATGTGCGCAATCACGCGATCGATCTGGTCGATCCGCTCGCCCCCAGGCCCGCGCCAGTCGCGCCATTGCGCGCCGTAAACCCGGCCGAGGTCGCCTTCCTCGTCAGCCCATTCGTTCCAGATCGTGACGCCGCGTTCCTGGAGGTAAGCAACGTTCGTGTCGCCGCGCAAAAACCAGAGCAGCTCGTGGATGATCGATTTGAGGTGGAGTTTCTTCGTGGTCAGGAGCGGAAAGCTCTCGCGCAGATCGAACCGGGCCTGCGCCCCGAAGACCGATAGCGTGCCGGTGCCGGTGCGATCGGTCCGCTCATTGCCCTTTTCGAGAACGAGACGGAGAAGCTCCTGGTATTGCCGCATGATGACAGGTGATCGGAGCTTCGATTTTTCTTCCTACATGATGCGCCACTTCGGAGTCTTGCCATCACGTTCTGTCTCCCAGAGCCGCACACCGCCCGGATAGACCTTACGGTTGTGCCCCATCTCCACGCCTTCGGGCGGCTTCTGGATGAGCCGCGCATTACCGCCGCCGAGGACGACGTAATCAGCGATGAATGCCAGCTTAAGCTGTTTGATCGCGCGCATGGTTTCCCCCAGCCAATCTTTTTTACCGAGCTGTTCCATCCCTTTCTCACCGAGCCAGTCCTCGATGATCCATTCTTCCTGGAAGGGCAAATCGCCCAGCTCGAGCGGGAGCACGTGACCCGACCAGACCAGCGCGGAGCCGAGTCCGGTCCCGAGCCCCAGGAAGAGCATCCGGCCATCCCCGTGATAACTGCCAAGCGCTTGGAGCGCGGCGTCGTTGATGACCCGCGCTGGCTTCCCGAGCGCCTTGGTAAAATCAAAGCCGGCCCAGTTCTTGCCCAGGTTTTTGGGGTCCTTCACGATCTTCCCCGCCCGCACCGGCGCCGGAACACCGACCGCGACCGCCTCGAAATTCCAATCCTTCGTCTCTTTCTTAATCTGAGCCACAGCCTCCGCCGGCGTAAGCTTTGGACCGGATGGAAACTTGCGCCGTTTCCCCGCAGCCGAGATCATCAGCTTCACGTTGGACCCGCCGATATCGACAACGAGAATTTTTTTCATCTTCGTTCGTTGGGAAATTTCTTGATCGGCGAAAGCCGCATCTTGGCCGCGCGCTGTTTCTCGGCCAGCTTCTTTGCCTGCCGGCGCGAGTGCTCGCGGAATTGGAGCTGGGCCTGCGAACGCGGCGCGCCCTCCCCTGGTTTCAGCCGCACGTAGCGCCCGTCGGGTTGCAGCTCGCGCGCCTTGCCATAATCGGTCAGGAAACGCGGCAGCACCTCGGTGATAATCTCGTGGCGCAGCGCGGGCGCCTCGATCGGGAAGGCGATCTCGACCCGCCGATAGAAATTGCGCGGCATCCAATCGGCGCTCGCGAGGTAGAGATCCGATTTCCCGCCATTCTCGAAATAGTAAATGCGGCTGTGCTCGAGAAAGCGGCCCACAATGCTGATGACGCGAATGTGCTCGCTCAGGCCGGGAATCTTCGGCCGGAGCGCGCAGATGCCGCGCACGATCAGGTCGATCTTCACCCCGGCGCAGGAGGCCTCGTAGAGTTTCTCGATCACCTCCTGGTCGACTAACGAATTGAGCTTCGCCACGATCCGCGCCGGCCGCCCGGCCCGGGCGTGATCCCGCTCGCGTTCGATCAGCGCGATCAATCGGCTGTGCAGATCGAAGGGAGCGACGAGGAGTTTCTTCAAGCCCGGATAACCGGCCAGTCCGGTCAATGTGTTGAAGACGATGGCGACTTCCTCGGTCAGCTCGGGCGCGGTCGTGAAGAGGCTGAAATCGGTGTAGATCCGCGCGGTTCGCGGATGGTAGTTACCCGTACCGAGATGGACGTATTGCCGAAGCCGATCGGGATCCCGCCTAACGATCAGGAGTGCCTTGCAATGCGTCTTCAAGCCGACCACGCCGTAGACCACGTGCGCGCCGGATTCCTCGAGGCGACGGGCCCACTGGATGTTGGCCGCTTCGTCGAAACGCGCGCGCAGCTCGACCAGCGCGGTAACCTGTTTGCCCGCGGCCGCGGCGTCGATCAGCGCCTCGACGATGGGCGAATCGCCGCTCGTCCGGTAGAGCGTGATCTTGATCGCGAGGACGAGCGGATCCTTCGCGGCGCTTTCGACCAGTTCCACCACCGGGTCGTAACTTTCGTAGGGATGATGGAGCAGAATATCCTGTTTCCGCATCGCCTCGAAGATATCGGCATGGGGTGGCAGGGCCGGGTCGCGCGCCGGTTGAAAGACGCGGTCCTTCAGCTTGGCCAGGGCATCGTTCGCGACGAGCGGCGCGAGGTGCGTCATCGAGAGCGGTCCGTCGAGCCGGTAGAGATCGGCCTTGGTCAACTGAAAGAATTCGAGGAGCAGATCAGCGAAATCGTCAGGGCAATCCGCCTCCACCTCCAGGCGCACGGCGTTGCCGCGGCTGGAACGGCGCAGTTCCTGTTCGATGCTGCGCAGGAGATTGTCGGCCTCTTCCTCGTCGACGTAGAGGTCGCTGTTCCGCGTCACGCGAAAGGCGTGCACGCCGTCGAGCAGCAGGCCGGGGAAAAGATCGGCCACGTGCTGTTTGATGAGCGACGCGAGGTAGATGTAGTTCCAGCTGTCGTCGCCTTTCTCGCCCCGCGGCATGTAGATCAAACGCGAGACGGCCCGCGGCACCTGCACGATGGCGTGCATCGGCTCGCCGCCCTTTTTCGCCCGCGCCCTGACGAGCAGGTTATGGCTCTTGTTCAGGAGCTGGGGGAAGGGATGGCTCGCGTCGACCGCGAGCGGGGTCAGCATTGGGAACACTTCCTGTTGAAAATAACGCCGGGCCCAGGCTGCCCGCTTCGTGCTCAGCTCGCCCACGTGGTGGATGAAGATGTTGTTCTGGCGGAGGAGGGGCTCGATCTCTTTCTGCCAAAGCGCGTATTGCGCCGCCACGAGTTCCTTCGCGATCCGCTCGATCGCCTCGAAGGTTTCCGTCGGGCTCATCCCATCGGGACCGACATCGCTCGTCTCGCTCGCGATCTGCTGCTTGATGCCAGCCACGCGGATTTCGAAAAACTCGTCGAGATTAGAACTCACGATCCCGAGAAATTTGACCCGCTCGAGCAACGGCTGGTCCGGGTCCTGCGCCTCCTCGAAAACGCGGCGGTTGAATTCGAGCCAGCTCAGATCGCGGTTGATGAAATTGCGGTGCGCGGAGAAGTCGGGCTTGGCCGGCGGCTCGTTAGGCGAAGGCATCTGCACGACGTTCTCCGGAGTCTCGGAGTGGGACGAAGTCGCTTTGGTCGGCATGGGAAAGAAAACCACAGGAGGGCTGCGGGACCTGCAATTAACCCTTCGTCATCGCTGCGCGCAAATCGTCCCTAGGCGGCGGACGCGGCCGAAGCTACAATCCGGCTCATGGCGCGCACCCGGAAGAAATACAAGGCAGGCGTACTCGAGCTGGAGATGATGGAATGGGTGGCCATCGCCCTCGCTTTCCTCGGGCTCCTGGCGGTCTTCTGCATCTTTTTCATTCGCCGCTCCGTCCTCGAATATCACGTCGAGCACACCTTCGGGGTGAACGATCCCGCTTTCTTCGGCTCTGCCCTCGCCCTGACCGGCCCGGTGCCCATCGGCGGAAACAAGATCGAACTCTTGCAGGATGGCGACGCCTATTTCCCCGCCATGCTCTCGGCCATTCAAGGGGCGAAGAAGACGGTCAACTTCCAGGCTTACATTGTTTATTCCGATGCAGTGGGTCGGACTTTTCGCGACGCCCTGATCGAGCGCGCCCGCGCCGGTGTGGAAGTGCGCGTTCTGCTCGACGGAGTCGGGTCGGGCTGGAGCCTGGACAATTCCGACGTCGACATGCTGAAGGAAGCCGGCTGCAAGTTTGCCTATTATCATCCGCTCATGTCGTGGCGGATCGATCGCACGAATCGCCGTTCGCATCGGCGCGTTCTCGTGGTCGACGGCAAGGTTGGATTTACCGGCGGCGTCGGGTTTGCCGACCAATGGTCGGGCCACGCGCAGGACCCGGAGCATTGGCACGATGTGCAGGCGCGGGTCGAAGGCCCGCTCGTGAGCGAGTTGCAGGGTGCTTTCGAGAGCCATTGGATCAAGACGTTTGGCGAAACCCTGAGCGGCCCCGATCAATTCCCGGCCCTCGGACCGGCGGGAACGATGCGGGCGCAGGTCATCGCCTCGCATTCCTTTTCCGTCGCGCCGGTCCCATTGACCGAGGCGATTGCCTTCGCCGCGGCAGAGCACCGCATCTGGATCACCAACGCCTACTGCACCCCGAACGACGATCAGGTCGATCTGCTCGTGAAAGCGGTGCAGCGCGGGGTCGATGTGCGTTTCATCGTGCCGGGGCAGCATAACGATCAGCCGCTCACCAAGTCGGCCGGCCGCGCCGCCTACGGACGTTTGCTCGAGGGCGGGGTCAAGATTTTCGAGTATCAGCAGACGATGATTCACACCAAAGCGATGGTGGTCGACGGGATGTTTTCTCTTTTCGGTTCCTCCAATTTCGATCCACGCTCCTCGGAGATTAACGAGGAACTCGACCTCGCGATTTATGACCGGGATTTCGGGCGGCAGATGGAGACGATGTTTGAGAGCGACCTGAAGCGCTCGACCCAATACACGCTCGAGCAATTCAAGAACCGGTCGCTCTGGGAGCGGGTGACCGAGGAAGCGATGCTGCCGTTCCGCTCGCAGTTGTAACTGGAGGGACGCCCGCCGTGGCTTTGGATCGGGGACGGGACGGCGCCCGTCCCTCCACGGAGGCTCCATTTGTCATCCCGAGCGGCGCAGACGGCGAGAGACCTCGCAGTTGCAATCCAAGCGCTCTCGCACCCAGGCAGTCGTCTTTTGCAACTGCGGAGTCCTTCGCCGCGCTGCGCCAGCTCAGGATGCCTGAGCAACGACCACTTCGCCGCTGCGAAAAACCCGGACAACTTCCAACTGGGGCGAGAGCACAACAAGATCCGCGTCCCGCCCCACCTCCAGCATTCCCTTGTTCGCCCACCCCATCGCGCGCGCCGGTGTTTCCGTCGCCATCCGCACCGCCTCGTGCACCGGAACACCTACCTCCGTTACCATCTGCCGCACGAGATCGATCATGCGCGCGGCGCTCCCGGCCAGGGCCGAGCCATCCGCCAGCCAGCCGGCGCCGTCGCGTATGAGGCACTCGCTCTCGCCCAGCGTAAAACGACTCTCGTTAGGCAGACCCGCTCCCGCCGTGGCGTCGGTGACCAGGCAGATCCCCGCCGCGCCTTTCGCGCGGTAAAGCATCCGCATCAGGGTCGTGCCCACGTGGTGGCCGTCGGCAATCAGCTCGCAGAAAATCTCCGGCTCGCTCAGGGCAAACTCGAGCAGGCCGGCCACCCGCTCGCCGTCGCGCCGCCGCAACGACGACATGCAATTAAACGTATGCGTCACCTGATGCATCCCGAGGGTGAAACCGGCGTGGGCGTCCTCGTCCCAGGCATCGCTGTGACCGCCGCTCACCGCGATTCCATTCATCCTGAGGCGGGCGATCAAATCCTGCGCGCCCGGCAACTCCGGCGCGAGCGTGACGCGCTGCACGCCGGGACCGATCGCGAGCAACTGCTCAACGAATTCCGGTTTCGGTTCCAAAATGAACTCCGCCCGCTGCGCGCCATGTTTCGCTGGCGAGATGAACGGCCCTTCCACATGCGCTCCGCAGATCTGCGGAAGGCTGGCACGGGCGCCGTTGATTCGCCGCACGACGCGGCCAATCTCCTCCAGCGGCGCCGTCACCGTCGTGAGCAGGAGAGAGGTAGTGCCGCCGCCCAGGTGATAGTCGCAGATCGCGCGAAAGGCCTCGACCGTTCCCTCCATCGTGTCGCGCCCGACCGCGCCGTGCACGTGCAGATCGATGAACCCCGGGGCGAGCAAGTTTTCTCCAAGATCAAACACCTCCTCCTCTGGCTGCGGAGGTTCGCTTTCCACAGCGGCGATCTTGCCGTCCGCCACCCGCAGGGACAGCCCCTCGGCGATGCGGTCGGGAAAAATCAGTCGTCCGTTGGTCAGGATCATGGGCCGGAGCATCATTGCGTTTCCCGGGGCCGCAGTCCATCATCGTGCAATGAGCCAGGATTACGATGTCGCGATCGTGGGCGGCGCCTTTTCCGGCGCGGCCACCGCTCTCCTGCTCAAGCGGCACCGTCCAGAAACTCGCATTTTGATCATCGAAAAAGCGACCGTTTTCGATCGCAAGGTCGGCGAATCGACCACAGAAGTGAGCAGTTGTTTCCTCACCCGGGTGCTCGGCCTGACGAGTTATCTCGGGCACGAACAACTAACCAAGCAGGGTTTGCGGCTCTGGTTCGCTAACCGGCCCGACCAGCCTTTCGACGACTGCGTCGAGATCGGCGCGCGTTACCAGGCGCGTCTGCCCACTTTCCAGGTGGATCGCGCGAAACTCGATGCCCATCTCCTCGATCTCGCCACCCAGGCCGGCTGTGAGGTTTGGAAACCGGCCAAGGTTTCGCGCTGCGATCTCGGCGGCGCGGAGAGCCAGTCGTTAGGCGTGAACCTCGACGGGGAAGAACGCGAGGTGCGCTGCCGTTGGGTCGTGGACGCGAGCGGGCGCGCGGCTTTCCTCGCGCGCAAGCTGGGCCATTTCCGCCAAAACACCGAGCACCCGATTAACGCGGTCTGGGCCCGTTTCAGCGGCCTGAAGGATTGGGACAGCTACGAGTGGCGGGAGAAGTTTCCCGATTACGCCGCTGCCTCGCGGACCGGCCGGGCCTGGGCGACGAATCATCTCATGGGCCAGGGCTGGTGGTGCTGGATCATCCCGCTCAAGGGCGGTGATTACAGTGCGGGGCTGGTTTACGACAGCCGACTCTTCACCCTGCCGGAGGGCCCCAATCTCGGCACGCGCCTGCACCAGCACATCCTCGCGCATCCGGTGGGGCGCGAGATTTTTCGCGACGCGCAAGTGATCGAGCACGACACGCGCGCCTACTCGGCCCTGCCCTACTACAGCGCGCAGGTTTGCGGCGACGGCTGGGCGATCGCGGGCGATGCGGCCAGTTTCATCGACCCGCTCTACAGCCCCGGCCTCGATCTTTGCGCCTACACCACCTCGATCGTGAGCGACCTGGTAGCGCGGGCGCTCGCGGGCGAAGAGGTGTCGGAGCGCCGCCGTTACTACAACGAGCAATTCCCCACGACCTATCGCGCCTGGTTTGAGACGCTCTACCAGGATAAGTACTTCTATATGGGCGAAGCAGATCTGATGTCGGCCGCCCTTCTCCTCGATGTCGGCACCTACTTTATCGGGCTCGTTAGGCCGGTCTATGCCAACCCGGAGCGCGCCTTCCTCGAGCTGCCTTTTGAAGGAGCGTCCGGCCGCCTCTTCGCCGCGATGATGAAATTCTACAATCGGCGCCTGAGCGCCCTGGCGAAAAACCGAATCGCGCACGGCGCTTGCGGAAAGCAGAACGGCGGCTGGCGCGAGCTCTACGATGGATTCGTTCCGGATTTTCGGCTCCAGAAATTGATCCGAAAAGGTCTTTTCCGCTGGTGGCGAGCAGAGCTGCTCAACCTGCGATTCCTTTTCGCTGGGAAAAAACAGGGGCTGGAGGCGCCGGCCCGGCGTGCGGTTGAAGCGTAGGCTGGCGCAAGCTGCAGCGAGTACGAGAGGCCGGGAAAGGGGGCAGGACGCTGCATGACCGATTCGCGCCGCTGGTTTCATCGTTTCGCGGTCCGCGGCGTCCTCTGGCGGCATTACCTGGACTTTGGCCTAACGAACGTGCCGTTCTACCTCCGGCCGGTCATGATCTTCTTCTGGACGATTTTATTTTTCTTTCTCGCCGCCCCGGCCCGGCGCGCCATCCTGAGCAACCTGCGCGTCATCCTGCCCGGCTCGAGCCCGCTTCTGAACCAGGCGCGCGCCTGGCTCACCCTTTACAACTTTGCCTGGACGATCTCGGACGCGGCCGATCACAAGCTGGCCAAAACCGAGTTTGCCTACGAAGTGGAAGGCGCGGAATTCCTGGACCAGCTCGCCGCGGCCAAAGGCGCCATTCTTCTCACCGCGCATATGGGCAACTACGACCTGGGCGCCGCGATTTTCGCGGAGCGTTTCCAGCGCCACATCCGGATGGTGCGCGCACCGGAAGCCGATGCGCAGACGGCGCAACATCTCGACCAATCGCTTGAGCGGGCCGGCGCCGGGGCGGTCAAGGTCGCTTACAACACTTCGAGCATGGCTTTGCCTTTCGAGTTGCTGCACGCAATCCGGGCTGGCGAGATCGTATCCATCCAAGGCGATCGCGCGGTCGCGAATGTGTCCCAGCGCCCGACGCGCCTTTTCGGCGAAAACGTGCAGCTGCCCGACGGACCGTTCATGCTGGCGTTCGTGACCCAGGCGCCGATCCACCCGCTCTTCGTCGTGCGCACTTCATTTCACCGCTACAAAATCCTCGCGCTGGAGCCGATCCATTGCCGCCGGGACGAGCGAGGCCGGGAGGCGGTGATCGAGGAAGCGATGCAGACCTGGTCCCGCAACCTCGAAAGGGTGATCGCCGCGCACTGGTCGCAGTGGTTTTCGTTAGTCCCGATCTTCCTGCGATGAGAGAAGCCGGACCGAACCAGCTCGGATACGCTTTTGCGCTGCCGCGCCTGGCAGCGCGACTGGCCGGTTGGAAGGTGCACCGCGCGGAGCTCAGCCGCTGGGAGGCCTACGGGCTCGGTTTTCTCGTTTTCGGGATCAGCTGTGTCGCCGCGGCGCGAGTGCTTCTGCCGCTCGTCAGGCCGGTGGCGGCACAGGCGCTTCTCCTTTGCCTGCTGCCTTTCGCGATCTGGGTCGCGTTCCTCCTCCTCTACTACGTGAACGCGCTCATCCTGCGCGCGCTCCGCCGTCTCGGCCTCTATACCGCGGTCACGAATAACCCCTTCCAACATTTCGTGATCATGACGCTGACCACCGCGCTCGCGCTTGGGCTGATGCGGAACGACGCGGCCTGGCTTCGCTTGTTAGGCATATTTTGGGTGCTCCTCCTGGGTCTCAACCTGTTCTCTCTTCTGCTTCTGAAAGTTCTGCATGAAGCCTGAACTGAGCCGACGGTTGATTCTCGGCTTTGGCCTCTTTGCGGCGCTTTTTTTCTTAGCCGTCGTCGCCGTTCACTCCCTCCTCGCGCTCGGAGTGCTCTTCCTTTCGCACCTGTTCATCCTCTTTCCGACGCTGGTCGCGAACTGCCAGTGGTGGGGGCGGGTCGTGACGCACTTCGAGACGCCGCGCCGGGAAGTCTGGCTTACGATCGACGACGGGCCCGACCCGGTTCACACACCGCGCTTGCTGGAAATCCTGCGGCGCTTCGAGGCGAGGGCGACCTTCTTCGTCATCGGCGCACGCGTGACCGAATTTCCCGGGCAACTGGAAGCGATTCGCGCAGCCGGGCATCAAATTGGGAACCATACCGCAACGCATCCGAGCGGGATCTTTTGGTGTCTGCCGCCGCAGCGCATCGCCGCGGAGATGGATCAGTGTCCGGTCACGGCGCGCTATTTCCGGGCTCCGGCCGGGCTGAAAAATTTCTTGGTTCATCCCGCGTTGAAGCGGCGCAAAATGGACCTGGTCGGCTGGACCGTGCGCGGCCTCGACACCGTCAGCCAAGACGCCGAAGCGGTCGCGGCGCGGATCATGCGCGGTGTGAAACCGGGCGCGATCGTCTTGCTGCACGAAGGACATCGCACGGAGCGCGCGCCCGATTTTCACCCGCGCTGCCTCGAGCTGACCCTCGCCAGCCTGACGAACGCGAATTACCGCTGCGTGCTGCCTAAGCCCGAACAGCTGCGGCCCCGTGACGCCGAAAAATGAAGAGGTGATTGTTGAACGGCGTGCGGCCCCAGAGCGGTTCGACGCAGCGGGAAAATTCGTTCTCGGGAAAGGCCCCGAAGATCTCGTCGCGGGTCGGAAAATGCAGCTGCGCTTTCATGTTCCAGGTCGTCAACTGCGCGAAGCGTTCCGCGAAATGGGTCAGCCAAAAGCGCGTATTCCGCTCCCGCGGACAATCGCGAATGACGAGAATGCCGCCGGGCGCGACGCGGGCGGCGAGCCGCTCGAGCAGGCGCGCCTGGTCGTTAGGCGAAAGATAATGGAGCAGATCGAAGAGAACGATGTTGCCCGTCTGCGCGATCGGATCGGAAACGTCCTGCTCGATAAACTCAAGGTCGCGGTAGACGCCGTGGCTGACCGCCCGGGCGCGCTCGATCTTCCGGCCATCGCAGTCGAGGCCGGTGATGGGCGGCCGGAAATCACGCTCCCGCAGATAACACGCGAGCAGGCCGACGCCGCAGCCGACATCGACGAGGGGCTGGCTCTTGCCGCGAAATAATTCAAAGGCCGCCGGGAAAATGGGATCGCTCCGCATCTTTTGCCCGGCGTAGATCCGCAGCCAGCGCTCGCCGAAACGGGCCGCGGCCCGCCCGCAGGCCGCGTCGTGCTCCGGGTCGACCGATCCATTTTTCGTTGCGTGGCTCTCTTGCACAGACAAAGTGAATGTTCCAATGTCCGACCTTTTCTCCCAATACAAGGTCGGTGCTTTCTTCGACGAAATGTTTTCCGCGCCGGGCGTGGCGCGTCCTCATTACAGCAGGTTGCTCGCGACCTTCAAGGAAATGGGCACGGCGGATTTCGAGCGGAAGCGCGATCTGGCCGCGGCGAGCTTTCTCGGTCAGGGAGTCACCTTCACGGTTTACGACGACGACGAGGGCACGGAGCGGATCTTTCCCTTCGACCTGATCCCGCGGATCATCCCGGCGCATGAATGGGACCTGGTCGAGCGCGGGCTGGTCCAGCGCATCACGGCGCTCAACCTTTTCCTGCACGACATTTACCATCGACAAAACATCCTGCGCGACGGCGTCATCCCGAAGCAGATCGTCTGGGAGGCGGCCAGTTTCCGGCCGGAGTTCATGCACTTCGATGTGCCGCGCAACATCTATGTGCATATCTGCGGGACCGACCTGATCCGGGACGGCGCGGGCAATTACCTCGTCCTGGAAGACAACGCCCGTTGTCCATCGGGCGTCTCCTATGTGCTCGAGAACCGGCAGGCGATGAAGCGGATCTTTCCCACGCTCTTCTCCGAATACCGGGTGCGGCCGGTGGAAGATTACAGTCAGGAACTGCTCAACGCGCTGCGTTACATCGCGCCACCCGCCGCCTCGGAGCCTACTGTGGTTCTGCTCACGCCCGGCGTCTACAACTCCGCCTACTACGAGCATTCCTTTCTCGCCCGTTCGATGGGGATAGAAATTGTGGAGGGGCGCGACCTCGTCATGCGGGAGGGCTGCGTTTTCATGCGCACGACCATGGGGCTGAAGCGGGTCGATGTGATCTACCGGCGCATCAATGACGACTTCCTCGATCCCCGCGTCTTCCGCAAGGATTCGGGCCTGGGCGTGCCCGGGTTGGTCGAGGCCTATCGCTGCGGGTGCATCAGCCTGGCCAACTCGATCGGCACCGGCGTGGCGGACGACAAGGTGATCTACCATTTCGTGCCAAAAATGATCCGCTACTACCTCGAGCAGGATCCCATTCTGGAGAACGTACCGACCTATCTGGCCTCGTTGCCGGACGACCTTAATTATATCCTCGAGCATCTGCCGGAGCTGGTGGTGAAATCGGCCAATGAAAGCGGCGGCTACGGCATGCTCATCGGATCGCAGGCGACGGCGGCCGAGCTGGAGGATTTTGCGGGGCGGATCCGTCAGGACCCGCGCAACTACATTGCGCAACCGATCGTGGCGCTCTCGCGTTCGCCCTCCTTTTGCGACGATTCCATGCAGGGGCGGCATGTCGATCTGCGCCCCTACATTCTTTACGGCGAAAAAGTGACGATTATCCCAGGCGGCCTAACGAGGGTAGCCTTGCGTGAGGGATCGCTGGTGGTGAATTCGTCGCAAGGCGGCGGAAGCAAGGACACCTGGGTCGTCGATGACGAGGAAGTAACTCCGTGAATCGCTCTTCCTTAAATCGCGCCAGAGGGATGAGTCCTGAGCTTCCCCCTTTCCAATCTAGCACTTTGCCATGCTAAGCCGTGTCGCTGATTCCCTCTACTGGATGAGCCGCTACATCGAGCGGGCGGAGAACGACGCCCGTATCCTCGATGTCAACCTGCAACTCCTGCTCGATCTCGGCGGCGAGGCCGATGCCATGCAGCATTGGGCGCCGGTCATCGCGTCGCTCGAGGAGACCGACCTCTTCGATTCCCTCTACGCGGCGGCTGATGAAGAATCCGTCACTGAATTTCTGACCCTGCAGAAGAAGAACCCAAACTCGATCCTCTC
Source organism: Spartobacteria bacterium (assembly GCA_039933235.1). GTDB lineage: Bacteria > Verrucomicrobiota > Verrucomicrobiia > Chthoniobacterales > UBA10450 > Palsa-1392. Next base: position 17,202 of record JBDTOL010000049.1, on the reverse strand, counting down.
CTGTCTCACGCTCGCGCGGGAGAATGCCCGGACTACGCGCGAACAGATCTCGAGCGAGATGTGGGAACAGATCAACCGGCTCTATCTCTTCGTGCAGAGTGACGAGGCGAAGCAGTTGCTGGCCTCCAGCCCGCACGAGTTCTTTACCCGGGTCATCTTTGGCTCCCATCTTTTCCAGGGCATCACCGACGCGACCATGACGCACGGCGAAGGCTGGGAATTCATTCGCATTGGCGCCTTCCTCGAGCGCGCCGATTCCACCTCGCGCATTCTTGACGTGAAGTATCACATCATCCTGCCTTCCGGGGAAAACGTCGGCGGCAACGTCGACACGATCCAATGGATGGCGGTGTTGAAGTCCTGCAGCGCGCTGGAAGCCTACTGCAAACTCTATGTCAGCCAGGTCGCGCCCTGGAAGGTGGCGGAATTCCTCATCACCCACCGCGAATTCCCGCGCTCGATCCGTTACTGCATCGACTCGCTCGACCAGGCGCTGCACCGGATTTCAGGCGTGGACGAGAGCCGCTATGCGAATGAGGCCGAAAGGCTCTCGGGCCGCCTCCGTTCCGATCTCGACTATGTGACGATCGGGGAAATTTTTGACTACGGCCTGCACGAGTATCTGGAGGAAATCCAGAAGCGGCTCGTGGAAGTGAGCAACGCAATGTACGCGACCTATTGCGCCAGCCTTAGCACTATTTGAGGAGGCCGCCGGTAGCCTAACGACTTAAAGTTTTCGGGAGTCGTAGGCCCAGTGCAGCAGCGCCTGGCGCTGTTTTGGGCGGCAGGTCAGATCGCCGCGCCGACAATTCTTTTTCACTTGGCCAACGTGGCGACGGATGGCGCGCCAGCGTTTAATCTGACGCTGATCGTCTGGACAACGCCGGCCCTGGTAATAACGGCAATACCATTGGAACCAGCCGCGCGGGTCCTCCTGGTAGATCCATCCTTTCTCGCGCCAGACCGATAAGGGTTGCGAGGCGTTAACACCGAAGAAATTCAGCTTCGGGTCATGACGCTCCGGACAGAGTTTGGCGCCCTTGAACCAATCCGAGGGAAACTCTTTCCGGCAATCGGTCATGTAGCGTCCGCCAAACACACCGAGCCGTAGCATCTGCCGGGGCGTGAGTTCCGGCTTGAACCCGGTGGCGAACTCTTTCCCTGGCGGTTTGGTCAGGAGATACTCATAACCGCGCTGCATCTGATCGTTCACCTTGATTCGCTTCGCTTTAAATTTCACGGCTAGAGAATGAAGCCCGCACACGCCGCGCCGGCAACGTGCGGGGAGAATACAGATAGCAAAGAAGGCCGCTTGCGCCGTCATGAAGGGTTTCGATGCGCAGGGTAAAATGGTGAGCAAGAAAATCGTCTCCGAGGCGCCGGCCAACGGCGGACGCGGCCGGGTCCCTGCTCGATGTCATGGATAGGAGCGTTCCATCCCCGCGCAGAATAATGGCCAGGCGGTCGCGGGAGACTTCGATAGCGCGGTCGATTTCGAGCACATGCGCAACCCCGACAGCGCGCCGGATGTCGGCACGCTCCAGCAAAAGGGAAGATCACTAGGACGCGATCGGGTCGGTCTGTCGGATCTGTATTCCGACCACGCAGACGTCGTCCGCGAAGGTCTCGGCCTGCGAATATTTGCGAATGTCTTCCAGCACCCGGTGGAAAAACTCCTCCGGGGCGAGAGCGGCGTGGCGACGCACCGTGTCGCGCAGTTTTTCCTCGTTGAAGAATTCCCCGGTTGCATCCTCGACCTCGAAAAGTCCGTCGGTGAAAAGCATGACCAGGTCCCCTTTCGACATCGGCCGCACGGCCGTATTGTAGGTCGCACTCGCAAAAATTCCCATGGCCGGCCCGCGCGCGTCCTGGCCGTCGAGCTTCTCCGCGTCCGCGCCGTCGCGACTGATGTGCAAAGCGCTGGGGTGGCCCGCATTCGCATAACGCAACTGCGCGCGCTCGATGTCGGCCACGACATAAAAACAGGTCGCAAACATCGTCGTCCCGGCCTGCTTCAGGATGACGGTGAGGGCGCGATTGATGCGGGTGAGCAATTCGCCCGGGTCATGCGCGAGGCGCGAATGTTCCTCGACCAATCCGCGAATCATCCCGGTGACGAGGGCGGAGCGCACGCCGTGTCCCATCACATCGCAGATGAGCACGCCGGCCGCTTTTTCGCCCACAGGAAAGACGGAAAAGAAATCGCCGCTGACGTCGCCAGTCGGAAAGTAAAGGCTGAGAAAATGGAGGGCGCTTTCATGCGGCTGAGCCCCGCGCGGGATGGTGGGAAACTCTTGCGGCAAAAGAGCGACCTGGAGTTCGCGCGCCATCTGCAGCTCCTCTTCCATCTGCTGATTTTTCGCGGCCAGCTCGTGAGTGCGCTCTGCCACCCGGTGCTCGAGCTGCGCGTTGAGCGCCTGCAACTCCGCCCGGGCGAGGTTGCGCGCCGCTTCCGCGCGGTCGATCCGGTTGCCGACAACGCGGGAGACCTGCGAGACGATGGCGGTGATCAAGGCCGCGAAAATGAGCGCGCCGAACGCGGAAATGACCGCCGGATTAGTGCGCATTTTCGTGAGAAGAGTGGCGCCAATCCAGCCGTTGAGGAGTGCGGCCGCGATGATGACCGGGACAAACGCGCGCAGCAGCACCGCCTGCGTCGACTGGCCGAGAAAAAGACGGAGCGGCCAGGCTTTTTCCCCCGCCCCGGCCACGATCGCATTCCCGCAAAGAAAAAATGCCCACGCCGTCGAAAGCGCGACCGGAATAATGTTGCCGCCGTAAAGGAGTGGCGTGCCGTACCAATAGCCGATCAGCACCAGGGCGCTGATGATGATGCTGAGCGCGCCGAATCCGCCCGCTAAACTTTCGCGGCGCGGCCCGGCGAGCATCAATAGACCGAGGGCGGTGAAGATAAAGTTAAAAGCCGTCAGTGGAGCCATCCGGCCGGTCGGGACGTTGCCAAACATCTCCGGGTTGCGAACGAACAAGAGGTCGATCGCGAAATGACGGCCGCTCAGGAATTCAAAAAGTTTGAGCGCCGCAAACAAGAGGACAAGGGCCGAGAGCAGACGCGGAAGCAAGGGCAGGCGCGGCCGGAGCAAATGCACGAGCAACCCGAGCCCGAGAAGGGAAAAGCAAAGCGCCGTGCTCGGCGCCATCGGGATGTAGCGGGCGCGCACACTGGCGAGAAGCGAAAGCCCGGAAATCCAGCCCACGAAAGTCAGGAGGGCGAAGAAGACGGCGAGAGCGGCGCAAACCAGGGCGACACTGCGAAACCTGCGGCCAAGACTTCTTTCACCAGACATGGCGCGACTCTGCCCGAACCCGGCGCGCAGGCCAAGATTCTTCCTAAGGTCAGGCGCGATAAAGATCGGGCCGGCGCTGAGCCAGGACCGGCATGCGCGACCGGACCTTTTCCAGCACTTCGCCCAAGACTTCGGCCACGAGCACTTCCTCGCGGTCCGATGAAGCCGCCGCCACAACCACGCCGTAAGGATCGATCACCGCGGAAGAGCCGCAAAACGGCACGGTGTCGTCTTTGCCTACGCGGTTCGCGAGCACGACGTAGCTCTGGTTTTCGATCGCGCGGGCAGTCGCCAGGACGCGCAAATGTTCGACCCGGGGGAAGGGCCAGGCCGAAGAAATAATGAATGCGTTCGCCCCGTGCTCGACTGCGAGGGCGCGATAAATCTCCGGGAAACGCAGGTCGTAACAAATCGTTAGGCCGAGTTGCAACGGGCCGAGCGCGACGCTGACCAGCTCGGTGCCGGCCGTACAACATTTGTCTTCCTCGATCGGCGCGGGAGCGAAGAGATGTGTCTTTCGATAGCGCGCAATGATGGCGCCCTGCGCGTCGATCACGACCTGCGAGTTGTAGATGGCCTCGCCTTCTCTCTCGGAAACGCCGCTGATGATGGCGAGCGCAAGAGCGCGTGCAGTTTCCTGCAACTCAGGCACCACGCCTTCGCTCCAAGGCCTCGCCTGCTCGCGAATCACCGACATCGCGTAGCCGGTATCCGCCATTTCCGGAAAGACGACGAGCTCCGCTCCCGCGTCCTTCGCGCGCCCGGCGAAGGCGCGCATCTTGTCCAAGTTCGCGGCCAGATCGCCGAGTGTGCAAGCAATTTGGGCGGCGGCGATCTTCACAATCGTCTTCTTTCGCTAATCGCCGGGCCGATTCAAATGAAAAACGTCAAGGCTACTCTGCACGTAAGGCCACCATCGGATTCACGCGCGTCGCACGCCGTGCCGGCACGAAGCAGGAAGCGGCCGCGACTGCGGTGATGAGCGCGGCGACGGTGGTATAGATGAACGGATCAAGCGCATTCACTTTGAACAAAATTGTCTCCAACGGGCCGGCCGCGATCACGCCGAAGAAGAGCGCGGCGAAGCCGATCCCCAACCCAAGCCCGATAGCCAATTGCCACGCGCCCTGGCTCATGACCATCTTGAAGATGCGGGCCGTATCAGCGCCCAGCGCCATCCGGATGCCGAACTCCTGCGTGCGCTGATTGACCGAGAAGCTCATCACTCCGTAAAGGCCCACGGCCGAGAGAATAAAAGCAACTACGCCGAAGATGCTAAAGAGCGACGCAACGAGTCGCGGACCACTCAGGAATTCGGAATGTGAAGTGGCCGGGGTTCCCGGGAAATAGACCGGCAAATTCGAGTCGAGCTGTGCGACCGCTTTGCTCAGGGCGGGACCGAGATTCTCCGCCGCCTGCCCGGGATGCGGGCGAACCACGATGGTGCAGAACTGCGGGGCCGGGCTAGCCCCGAGGAGTGGAACGTAGAAGCCGGCTCTGTCCGCCTCGGTATTGAAAGGCCCCTGCATCAGCGTGTCAGGCACGACGCCAACGATCCTCCGCCACGGTTGTGGCTGAGCAGGATTAAAGATGCGAACCTGATGCCCGAGCGGGCTCTCATTCCCCCAGTGTTTGCGCGCAAAGCCCGCGTTCACAATCGCGACCGGCTGCTTCGCGTCGCTGTCGTCGAGGGTAAAATCGCGGCCCTCGAGAATCTTCAAACCAATGGTGCTGAAATACGCGTCCGAGACCGCCTCGGAGTTGCCTTTCGGGCGGTCGCGATCGGTCTTGTAAATTTGCCCGTCGACCTCGTACTGGCCGTAGTTGTCGAAGGTCATGCGGAAACGGTCGGTCATCGCCGCACCCTCGAAGGTCGGGTTGGTCCGGAGTGAGCGCACGGCGCGTTTGAAGAATTCCCGGCGCGATTCTTCGGTCGGATAATCGCCTTCAAAAAGACCCATACGCGCGGCATAAACCCCGCTTTCGTCATAGCCGTAATCGAGCTTTATCCGGTTACGGATGGAGTTGATCTGCAGGGCCGAGGCGACCAGGAGCGCGGCCGTCATCGCGATCTGGCCGACGACGAGGACGCGAGTGATGATGTTAACGAGCCGACTGCTGTTGCCACGCCCACCTTCCTTCATCATCTCGGAAGCGTTCCCGCGGGCCGCGAGCAAGGCGGGCACGAGGCCGGAAACCAGCGTCGCAAAGAGCACGGCGCCGAGGGTAAAGCCCAAAACCTTGCCGTCGATCGTGAACCGGATCCAATAAGGAAGTTGGAATTGCGGCGTGCTCGTAATATCAGCGAGGAGATCGACCGCCCAGTAGGCGAGCGCGACCCCGGCGATCGCGCCGAGGAACGCGATGAGGAAGCTCTCAGTCAGCATCTGCCTAACGATGCGCCAGCGGGTCGCGCCGAGCGCACCACGGATGGCCAATTCCCGCGCCCGAAGAGCAGCCCGTCCGAATTGCATGTTCATCACGTTCACGCAGGCGATGAGCAGGACGACGATGACCGCGCCGAACATGGCGTACATGATCTGCGTCAGCTGCTGGCCGGTGAAGCTCTTGAGGAGCGGCTGCACACTGGCGGACGTATATTGGGCGTTGGTTTTCGGGTTGTCCTGCGCGATGCGTTTGGCGAGCGCGATGAACTCGGCGTTGACTTGATCCTGGCTAACACCGGGCTTCAACCGGCCAAGGATCTGCGCGCCGATCGCGGACGAATCGCCGCGGGGTTTGAGTGGGAACTCATTGTAGAGCGGAACCCACAGTTCTTCGTTTTGCGGGAACTTGAAATTCGGCGGCATGACGCCAACGATAGTGGCCGCTTTGCCATTGATCCGGACCGCCTGGCCAACGATGCGCGGGTCGCCGTTAAAATCGCGCTTCCAGATTTCGTTGCCGAGAATGGTGACCTTTTCCGCGCCGGGTTGGTTATCCTCCGCCGTGAAATCGCGACCGAGGATCGGTTTCACATCGATGATCTTGAAGAAATCCTCCGTCACGTAACCGCCGGTGTAACGCTGCGGGGTTTTTTTGTAGGTCACGTTGATGGTCGAGCCGTTGAGATAGGCACTCATCAGAGAGAACGACTTCTGGCCTGCGCGCAGATCTTCGTAATCCTGCGAGGAAGGGATGTTGCCGTTGCCGAAATTGTTATTCTGATCCGAGGCCTGCGGATCGATCAGGCCGACGCTCATCAGCTGCTCGGGGTGCGGAAAGGAAAAGCCGCGCAGCATGATGGCATTGACCATCGTGAATTGAGTCGTCACGCCGCAAATCCCCAGAGCGAGCACGGTGACGGCGAGGACAAAAAACGTTTTGTCCTTCACCAGCATGCGAAAGCCGACGCGAAGGTCCTGAAAGAATGAGTCAAATAACATGGTACTTAGGTGGGTTACTGGTTCCGAGAAAAGGTGAGCGAAGCGGCGCGGTCCCCAGTTGAGATGCAACCACCGCGCAGGTTGGATTCAGATAAGTCAGTGCTGATGTGCTCATGGCAGGGTCCCGCCGTGCTCGCGGCGGCCTCCCCCCACCTTATGCAGAGCGCATACCATTCCACGACCTTTCGTTAAGTCGCTCGCTCCGAGAAGGTTTCAATTCTACCGCACTGGCCGGAAATTCCTCACGCGTCCCGCCGGCGGGATTCTGCCGTTTCGGATTCGGAATAGATCCTCCTGCGCCGGAAAACCCCGCGCCGCGAGCATGAGATCTGCTTTTTCAAACGCATGCCAGCGACTCTCCCGCTCCACCAACCAGCCATGAATTCTCAAACAAATCCGAGCAACTCCAGCTCGACCGCGGCCAATTACGCCGCCATCGAAATTCGCTCCTACCTCGCTGCGCGTGATCTTCTACTCCGGGAAGCCGAAGACGCTCCGACCGCAGAGAACCTGCGGAGCGCGCTCGCGGCGAACGAGGTTGCGGAAAATTACCTCCGCCCGGCGCGCGCTCCCTACCAGGCGCAGTCGCTGCCCGAGGCCGAGGCCCGGTTCGAACGTCAACATTGCCGGGTGGTCAAAGTGCGCCTGGCCGAGCTTCGCCTTCGCTCCGGCCCGCGCCGTCGCGCCGCCTGATTCGGCCAGCCGAACGATTCGTTAGGCGCGCTCCGGATCGGGCTGCTGCCGGGCTTCGCGCAGCGCCCTGGGATTGCCCACCAGCACGAGTGTATCGCGATGCCGTAACACCGTATCGCCATGCGGCACCAGCACCTGCCCGTCGCGCTGCACCCCCACCACCAGCGCGTCACCGCCCAGTTTGATTCGCCGGAGCGGGTGCCCGGCCAGTTCGGCGTTGCGCAAAGGGACGTCGACCATCGTGACGTTGTCGGTCTGATCCATCATCATCCCGAAGGATGCCGGGAAATGGAGTGCGCCCTCCAGCGCGAGCGCGACCGCCATCGCCGGCTGCACCACCTTTGGTCATCCTGGTCGCGCTCGCCCAGGCGCTCGGGGTCGAGCTGATCCTCGGTGCGATCGTCGGGGTTTTCCCGACGAGTTTGAATCCGCTTTGGCCAATAATGATGCCGGCCAGAATCTCGCCCACGACTAGCGGCAGTCGCACCACGTGCAGCCGGCTCAGCAGCACCGGTACGATCACCGCCAGGAGCGAAACAAAAGCCGAGTGCGTTTCTTCCATTTGGGCAAGCCAGGCGACGCGGCACATTGGCATGGCTCACCCGCACTGCCACTGAGTCAGTGCAATTCCTCCTCGTCTCTCGTCCTCGAAATCACCGCCAGAAGTAAGGTCGACGCCCACCCTCCGACTTTGTCATCCCGAGCCGGCGCAGCGCGGCGAGGGATCCTACAGTTGCAAGCCACGCGGCCTTTCCGCGAGCACGCGCATATTACAATTGCCAGGTCCCTCTCCGTCCTGCGGCGGATCGTTATGACAACCGAGAAGACCTGGCTACGAAGTCGCCGGCGTCGTGCTCTCGCGAAAGGCCGCGAGAAATGCTTCCATCTCCGCTTTCGTCCCAATCGTCACTCGCATGTAATTGGTCATCGGCCGGAATAATCGGCCCACCTCGATTTTGCGATTTTTCAATGTCGCCAGCAGCGGCACGACCGGGCGTTTCGCATCGAGCATGATGAAATTTGCCTGCGAAGGAATGGTCGAGAAACCCATCTTGCTCAACTCTTCAACGATGAACGTCCGCGTCTCCTTATTGCGCTCGCTGTCTTCCTTGACCTTGTCCGGATCGCCCAAACTCGCCTCGGCAGCGACCATTGCCATGACGTTGACGCTATCCCACGCCTGATAGGCGCGTAGCCGTTCTATCGTATAGGTGTGGGCCACGGCGTAGCCGCAGCGCAACCCGGCCATTCCATAGATCTTCGAAAACGTTCGCAGCACGATCAAGTTCGGACGGTCTGCCACGAGCGGCATCATCGTCTCGTATTTCGGATCATCGGCGTAATGAAAATAGGCTTCGTCGACCAGGATGATCGTTTTCTTCGGCACCTTGGCGATGAAATCGCGCACTTCGCCTTTCGGGGTGATGCTCGCGGTGGGATTATTCGGGTTGCAGATGTAAACCAGACCGCCTTCGAGAGCCTCCAGCATCTTCGGCAGATCATGGCTGTAGGTTGGGGTGAGCGGCACCTTGACGATCCGCGCCCGGTTACGTTGCGCGTGGTAGAGAATTGCTTCAAAAGTCGGGTCAGCCACGACCAACGCTCCGCGCTCCGTCCCCGCCGGGCCTTTCTCCACCGGGCCGGTAAATGCGTCCGCGCAAAGCTTCAGGATTTCGCCCGAGCCATCCCCGAGCAGGATCTGGTCGGTCCGCACGCTGTCGCGTTGCGCGATCGCCTCGAGCAAAGCATTCGCATGCTCATCCGGATACCGGTTCACGATCCCGAATGCATCGGTCATCGCCTTGAGCGCTCGTGGCGAGGCCCCGTAAGGATTCTCGTTCGAGCTTAAGCGGATGATCCCCGCATGACGGACAGGAGCGACCGCGGCCGCGGCCCTTGCGAGGGTAAGGGTCGGGCGCGCCACCGCAGCGGCCGCGCCCGCACCCAACAACTGCGCAAATCTACGCCGGGATATGGTCATGCTACTGATCGCCCGCGAACGCCTGGTCGTGCGTTACTTTTTGCGGGTGTAGTTGATTTCCATCGTCTTCATTTCCTTGCCACCCCGATCTTCGTACCACTCGAAAGTGTGGTGGTCATTGTCGACGATCTTTATCACTTCGCGGACCTTGGTTTTCATCCCGGGCATCATCTCGATCTCGGAGGCGTAGGTGAAGGTTTTGGTCGCCGGATCGTAGGTGCCCTCCGACATCATGATGCCGGTGCCCATGTTATCCATCCAGGTGGAAACAAACCTCTTCTTTACGTTGTCATAGCCTTCCAAGCCCATCCCCTTGAAGTCCATCTTTTCCATTTTACCGTCGGCGCCGGGCATCTCCATCTCGCCTTGTGCGTTGAATTCGTAGTATCGGCCGCCCATCATCGGCTTGCGAGTGGCCGTTCCCTTGGAGGTCATTGGCTCCGCCGAGGTATTGCCGTCCATCCACATTTTCACGGTGTAGGTCCAAACGCCCGCCATCTCCCCGAGGAGCTTGTGATTTTCACCGAGCTTGGTCAGCTCCATCATCTTGGCCATCATCTCGGGGTCAGTCATGTCGGCAGCCGGCGCGGCCTTCTTCTCCGTCTCCTGCGCAAAAGAGGGAGCGACGAGGGCGGCCGCGCTGAGCGTCGCGACCGTCGTGAGAATTGCGAGTTTAAGTGTCTTCATCCGGCGATTCTTTTCACTCACGACTATGCGGTCAAGCTAATCCAGCCTTTCCTCGATGCGGCGGGCCGGCCGCTACGACAAAGAAGCCAGGATCCGCCCCAGGAGCACGCCGGGCATGAGCCCGAGCAAAAGGACCAATCCCGCCAGGACGCCCACTGCGACGCGGCCCACAAAATCAGGACGAAACGCGAAGCCGGTCGTGTTCGATTGATCGAGGAAGATCGCTTTGAGCACGATCAGGTAATAGTAGAGCGAGATAAGGCTGCCGAAGAGGGCCAGCACCACGAGCCAAAGCAGACCATGGTTCTGCCCGGCGTGAAGGGCGGCGCTGAAGAGATAGAACTTGCCGAAAAATCCGGCCAGCGGCGGCAACCCGGCGAGCGAGAGCATGAAAATTGTCATGCAGCCTGCGAGGAACGGCGAGCGGCCGCGCAACCCCGCGAAATCGGCCAGGTCGTCACCGCCGCTCTCCTGCCTAACGAATCCAACGACGCCGAACGCGCCCAGGAGAGTAATCGCATAGACCGTGGTGTAGAAGAGCGTCGCGGCGAAGCCCTCGCTGCCGGCCGCCACCAGCCCGAGCAGGGTGTAACCAGCGTGCGCCACGGCGGAGTAGGCCAGCAGCCGGCGAACATTTCTCTGCACCAGCGCGACGAGGTTGCCGATCAGGATGGAAAGCGCGGCGAGCAGCGCCAGCACTGGCGTCCATCCGTTTGTCATCGCGTGCCAGTCGGCGCTGCCATGGAGCGGACCGAAGCCGATCAGCACAATTTTTCCCAGGACCACGAAGGAGGCCACCTTCGACCCCGAGGCGATGAAGGCGGCGGTCGAAACCGGCGCACCCTGGTAGGCGTCCGGCGCCCAGAGATGGAATGGCGCAGCCGCGATCTTGAAAGCGAACCCGATCAGCGTCATTACGATTCCCACCCCGAGGAGCGGCGCGATCGGCGCGGCGGCCAAACGTTGCGCGATGGACCCGAGCGCCGTCGTCCCGGTGAGGCCGTAGACAAAGCTAAGGCCAAAGAGGGTGAACGCGCTCGCCATGCTACCGAAGAGGAAATATTTCAGGCCAGCCTCCGCGGAGGCGCGCTCCGCCTTGTCAAAAGCGGTCATGATGTAAAGCGAGAGGCCGGTCAACTCGAGACCGATGAAGATCATGAGCAGCTCCTCGCTCCCGACCAGGAGCATGAGCCCGACCGTGGCGAGCAGGATCATCGCCAGGTATTCCCCCTCGTTCGGCCGCGACCGCTCGCTCCGGGTCAACAGCACGGTAAAGAACGCGAGAAGGAGGCAGATGATCTTGAAAAGCGAGTTGAGCGGCGAGACCACCAGCATGCCGTGAAAGAGCACGGCGTGCTGCGGCAACCCAAGAACCGCACTCGACGCAACCGCGAGACCAAGAGCAGCCACCACCGGGCAAAGGGATGTAGCGGCGGGCGTGTCGCCCGCATCCGCACCGCCTGCAACCGACACGGTCGCCCCAGCACCTCGCCTGCCGGTGAAAAGTCCGAGCGTCAGCACAGCCAGTGCGGTCACGACCACAATCGCTTCTGGGGCAGCCAGGCGGAGCAATTCCAGGTAACTCATCGTTGCAGGAATCGCATCGTTTCCACCGCCGGCATGATCCGGTCGAATAGCAGCTTGGGATAAAGACCAACCGCGAGCGTCGCGAAAATCAAGAGACCGGCGCCGACCTTTTCCGCCAGCGTCACCGGTTCGTAAGGAGAGCGCGTCTCCGCGCGACCGGTTCGCGCTGAACCGTCGCCGAGGAATGTTTTCTTCAATGCGCGCAAGGTGAAGGCCGCCACCAGCACCATGCCGATCCCTGTGATCCCGGCCGCGATCGGAAAGGCCTTCCAAACCCCGATCAGGATCGTGATTTCCGCGACGAAACCGCTCAACCCTGGAATGCCCATTGAAGCCGCCGAAGCGATCACGAAGGCGAACGCGAGGAAGGGCAACGCGCGGCGCAGCCCTATCCCGGAGAGGTCGTCCAGATCGCGCGTGTGCGTCCGAGAGTAAACGGCGCCGGCCAGGGCGAAGAGGAGCGCGCCGATTACCCCATGCGAGAACATTTGCAGGACGGCGCCGGAAACACCGAGCACGTTGGCTGCGGCCAGCCCGAGCAGGATGAATCCCATGTGGCTCACGCTCGAGTAGCCGATGACAAACTTGAGGTCGTTCTGTCGCAAGGCGACCGCCGCCGCATAGAGAATGCCGATGACCGCGAGGATCGCGATCCATTGATTCCACATCGCGAAGCCTAACGGAAAGAGATTGAGCGCGACGCGCAACGCACCGTAGGCGCCAAGCTTCATCACGATCCCCGCGAGGAGCATCGAGCCCGCCGTGGGCGCCGCGACATGGCCGGTCGGCGCCCAGGTGTGCAACGGCCAGATGCCGGCCAGCACGGCGAAGCCGAGGAACAGGACTGGGAAAGCCCAGGCCTGTAATTGCGGCGCAAACTGAAAACGCGCCAGTTGCTGAAGGTCGAGCGACCCGGCCGTCGTGTAAATGGCGAGGATGCCGATGAAAACCAGCGCGCCCCCAAAGAAGGAATAAAGCGTCAGCTTCATCGCGCCGTATTCCTTGTTCGTCGATCCCCAGATCGCGATCAGGAAATATTTCGGGACGATCACCAGCTCATAGAAAACGAAGAAGAGAAAAAGATCTGCGCTCAGGAAAACGCCATACGAACCGCCGACCACAAGCAGGAGCCAGAAGAAGAATTCGTTCGCGCGCTCCTCCACCTTCCAGGAAAAGAGAACCGCGCAGACCGCGGTCAGCCCGGTCACGACGATCAGCGTCAGGCTGATGCCGTCGACCGCGAGGTGATAATTCATTCCGAGCGCGGGCACCCAGGGCACGCGGACCACGGTCGTGAAGTGCGCGAAGTCAGTTCCGCGTGCAAAAAGCGCCGCCAACCCGATCGCAAATCCGGTCGTCGCCGTCGCCAGCGCCAGCCAGCGTGCAAAAACGCGCGGCAGTAAAAGCAGGAGGACCGCACCCGCGAAAGTGAGATAGATCGTCCAGGCGATCATGTGCGTTTGCGCTTTCCGTAACGCGGCGGCATCTCCTGCACCTGAAATCCAATCTCACGCGCTGGCTTTGGCGGCGGCGCCATGAGTTGCCGGATCGCGTCAATGATCGCCGTGATCTCGCTGTCGTGCTCGCCGATGCGCTTTTCGAGCTCGGAAAACTTCCGCGCTAGCTCGCGATTCGTTTCCAAGGTGGCACGCAACTTCACAAAAGCGCGCATGATCGCGATGTTCACCTTCACCGCGCGGTCGCTGGTGAGCACACTCGAGAGCATGGCGACGCCCTGTTCAGTAAAAGCATGAGGCTGACCCCGCCGCCCGCCCCAACTTGAAATGCCAATTTGGCATCTCAAGACCTCCCATTCCTTCGCTCTCAGTCGAAACATGAAGTCGGTCGGGAAACGGCTGCGATTCCGTTTGACCGCGCGATTGAGCTGGCCGGTGGCAACTTCGTAAAGCGCGGCCAGGTCGTAATCGAGCAGCACCCTTTGCCCGCGCAGAAAGTGAATCGACTGCGCAATTGGAGCGGCGGGCACGATCTGTTTTTTCATCGCATCAGCCTAACAACCGCGCCATCTGCACGACCGTGGAGTTAAACATGTTGAGGATAAACTGCGGATAGAGGCCAATCGCGAACATCAGCAGCGTGACCGGGACGACGATCCATTTTTCACCGAGGCGGAGGTCGGGCATGCTGGCGCTATTTTCCGCCAGCGGCCCGCTATAGAGCGCCTGCATCGCGCGCAGGAAAACAATCGCGGTGATGAGCAGCCCGAGCACGGCGACCGCGGTGTAGCCGGGCGCGAGCGCGAAGGAGCCCTTGAAGATTAAAAACTCGCCGACAAACCCGTTCAGGCCAGGCAGGCCTAACGACGAGAACATCGCCACGCTCATCCAGCCGCAAAGGAGCGGGGTCCGTTGCATCAAGCCGCCAAAATCATTCAACCCGCGCGCACCCCGCCGTTGCTCGAGCAGACCGACAAAATAGAAGAGCGCCGCGGCGGTCAGGCCGTGGTTAAAGATCTGGAGAAAGACGCCGCTCAAGGCGGCCTGCGCCTCCACCGCCGGCACAACCGTCGTCGCCGTCATCGCAAAGAGCCCGAGCATGCAATAGCCGAGGTGATTGATCGAAAGGTAGGCCACCATGCGTTTCAAATCCGATTGCGCCCAGGCGGCGAGCGAGGAAAAGATAATCGAACAAACCGCCAGACCGAGCAGCCACGGACCGAGGATCCCGATTTCGTTAGGGAAAAGCGGGAGCAGGAGGCGAATGAAACCGTAGACCCCCATCTTCGAGAGCGCGCCGGTTAGGACCATCGCAACCCCGGTCGGCGCCGCCTCGTAGGCATCGGGCAGCCAGGTGTGAAAAGGGAAAAGCGGCACCTTGACCGCGAGCCCGAGGAAAATTCCGGCAAAGGCGAACCAGGCCGCGTGGCCGGAGAGCAAACCCGTTTTCCCAAGCGCGGCCAGCTCGACAAAGTCGAACGTCCCCCTCACGAAGTAGACGTAGAGAAACGAGAGCAGCATCGCGACGCTCCCGAGGAAGGTGTAGAGGAAAAACTTGGTCGCGGCGCGATCCCGATTCGGCCCGCCCCAGATTTTGATCAGGAGAAAGGCCGGGATCAGGCTCATCTCGTAAAAGAGGAACCAGAGGATGAAATTCTGCGCCGTGAAAGTGCCGTAGAGCGCGGCCTGCATCACCAGCATGAGCAGGCAAAAACCGCGTTCCATCGGCTGCGCGAGGAGCGCGAACGGAAAAACCAGGGAGGTCAGCAAAACAAGCAGCAGGCTTAATCCATCGATCCCAAAATGCAGCTCAGCCCCAATCGCCGGGATCCAGGTGTGGCGCGCCACAATCTGCAAACCGGCTATCGCCGGATCGAAACCCCGCCACAACATGAGGGCGCACAACGCGGTGAAAAGGTTGCACCCCAAAGCCACTCCACGCGCATACTGCCGCGGCGCGACGCTTACGAAAAGCGCAGCCAGAATCGGCAAATAAATGAGTCCGGCGATCAGGTGAGCCATGCGTAGAGGATCAGCAGGGCCAGCATCCCGAGCGCGATCGCGCCGAGATAAGTTTGGATTTGCCCGGAGTGGCGGCGCGAGATCACCCCGCCGAGCCCGCGCGTGACATCGGTCGCGTCGTTCACCCCGGCGTTGATGCCGCGTTCGTCGAAGCCTCTCGTTAAACCCCCGAAGAGGCGACCAGCCGCGCCGAAGAGTCGAACCAGCCCGTCCCAGAGATAGCGGTCGAGGAAATCGGAAAGCCGCGCCGCGAACCGCGCGAAAGCGAGAACCGTCCCGTCGTAGAGTTCATCGAGCCACATCCGGTTCGCGAGAAAACGAAAGAGAGGCGGCGCCGCGCTTTCGAGCGGATCGAGCGCGGTCGCGTGCCGGTAAATCAAAATCCCAAGACCGATTCCCAGCGCGACCAGGACCAGCGCAATGTAAAGCCCGGGCTGAATGAGAAGCGCGAAGTTGAGCACCGGACGTTCACCCGACAAATAATCGTGCAACCACGGCCAGGCCGGGGTCAGCACCACGCTCAAACCGATCGCGCAGACCGCCAGCACGATGAGCGGGAGCGTCATGACGGGCCCGCTTTCGTGCGCCTGCTCGGCCGCCGCCCGCCGCCGGCCAAAGAAGACGTAGATCATCTGCCGCGTCATGTAGAGCGCGGTCAGCACGACCCCCACGAGCATCAGATAATGCGGGATCCGCGACGCGCTCCAAAGCGAGGTGGCGTGAAGAATCTCCTCCTTCGTCCAGGCACCGGAGAAAAAAAGCGGCACCCCGCTCAGCGCCATCATGCCGATGGCATAGGTCAGGAATGTGACCGGCATGAGCCCGCGCAAGCCGCCCATTCGGCGGATATCCTGCTCTCCGTTGCAACCGTGAATGACGGAGCCGGAACCAAGGAATAGGAGCGCCTTGAAAAAGCCGTGCGCGAGCAGGTGCATGATTCCGGCCGCGACTCCGCCCACGCCTAACGACACCATCATGAGGCCGAGCTGCGAGACGGTCGAGTAGGCGAGAATGCGTTTGATGTCGACCTGGGCGAGCGCGATCAGGGCCGAGATGAGCGCGGTGATAACGCCGATCCAGACGACGACGGTAAGCGAAGTCGTCACGCCGTTAACCGCGCCCAAGGCAAAGAGCGGGTAAACGCGCGCGACGAGGAAAACGCCCGCCGCCACCATGGTAGAGGCATGGATCAGCGCGCTTACCGGGGTCGGGCCTTCCATCGCGTCGGGTAACCAGACATGGAGCGGGAACTGGCCCGATTTACCGGCCGCACCACAAAAGATGAGGAGCGCGATAAAGGTCGCGCCCCCGCCTAACGAGAGCAGTCGCGCGCTTTCCAGGCTGCCATTGCCGCCATCGTAAAAGAGCAGAGTCCCGCTTGAGCGATAGAGCCAGAGCAGCCCGAGGAAAAACCCGATGTCGCCAATTCGCGTGGTGATGAACGCCTTCTTCGCCGCCGCGGCCGCGCTCGGCTTATGAATCCAAAACCCGATCAGCAAATAAGAAGCGAGCCCGACCAGTTCCCAGCAGATGAAAAGCAGGAGCAGGCTGTTGGCGATGACGACCCCAAGCATCGCCGCAGAGAAAAACGAGAGGTAGGCGAAGAAGCGCGTGAAATTTCTGTCCGCCGCCATGTAGCCGACGCTGAAGACGAAAATGCAAAGGCTGACGAACGTGATCATGATGAGCATGACCGCGGCCAGCGGATCGAGGACAAAGCCAAGTCGCAACGCCTGTTCTCCGAAAGTGAACCAGGTGAAGTTGTGAACCGCGCGATAGCCCGGCGTGGCCAGTGTGGGAAGAAAGGCCGCGAACGAAAAGATCAGCGCTACGACCTGGCCGGCGATCGCCAGCTCGGCCGCGACGTTCCTCCGGGCGCTCGACAGACCTAAAACCACGAACGAGACCGCCAGCGGCACGGCCGGGATGAACCAGAGGTGAGCGATGATCCAGTCGCTCATCCTTTGAGCTGATCGATCTGATCGACGTTTGTCGTCCGATAATGCCGGTAAACTGCGATGACGAGCGCGAGCCCGACAGCGGCCTCCGCGGCGGCGATCGCGATCGCGAAGATGGTCACCATC
>JBDTOL010000048.1:0-14883 GCA_039933235.1 Spartobacteria bacterium | reverse complement strand
AAATCCATCACCGCGATCGCCACCTTGTATCCCTCGATCAAGGCGTGGCCGCTCAAGACCGCATCGACCAGGCCGGTGCTGTCCTGGTATTTGCGCAGGCGATCCTTGTAGCTCGCCATGCCCTGGAATTTCAGTGTGTCGATCGAAGTGAGACCCGAATCGAGCTCCACGAAACTGTCCGGGTCGCAGAGGTTCGCGATCCGGTCCTTGGCCGACATCGAGAAATGATATTCGCAGCGCGGACAAACCCGGTCGTTTTCCGCCAGCTCGATTTCGTGCACGACTTCGCCGCAGCCCGGGCATTTCTGCCAGAGCCCCTGGGGCATTTCGCGTCTTTTGCGGTTGTCGGTGTGGAGCGCTGGTTTCTTGAAAATAGCCATGGCTTAGCCGCGGGCGGCGGTCGCGGCATGCACCGAGAGTGCGCCGCCGCGCCGCAAAACGGAGGCGCATTCACTCAGGGTCGAGCCGGTGGTGAGGACGTCGTCGACTAACAACATCCGCAAACCTTGCACGTTGCTGCCGTGCCGTAAACGGAAGGCGTCCTTGAGATTTTCCATGCGCTCGCTCCGGTCGAACTGCGTCTGCGTCGTGGTGTAGCGGGTGCGTTGGAGGAGGTCGCGCAGCGGAAACCCGCTCCGGCGTTGCAGCGCCTCGCCGAGCAAGGCGGCCTGATTGAAGCCACGCTCGCGCTGCCGCGTCGGATGGAGCGGAACCGGCACGATGATGTCAAAACGGCGACCCGCCAGGCGCGGATCCTCCAGCGCCTCGCCGAGCCAGCTCCCGAGCACGTGACGGAGATGGATTTTCCGCCCGTATTTGAAGTCGTGTACCAGCTGGCGGACCACTCCGCGGCTGCGATAGGCGGACACCGCCGCGTCGAAATGCAAGACGCGATCGCCACAATTTGCGCAGGTAAACGAGCCAGTGATATCGCCTGCGAAGGGCTGCGAACATTTTGCGCAGAAGGGCGGCCGAATTCGCGGGGCCGTCAAGAAACAGCCCTCACAAAGAGTCTCCCCGGCCTCGACCGGCCGCGCGCAAACGGCGCAGAACGCCGGATAAAAGAGACTAACGAGTCCGCGAAGCGGGTTGCGGAGCGGGAGCGGCGCCATGTTTGATCCAGAGGCGCATCAGCGCCCAACTGATGAGCGCGAGAATAAGAGGCGCGATTCCGACGAGCAAGTTTTTCCCCACCCACGGGAGAGCGAGCGCCTCGCGATGAGCGGCTTTGCTGAAGGTGCCGTTGGCAAAAATCCACCCGGCATGGAGGCCGATCGGTAGCCAGAGCGACCGGGTCAGGAGGCGGCCGTCCGCCAGGATGCAGCCGATGGCGAAGAGCGTGAGGAAACCGGCCGCGAGGAGCATCGGGTCGGCAAACTGCCCGAAGGAATGGGCGATCGAATCGAAGCCGGAGAACCAGCTGACTGAGTCGTTAGGCGTGGTTTGTTCCGGCGCCTTCAGGAAATGGACGATCGAAAACAGGCCCGAGGTGAGCAGGAGCGCGTTAAGCCGGGAAAAACTGCGGAGGAGTAAACCGAAGATGAACCCGCGGAAGAGCAGCTCCTCGAGGATCGGCACAAAACTGGCGGCGAACAGCACGGTCGGCATCTTGTGCCAGAGAAAACCAGAGCGCAGCGAATAGATCTGCAGGACGATCAAGACCGCGCCGCAGCAGAGCAGGGGCACCGCGGCAATGACAAAGCCCGCCGCGACGTCCGCACCGGCGCGCCGGTTTTTTGCCAAACCGAGATCACTCCAGCTCCGCACGTGCACCGCGCGCAGGAGAGGCCAGAGAAAGACGAGCGCAGCGACGAGGAGGGCGCGGTGAAAATAGCTTTCGAAATCGAAACGCGCCAGGCTCGGCAAAAATCCGTGCGTGATTACCGCCTGGCCGAGCCAGAAGAGCGGCGGCGCGGCCAGCGCGCCACCGACAATAACGGCGGCGAGGTAAAGCAGAAGTCTGGCCGCATCTTTCAAGGGTGCTAATGTAAGGAGCCCACGCCATGCGCAGTCAACATATATGGACCTCGCGCGACGAGGACGGACGCAAGCGCGAGGTGCGCGTGACCAAATTTGGCGGGAACTGGAAGTTCCAGGCGAAATTCCGCGATGCTGACGAGTGGACCTACTACGACCTCCCGCTGCTCGACGATCTGCGCGAGCTGCGCGACATCATTTTTCGGAAATACCAGCGCCGGCGCGCTTCGGCGGAGGATTTTGCCGCGATCGACAAGATGCTGCGCGACCGGACCCGCGATGGATAGTTGGGATACCGTGCAGCTCGCCGCCGACGATAAGCGCTTCGTCTGGCATCCGTTCACGGCGATGGGCGAATGGTGCGCTCCCGGGCACGAGCCGATCGTGCTCGTGGGAGGGGAGGGGGCGATCGTCCGCGACAGCCGCGGTCGCGAATACATCGACGGCAATTCATCCATCTGGACCAATATCCACGGGCACAATCATCCCCGGATCAACGCCGCGATCCGCGAGCAGCTCGAGCGGGTGGCGCACACCTCGTTTCTCGGGACCACGAATGCGCCAGCAATCACCCTCGCGCGCGAAATCATAAAGCTCTTTCCCGCGGAGAAGTTCGGGCGGGTTTTCTATTCCGACGATGGTTCAACTGGGATGGAGGCTGCGTTGCGCATCGTGAGCCAATACTGGAAACTCAAAAGCTCGAAACGGCGGATTTTCGTGGCCTTTCGCGATGCCTACCATGGCGACACCGCCGGGGCGGCCAGTCTGGGCGCAGCCGTGATGTTCGGCGGAACGGTGGAGGGATTTCAGTTCCCGGCGCTGCGCATGGAGAGCGTTGATGCGCTCCACGGAATAAAAAACTCTGATGAAATCGCCGCGGTTGTCATCGAACCGATCATCCAAGGAGCCGCCGGAATGAAAATCTGGCCTGAGGGCACGCTGCGGCGCCTGCGGAAATGGTGCCACGAGGTGGGCACTCTGCTCATAGCCGACGAAGTGATGACCGGGTTCGGGCGAACTGGTCGAATGTTTGCTTGCGAGCATGAAGAGGTTCATCCCGACATCTACGTTTTCGCCAAAGGTTTAACGGGTGGGTATTTACCACTGGCTATTACGCTTGTTACGCATGCACTGTTTGAGCCGTTTGTTGGGACAAGGCGCGAGGCGACGTTGTTCTATGGGCATAGCTACACCGGGAACGCGCTGGGATGTGCAGCGGCACTGGCCAACCTGGAGATTTTTGCACAGGAAGACACGATCGGGAGCCTTCCGATCAAGATAGATACAATCCGGGGTGAGCTGACTTACGTTCAAATGATTCCGGGTGTAGAGGCGGTTCGATCGTGCGGTATGATAGGTGCCGTTGACCTGGCGGGGGATCCCCGGCTTGCGGAGCGGGTCTGTCAGGTTGCGCGCGGCAGAGGATTGCTCACGCGGCATATCAGAAACACGGTGACGCTGATGCCGCCCTTAGTCATATCCGAGACGCAGCTTCGACAAGCTTTAACCATTCTTAAAGAATCGATTCAGACGGTTGTTACGTCACAAACAGACGAGTATTTTCAGCCTCCGGCCGCTTCCTGAAACCAATGGCAAAGCGCATTCGACTCGATCAGGCGCTCGTGGAACGCGGTCTATTTCCCAGCCGCCATCAGGCGCAGACTGCGATCATGGCCGGCGAAGTGCAAATCGACGGTCGAGTGGCCGCCAAGGCCTCGGATGGCGTTCATGACGAGAACTCGATTACGGTCGCGGCGCGCAACCGATACGTCGGGCGTGGCGGCGTAAAGCTCGAGGGCGCCCTGGAGCATTTTGGCATCGTCTGTAGCGGCAGGACGGCGCTCGACATAGGCGCTTCGACGGGTGGATTCAGCGATTGCCTCCTGCAGCGAGGCGCGGCGAAAGTGTTCGCGGTCGACGTCGGCCACGGCCAAATGGCCTGGAAGATCCGGGATGACGCTCGCGTTGTGACGCTGGAAAAAACAAACGCGCGTCGGCTTTCGCGGGAGGAAATCCCGGATCCGATCGATATCTGCGTGATCGATGTCTCGTTCATTTCGCTGACTTTGATCTTGCCCAATGCCTTTGAGCTGCTCAGATCGGACGGTGTGATCGTTGCCCTGATCAAGCCTCAGTTCGAACTCGCCCGGGAAGACGTAAGCCGGGGCGGAGTCGTTCGTTCCGCTGAGTTGCATGAAAAGGCGCAACAGAAGATCGTCGCCTTCGCCCAAACGATCGGCGCACAGGTGGAGGGCCTGGTCCCTTCCAGCATTGCCGGCACGGACGGGAACCAGGAATTCTTCATATGTCTCCGAAAACCATCGGCCTGATCGCTCATACCGGGAAAAGCGGCGCCGCCGATCTTGTGCGCCGGCTCAAAATCGAGTTTGAAGCGGCTGGTGTGAAAGTGGAAATAGAGAAAGCCACGGCAGCGCTTATTCAGGAGAAGACGGCGCGAACCGTTGCTGAGCTGGGCGCCGTCGCCGACCTGCTCGTCGTCCTCGGCGGAGACGGCACCATCCTCAACACCTTGAGCGGGCTGGAGGACGTCGTGAAGCCGATCTTTGGGATCAATATCGGATCGCTCGGCTTTCTCACCTGCCTGAATTCATCCGCGTATCGCAAGGCGGTCGATTCCATCGTGAAAGGCGAGTTCGCGCTCAGCGAACGGGTCCTGCTCTCGGTCGAGATTATGCGCGAAGGGAAACGGATCTCGTCCGCCATCGCGCTGAACGACGCAGTGATTAGCCGTGGCGAAATTTCGCGCCTCATCCGCCTCCGCACGCGGGTCAACGGCGAATCGCTGACCGAGTTCAACGCGGATGGACTGGTCATCGCCACGCCAACCGGTTCCACCGCGTATTCGCTTTCTGCCGGCGGACCCATCATGGAACCGCAATGCGGTGTTTTCGTCATCACACCGATCTGTCCGCACGTCCTGACCAACCGGTCGGTTATCGTCGGAGATGGCGCGACGATCGAGGTGGAAGCAAGCGAGCCGGGAAATCCGGTCTATCTCACGCTCGACGGGCGGAGTCCGGTGCAACTGGAGTTTGGCTCAATCGTGGTGATAAGACGCTCGGAGAAAAAGCTCCCGCTGGCCGTGCTCCCGCAGCTCTCTTTCTTCGGCGTCGTCCGGCAGAAGCTGAAGTGGAGCGGGAGCTCGATTTAAGGGCAGAGTCGGATCGCGAGAACACATCTACGGCGATCGTAGTTCCGTAGCAGTTGCGTGTCCCCGCCGTTTGTCATCCAGAGCCGGCGAAGCGCGGCGAGGGACCTCTCAGTTGCAAGAGGTGGTCGCGAATAATGAGAAAGCGCCGATTGCAGTTGCGAGGTCCCTCTCCGTCCTTCGGCGGATCGGGATGACAAAAAGAAAACCGAACGTTGTTAACATGCGGCAAGGCTTTCCGTAGCCGGCCCCCGGGTCTCACCACCGCTCGACCTACCTTAGGACAACACGGACAGCATGCGTCTGGCCGTCGTCGCGCAGATCAATGCTCTTCTCAGGGACAGCCACCCCATCCAGTTCCACCAGACTCACTCCACGTGAGCTATGGCCAGGATTCTCGATCGTAATGTCGTAATGACTGCTCTGATACCGATAATGGATGCGAAAATCCGGCCAATCACCGGGAATGACTGGCTCAATCGTTAGTCTGTCGCCGCGTCTCCTGAATCCCAGCACTTCCTCCAGCCAGACGCGGTAGATCCATCCGGCGGCCCCGGTATACCAGCTCCAGCCGCCCCGGCCGACATGGTCGGCTAACGAATAAACGTCTCCCGCCACGGCATAGGGTTCTACTTTATAGCGGTCGGTCTCTGCTTCGTCCCGCGCGTGCTCGACCGGGTTAAGCATCCGAAGAAGCGTGACCGCTTTGTCGCCGTCGCCCTGACGAGCAAAGGCCAGCGCGACCCAGACGGCCGCGTGCGTGTATTGACCGCCGTTCTCGCGCACCCCGGGCGGATAACCCTTGATATAGCCGACATCGTGCGGCGTCTTATCAAAGGGCGGCGTAAAGAGCAGGATCAGCTTTTCGTTCGCGCGAACGAGTTGCTCGTCGAGCGAGGCGAGGGCCTGCTGTGTTCGCTCAGGCTGCGCCACGCCCGAAATTGCGGCCCACGTCTGCGGGATGGAATCAATCCGCGCTTCCAGGTTCGCCTTCGACCCGAGCGGGCTGCCGTCGTCGTAATAGCCGCGTCGATACCAGGCGCCATCCCAGGCCTGTGTCTCGAGCGCTGTGGAGAGCTCTTGGATTCGTGCGCGGTAGGCCGCGGCCTCCTTTTCTTCCCCGCGCTGGTCGAGCAGCTCGAGAAAATCCTGGCGCACACAAATTTCGAACCAGGCCAGCCAGACGCTTTCGCCTTTGCCCTCGATCCCGACGCGGTTCAGCCCATCGTTCCAGTCTCCCGCGCCGATCAGGGGCAGACCGTGCGGTCCGGAGGTGGTGGCGCGAGTAATCGCGCGTCGGCAATGTTCCAGGAGCGACGCCGAGACGGAGCTGACCGATGGAACGGAAAAGTTCTCCGCCTCGTTCGGCTCCAAGGCCGGCGCCTCGATAAAGGGAATGACCTCGTCGAGGATCGCGCTGTCTCCCGTGGTGCGGACGTAGTGCGCGGTCACGAAAGGTAACCAAAGCAGGTCATCACTGATCCGCGTTCGTACCCCGGCGCCTGTTTCCGGAAGCCACCAATGCTGCACGTCGCCTTCCACAAATTGCCGGGCCGCGGCGCGCAGGATCTGCTCGCGCGTGATTTCGGGTGCTGAGTGCGTGAGCGCCATCACATCCTGCAGTTGATCGCGGAAACCATAAGCCCCGCTCGATTGGTAGAGTCCCGAGCGTCCCCAGACCCGGCAGCTAAGGGTCTGATAGAGCAGCCAGCGGTTGAGCAGAATATTGGCGGAGGATTCCGGCGTCTCGACCTGGATCGTGTCGAGCAGATTATCCCACCAGCGCCGCGTCTCCTCTAACGCCGCCTCGAGATTTCCCGGATCGCGCATCTGCTGCACGAGCGCGCGGGCCTCATGTTCGTTCGCGGCCTGGCCGAAAAGGAAGACCACTTCGGTCGAATCTCCCGGCGCCAACTCTACTGTAAGTTGTAGGGCCGCGCACGGATCGAGACCCGCGCCGGAATCGTTGTTCAGGCGCGCCTGTTCCATCGCCGCCGGATCGCGCAGCGAACGATTCCGGCCAACGAATGCGGTTCGATCGCCACTGAAGGAAGAGGGCGCCGGGCTCGAAGTGGCAAAGGTCGTGCGGTCGCCAAATTCAGAGTCGTACGGATTGCGCGCGAAGATGCTTTGGCTTTCGCGATCCCATTTCGTCACGACGTGCATCCGCGTCTCCTCAGGGTTGGGACCAAGGACGAGCGAGGCATAGGAGGTGATGGCGAGCCGACGCCGATGCGAGGAAAGATTGCGCAGCCGCAGCCGTTGCACGCGCAGCGGCAGGCCGCCGGAGGAATCGACCGGGACAAAAGTGAGCAGCTCCTGTTCGATCGCGTGGCTGTTGTGCTCGAAGATCGAATAACCCTGGCCGTGCCGGACGCGATACGCATCCTGTTCGCGGATGGGTAACGGCGTCGGCGTCCAATAGACTCCGAGATCTTCATCGCGAAGGTAGATCGTGTCACCGGCCGGATCGCTCACCGGATCGTTGAACCATGGCGTCAGCCGATGGCTCTGGCTGTTGCCATACCAAGTGAAGCCCGTGCCAGATTCCGAGACGAGCGTGCCGAAGTTCGGGTTAGCCAGGATGTTGACCCACGGGGCGGGCGTCTGCGTGTCGGGGCCGAGATAGATGGCGTATTCTTTTCCGTCGCGGGTGAAACCACCGAGCCCGTTGAAATAGGCCAGCTCCATAAAAGGCAACTGCGGCGAAGGCTCTTCGCGCATTTGTTTACCCGGTGTGTGCAGTTCCACCTTAGGTGGAACGGGAATAGCCGCGGCCAGTTGCTGCCGCAGCGTGCCGCGAGCGGCGACGAGCACGGCCCGGGCGGTCGACAGGAGCACAGCCAACTCTTCCTGCGACATCTTGGCCGCGGAACGCAGAAAGACGCCGCCCGGCTGATCGACTCCGGTAAGCTGCGCGTGCGCTTCGGCGCGCCGCCGTAGGTGATCCGTCAGGGGCTCCTCATAACTCGGCACCTCCTCGCTGAGCAGAACCAGGTCGACTTTCAAACCGCGCAGGTGCCAGAAGGTGTGCGCGGTCAGGACTTCGCGCACCACCTCGATGTCGCGCAGATGCGCGATCGTCACGACCACGATCGGCATGTCGCCCGAGATGCCCAGCGCCCAGAGCGCCCGCTGACCCGCTCCTGAGCGTCCCAGCCGAGCCGGCGGCGGCCGCAATTGCAGTTGTGGGAAAAGGATGAAGCCGGCCAGCTGCTGGAAGAGCTGGATATCGTTAGGCCGGATGTGGAGACGGCGCAGCTCGAGCTGGGCGCGGGTCCAGGCGGTCTCAAAAGCGCGCGTCGAGACGCGGAACTCCGAGTAGCGTTCGGCCAGGCCGATGACCGCCTCACGCGAGTCCGCCATCACGGTGACGATGGAAAACTGGAAACGCTGGTTGGGATTGATCGTCACTCGCCGGCGCAGGCTGAAGATCGGGTCGAGCACGGAGCCGGTGCTATTCGTTAGGGTGGAGATCAGCGCGGCGGGATTCTCGAGGTTGCGGCCGCGACCGATAAAGCGCGCCCGGTCCGTCTCAAACTCAGGAGTTTCCTGCGTGGCCGACTCCGTCACCATGAGATGCGCGACCCAGATCGGGCGATCGTCGGCCGAGCGCGGCCGGCGCCGCGCGAGCAACGCTTCGCAATGCGGAAGCCATTCCGTCTCGATGAAGAGTTTGTTAAAGGCCGGGTGGGCCCGATCAGTCTTATGCGGAGCGAGTGCGAGTTCCGCGTAGGTCGTTAGTTCGAGCCGGCAACGTCGCCGCGAGATGTTGACCAGGGTGACGCGCCGCACCTCGGCATCGTCTTCGGCCGAGACAACTACTTCGGTAAAAGTGTCGCATGGTTCGGTCGTGCGACGGAAGGCCGCCTTGTCCGGAGTGAAAATCCAGGTGTAACGCGATTTCGGCGTCCGGACCGGCTGATTGGTCGTACTCCAGATCGTGCCGCGATCCAGGTCCCGCACGTAGCACGCCGAACCCGGGACATCGCGGGTTGTATCCGCGCGCCAGCGGGTCACGTCGAACTCGTGCCAGCGCAGATAACCGCCGCCGGAGTTGGTGATCATGGCCGAGCAGTTCCCGTTGGAGAGCAGCTGCGTCCGCGGCGTTACGGTATCGGCGGGGTGGGGAGGCGCGGCGGCGGCCCCCGTCACTGGAATGACGCGCGGCTCTGGACGCTCCTCGTGCGCCTCGCCGATCGCCGGAAGGATGGAGGAGGGGATATGCTCGTGCAGCAATGGCTCCGTCGCCCGGATGCGCGGGTCGGAATGAAACCGGCGGCGCATGACGCCATTGTGGAGAGCATTATCGAAGGCAAGAAGCGACATGCCCTGGTGGTGCACCATGTAGCAGTGGACCGCGATCCCGGCTGCGCCGCCCGGCTCGCCCCGGCGTGAATAATCGATCGCTTCGAAGTACCCGTGGTCGCCCACCATCGCGGCGTCGCCCACGAGTGCGAGGCGACGCAGGTTCTTGACCGCAGCTACCGGCAGAACACCCAGCGCCAAAGCCGAGGCATAAGGCGCAATGACGAGGTCCCGTTCCTGGCCGCGCTTCAAAGCCAGGGCTGGGACTCCAAAGGCATGATATTGGTAGACCTGATTCCGATCGACCGCACTAAAGGCCGACTCCGAGATTCCCCAAGGCACGCCGCGATTTTCCGCGTAGGCGATCTGGCAATGCACCGCGTCGTGGCAAGCGCGATCGAGCAACGAATTCTCGTGGGTGCGGGTGAAGAGAATCGGCATGAGATACTCAAACATCGTCCCGCTCCAGGAGAGGAGGGGCAGGCGGCCGTAGGCCGAGCCAAAGGGGCGACCCAGCGCCCACCAATGCTCCAGCGGCACGTCCCCGCGCGCGATCGCAAGTAGACTCGTTAGGCGCGCCTCGCTCGCGAGCAGATCGTAAAAGGAGTTATCGAGGCGGCGCTCGCCGACCTGGTAACCGATCGCGAAAATCCGTCGGTGCTCGTCGTAGAGAAATCCCATAGCCATCCCGCGCTCCAGCTCCTCGGCGCGGGCGACGAGCGAATCGATCTGGACCAGCTGCTGCGAAGCGTTCTGGGTCGCGCGATCGGTCTCCGCCGCGAGATGATCGAGCCATTCCCGCGCGGCCGACGGCAGCTCCGCTTCCGCGCGCCGGCTGGAAAAGGCGAGCAGGGTAGCCAGCCCCGGGATACCGCCGCGGGCGAGATTGCGAAGCGAGAAAGTGGCGGTGAGCGCTTCGCGCCGGCACTCATGCGCGCTCTCACCTAACGAGATTAACTGTGCGGGAGGAGTCGCGAGCACTTCGACCGGTCGCAGATATCGGTCGATCACCTCATTCCAGGATGCCACCTGCCGCGCGATTTGGCGCGGCCAGTAGGCGCGCGGATCGCCCTCCGCCGGGAATAGGTTGGCCGCGAGGTCCTGCGCCGGCGCGCGGGCGGCGCGAAACCGCCCGATGAGTTCCTCGAGACTCGACGGCTCGCTCGAAAGCAGTTTCTGGAGCGCGAGCAGCGCCGGAGGGTGCTCCATATCGTCCTTCCAGTGGGCAACCTCCCGGAGGACTTCAAGGGCGTCGGCCAACCCGCGAAGCGCCCCGGCATCAAGCAGCGGCTGCGCGGTGAGTTCGGCACAGCTGCTGGCAAAGGTCCAGAGGCTGGCGAGCAGGTTGCCGCTGTCGACCGTGGAGACATAGCGCGGGTTGAGCGGCTCGAGCTTGGCAATGTCGTACCAATTCAGGAAATGGCCCTCGAACCGTTCGAGCCGCGTCAGTGTCTCGAGCGTTCCGTGGTTGCGCGCGGCCAGGTCGTCGATCGTGATATAGCCAAAATCGTTCGCCGCCACCGTGGCCAGCATCCAAAGGCCGATGTTGGTCGGCGAGGTGCGCAGGAAAATTTCGCGGCCGGGCGTTTCCTGCACGTTGTCGGGCGGCAACCAGTTCGTCTGCGGCCCGACAAACTCGTCGAAGTAACTCCAGGTGCGCCGGGCAGTGGCCCGTAACATTTTGCGATCAGCCAGGGTGAGAATCCCGCCGCGGACCGTGCGCGCCGGGCGATTGATCAACACGACGGCGACTGGGAATAGGAGCCAGAGAGTCAGGAAGGGCGCGGCCGCCACGACCGCGGCCGGGCCGACGAGCGCGGCGGCGTTAAAGAGAAGAACCGTCACTCCCGGTATCCAAAGCCGGGCCAGGACGAATTGGCGTTGCTGGTTACGGGCCCGGGTGTGCGCGGCCTGCGCCGTTTCCCATTCCAGAAACAAGCGATGCGACTTGAGCCGGCGGTACGCAACGCGGGTGATCGCGTTGAGCGCAAGCCCGGCATAGTCGAGCAGGAAAGTGACGGCGAGGATCGAGCGGATGAGGCGGTCGCGCGGTTCGCGCCAGAAGCGCGTGCCCGGCGGTGGCGGATGCAAGACGAGCGCGATGAGCGAGTTGATCACCGGCCAGAGCAACAGACCGGCCACGAGCGAGCTCCAAAGCCCGGGCACGCCTGAGAGAAACCAGCCGGCCAGGAGAAGACCGATCGTAGCTACCGGGATCAGGCTGCGGCGCAGGTTATCGAAAATTTTCCACTGATTGAAGACCGAGAGCGCGTTGCGCCGCACGCTGCCAGCCGGACCCGGGACCCGCGATCTGAGCCAGTCGATGATCTGCCAATCGCCGCGCACCCAGCGGTGCTGCCGGTTCCACCAGGAGATGTAACTGGAGGGGAAAACATCGAGCAACTCGATGTCGGTCGCGAGCGCTACGCGGACATGGCTGCCTTCCAGGAGGTCGTGACTGAGCAGGTGTGCCTCCGGGAATCGGCCCGAAAGGATGTGATGGAAAGCGCGCAGATCATAAATGCCTTTGCCGTGATAGCTGCCCTCGCCGGTCAGGTCCTGGTAAACATCGGAGACGGCGTGGGTGTAGGGATCGATCCCGCGCGAGTCGGCAAAAATCCGCGAGAACCACGTGGCCGTCGCGCTCGGGAGGGTGGCGCTAACCCGTGGCTGGATGATGGTGTAGCCGCGCACGACTTTGCTTCCGTCAGCGGAAAGCCGCGGCTGATTGAGCGGATGCGCCAGCGTCTCGATCAGGCGCCGGGCGGTGTCGCGCAGCAGCTGCGTATCCGAGTCGAGTGTGATGACGAAACGAATGTCCCGCAGGGCGTCGGGGTCGCCAGCCCGCAGAAGGTCATCCAGTTCCGGGGCCGATTCGCCCATGAGATAACGATTGAGCTGCTCGAGCTTGCCGCGCTTGCGCTCCCAGCCGATCCAGCGCTGCTCGCTCTCGCTCCAGGAACGCGCCCGGTGGAAGAGAAAGAAACGATCCGCGCCGTGACGCTCATTCAATTCCGCGATACCCCGGACCGCGATCTCGAAATACTCGACGTCCTCTGGCATCTGCTGCTGGGGCGCGTCGCCAAAGTCGCTTAGGAGCGCGAAACGCAGGTTCGGATCCGGGTTGGCAAGATAGCGGATCTCGAGCCGGTTCACCTCGGCGCGAATCGCTTCCGGTGTGGTCATGAGCATAGGCACGACGACCAGCGTCCGGCAGTCGTCGGGTATGCCTTCTTTTCGGAACGACATTTTCGGCAATACCCGCGGCGGCAGCAACGCGGTCACGAGGTAATTGACGGCTAGCACGGCTAGTTCGTTAGCCGGGAGCAAGAGCAGAACGCTGAGCAAACAGCGGATGGCCAGCGGCGTGCCGGATGCGGTCAGGGCGAGGGGAACCGCCATCGCCAGCGCGGTGAGAAGGAAGATGTTTCCAAAATAGAAGCCGGCCCCATGCTGCCGCAGCCAGCGCTGCTCTAGTTCCCGCAATGGAACACGACAACCCGCCTGTCGTTCGAGCGCGCGTCGGCCATCGTCGATCAGGTAGTAGCCGACGTGCCGCGCGACCTCGTCTTTGCCCGCCGCCGCCAGCGCCAGGCACAGCGCGACGATTTCCAGCTCCGGCTTTTTCGACCAGCGGGCGATCTCTTCGACCGCGTCGCGGTAGCGATTGCGCGTCTCGAAATCGACGCGCTCGTAGATTCCGGCTGGATCCCTGGCCAGCTCAGTATCCACGCGGCTCGCCGCTTCGAACAGTTCCCGCCATTGAATCTGCGGCAGCCGGCGACAACTGCCGATCACATTGGAGAGAGAAGCCTGCTGCACCGCTTGGCGCCGATGTTCCTGTTGAACCACTTCGAGGAGCGGCGCGCGCAGGGAGCGTTCCAGCCAGCTCGTCACGATCGGCAGCGCCGCTTCCTCGTCGTAGAGGTGCGCTACCAACTCGCTCGCGAAGTGCGCCGCCGGTTCCGGGTGGCGTTGCACCAGCTCCTCCATCGTCCGGAGCAACCGCTCGGGGCTGCGCCGAGCCGCCGCGATGAGCCGGTTCGCCCAGAAATCGGCCTCTTCGCTCCCGCGCTGCAATTGTTCCACCTCAATCGCGAGCGACCGGAGACACTCGATCAGACGCAAACGCAACATCTGCGGCATGGCCCAGAGCTCGCCGATCTTGAGGGTGGTGACCGCCTGGAACGCAATCAGGAAATTGCGAATCGTGTCAGCATCAAGAGCGCCATCGCTTTCCGCGATAATTTCCGAGGCAATCCGATAAACTCTCGGCAGGCCAGCCTGCGGCCCGCTCGCTATCAGCGGAAGCTCTTCGTAATAGGATTGGGGCAGACTACGCCGGATGTCATTGACTTGCCCCTGGATCAGGTAGGCGTTGTCGAGCAGCCACTCGGTCGAGAGGGCAAAACTTTGGCGCACTTCCGCCGACACGTTGAGGCTTGCGTTCGTCCACTTCAGGACCTCCTCGTTCTCGCGCAGGCGGCCCAGCAAAGACTGCCGGCGAGGCGCCTTTCCGTCGGCCACTGCGATCGACTGGGCGAGGCGCGCTGCCTTGATCGCCAGCCGCTGTCGCGAGGGCGCTTCCTTGCGGAAAAGCTCCGCGATCGGCTGGAAACCGACGGTGGTCGCGGGATGGAAGGCGAAAATGACTGGCGGATCGGCGTCGCCGACATCCCGCAGGAGCGGAAGCACGCGCGAAGCGTCGCTCGGCGCCAGCTCAACCATAACAAAGGTTTCGTTGGGCAGGATCGATTGCCGGACCCGCTTCCAATTCTGGGCCGAGATGCGCCGCTCCAGAAGCCGGGATCCGAGCCATCCGAGAAGCGCGCCGACGACGGTCAGGCCCGCAAGGAGCATGACGATCTCCAGCGCGCCGGGAAGAGACGCGCGGAGCCATTGTCGCCAGAGAATTGCTCCGATGGCCAGCCCGACCGCGGCTGAGATCGAGGTATTCCGGATTTCAAAAGGGGCATTTTCCCGCCGTTTCCCGTTTGCGGAAGAGTGCAATGCACCAGACCGGGAGAAGCCCGCGCGACGCAGAGCACGGAGCACAGCGAGGCCGGTTTCCTGGTTCTGGAAGATCGCAACAAAGAGCGCAACTCCAGTTTTGGACCTCGGCAATCTCATACGGGTAACGGAAGCATGGTGGAAAAGGTCGAGCGTCGGCCAGATTGGGCAATCTTTCCACCCCTACACGATCTGTCGCGGTCCGAGTGTGCGTCAGGGAGCGATTTCAGGCGCAAATGAAAGGCCGCAATGACGATCATTTCAAGATCGGTGACGATTATGGGAGGCGGGTTCCCAAGCACAATGCTTCGATACTTTATATGACATATATTGTATGATGTTATAAACGTGAGAGCTGTCCCGAGGATTTGCGCCGAAATCGCCTTTCGCCCTCCCTGCGACGATTCATATTCCGGGTT
>JBDTOL010000047.1:0-7859 GCA_039933235.1 Spartobacteria bacterium | reverse complement strand
AGAGGTAGAGGTAGAGGAGGAGGGCCGGGATTCCACCATCCGTGAAATCCGTGGACCATTCCGGAATTTCGCCATCGGTGTAATCCGTGGTCGAATCCGCGCGCCCCGCGTTCGCTCATTTTTGCAAATCGCCGCCCGGTCGGGGTATCGGCATGGTTCTAGCTTTTTAGGCCTCCGTGCTGGAACACACACTTTCAGAAGAGGAGCGCAGCCAGATCCTCCAAACGATTGAGATGTTTGAGGTTATTACTCAAACACAGCAGGACGATTATCAATCGCTGGAGATCCTTAAGGTAGCGTATCGCAAGCTCGATAAAACCGAGGAGGCACTCCGCATTTCCCGGCGCCTGGCCGAGGCTTATTTCAATGTCGGCTCGTTCTCGCTCGCGATGCAGGAGTGCGAGGCTGTCCTGGCCAGTGAACCCAATACGCCGGAGATCGTCGCCATGCTCGGCGAGATCGAGTCCCGCCTCCAGCAGGCCGGCCAGACAAGGGAAGAAGCCGGCGCGCATAACGCCCTGACCGCCGATTACACGCCGACCACGCCGTCGGCCAGCGGGCTGCTCGAGATCGGGGGCCGCAATACCGGCCAGCCGAAAAAGCGCGTTGCGTTGGAGCAGATCGAGCAGGGGAACGATCAGCTCGCGAAATTTTTGGTGGTCCAGCAGATGTATCCGGAGGATGAAGTGGAAGCCGCGCTCGCAGCGGTGAAGGACGAGAACAAGGTGATGACGGGCCAGATGCTGGCCAGCTCGCTCTTGGAACGGCTTTGTCGAGGCAATATCGACAAGATGGACGCGATCCTCTCGGCGTTGATCGACCGGACGAAGTTTGCCTACGTGCCGCTCGAATATTACGACATCGATCGCCAGGTCGTCCGGATATTGCCCGACGAGCTGACGGTGAACCGGCTCTTCGTGCCTTTCGACCTGATCAGCCGCACCATCATGGTGGCGGTCTGCAATCCCTTCGACGCGGAAGCGCGCGAGGCGGTGCAGCACTCGCTCGATTACACGGTGACGTGGTACCTGGCTCGGCCGACCACGATCATCAAGATGTTGACCGACATCTACAAACTGGAGCCGCGTGCCCGGGCGTAACCCCCGATGAGAAGCAAATCTTTCGGCGAACGCATCGCGGATGTCCTGATCGAGGACGGGCTCCTCCTGCCCAACCAGCTCGATGAGGCGGTGGAAATCCAGAAGCAGCAGGGCGGCCGGCTGCTCAAGATCCTGACGGACAAACAATTTGTGAGCGACCAGGACATGGCCTTCTCGATGGGCCGTTGCCTGAACACGCCGCCGATCAACCTGGGCAAGGTGCGGGTGCCGGAGGAGATCATGAATCTCATCCCGCGGGACATGGCCAAGACGCACAAGCTGATCCCGATCGCGCGGCTCGATAAGAAGCTTTTCGTGGCCATGGCCGACCCGACCAACGTGCTCGCGGTCGACGACTTGAAGCGGCGCGTGCAGCTCGAGATCGTGCCGATGATCGCGACCGAGCGCTCGGTCCACGATGCCCTGAGCGGCGTGCAGAACACCGGCGCGCAGATGAGCGAGGTGCTCAAGCAGGTGGCGGAGGAAGCGGCCGGCGACGTCGAGGTGCAGACAAACAAGCGCGAGGATATCGATCTCGATCGGCTCGCGACGGACAGCGAAGACGCCCCGGTGATCAAGATCGTGAACCTGATCCTGGCCCAGGCGATCAAGGAAAAGGCTTCCGACATCCATATTGAACCATTCCAGCGCTCGCTGAAGCTGCGCTACCGCATCGACGGTGAATTGATGGCGGCCGAGTCGCCGCCCAAGGCGCTTCAGCTCGCGATCACTTCACGGATCAAGATTCTCGCCGGACTCAATATCGCCGAGCGCCGGCTGCCGCAGGATGGCCGGTTCCGGATCAAGGTGATGGGTAAAGAGGTCGATCTGCGTATCTCGATCCTGCCTACCTCGCACGGCGAGAAGGTCGTGATCCGTATCCTCGATAAATCGGCGCTCGCAGGGAGCGTAGAAACGATGGGGATGGACGAGGAAACGGTCTCGCGCTTCCGCAAGGCGATCGACGCTCCGCACGGCATGATCCTCGTGACCGGCCCGACCGGTTCGGGCAAAACGACGACGCTGTACTCCGTCCTGCAGGAACTCAACAGCCCCAACTACAACATCGTGACGGTGGAAGACCCGATCGAATACGAGCTCCTGGGCGTGAACCAGGTCGCGGTGCGGGCCGATATCGGGCTCGATTTCGCGACCGCCCTCCGGTCCATTCTCCGGCAGGATCCGGATATCGTGATGGTCGGCGAAATTCGTGACAACGAAACGGCTGACATCGCGGTGAAAGCGGCGCTGACGGGGCACCAGGTGCTGAGCACGCTGCACACGAACGACGCAGCCGGCGCGATCGCGCGACTCGACGACATGGGGATCGAGCCGTTCCTCATCTCGAGTTCGGTCATCATGGCCTGCGCGCAACGACTGGTGCGACGGGTTTGCGTCAATTGCCGCGAAGAATTTATCCCGGAGCCGGAGATGTTTGAGCGGCTCGGGATGGAGCCGGCGGAGGGGGCCACCTTCTACCACGGCATCGGGTGCGATCGCTGCAAGGGGCGCGGTTATTCCGGCCGCGCGGCGATCATCGAGGCGCTCCCGGTGAGCGAATCGATCCGGCGCCTCATCATCAAGCGCGCCTCGGCCGCGGTGATCAAGAACCAGGCCATCACCGAAGGAATGAAAACTCTGCGCATGGTCGGGATCGACAAGGCCATGGAAGGCATCACCACGCTGGAGGAAGTCTGGCGCGTGACCGCTGAAGATCACTAGAATGAATCTACCGTTTCTCCGCTACTTTAAAAAGGACAAGGCGGCCACGACCGGCGGTGTCGCCGTCGCCCCGCCGCCCCTCCCGCCGATCGAGAAACCGGCTTCGGAACGTTTCGGCAAGACGGTCATGCCGAATGTCTCGCGAATCGTCGGGCTGGAACCGATGCGCGACGCCGGTGCAGAACCGGGGATCGCCGCGCCGCCGCCTGCCACCTCGCGCAGGATATCGCTGGGCGAAAATGGACCGGGCCCGGCCGTGCCGAGAACGCTGGCCGCCGAGCGCACCATCGCACTGCAACTGGCCGACCTCGTGCCGCATATCCCCGAGGGTTTGCTGCAGCCGACGCCGATCGATCCCGAGCAGCGCGTCCTCTTCAAGGCCGCGGACCTGGAGCGCGGGATGGCGAAGGGTCGCCCGACGGTGCTCCTGCGCGCGATTTTCCAACAGGTTCCCGATTTTTTCCTAAGCGACGTGGCCGAGACCGACGAGCGCGAAGTGCTGCTCCCGGTGCACAAGGTGATGGAGCAATTCAGCGCTCTCCAGGTGCGCCCCGATCAGGTGCTGGGCGAAGCCGTCCCGGAAGTGGAGACGCCTTTCCTCAAAATGACGATCGAGGACGGCCAGCGTTTCGGGAAAGGGGCCGCGCCGATCCCGCCCGCGGTGCCGACGGCATCGGGTGTGCCCGCGCCCGCGCCGGATGTGCCCGTCGCGCCGACGGTTGCGAAAGAGGTGGCCTCCGCGCCCACACCCGCTCCGACTCCCGCGCTCGCTCCGGCTGCGCCGTCCTCCCGGGCGCCGATTCGAATTTCCTTGCCTAACGAGGCGACAAACGGCGCCGCCGCCGCGGCTGCTCCGGCGCCGATCCGGCTCAACCCGCCGGCTGCGATCCCGCCGCTGGCGGCGAATAAGATTTCACCGAACGGAATGGGCGCGCTCGCCTCTGAGAGAGTTCCAGCCTCATGTGGGCCGCCCGTTCCAACCCCTTTACCTTCGCCTTTGGCGCCGCCCGCGCCGATCCGTATCCCCTTCAAGATAAGCCCGCCCTCGAACGATCTGCGGGAGGCCGCCAAAAACGCGCCGCTGCCCAGAGTGGCGCAAAGTTTTTCGACAAGCGGGCCGCGGGTGCGGCTCTCGTTAGGCAAGATCCTGCGGGCGCTCCCGCCCTTCCAGTTCTCGGGCGCGCTCGACGAGGTGCCGGAGTCGGCCACGATCGAGGTGCCTTTCTCCATCATCGAGCCGCAGCTTGCGCTGGGCCGGGTCGCCATTTCGCCAGCCCAATTCGAGGCCGCCTTGCCGGAGGAATTCCGCGCGCTGCTCAAGCTCGACGATCCCGACCTGCCGGTCGCCCTGCCGCTCCCGGAAATCCTGCAAAATCTGCCTAACGAAAGTTTGCAGGTCCGGGAAGACCAGGAAGAGGCCGAGATTTCCGAGATGTTCGAGACGCCTTTCAGCAAGAAGGCGGCGGAGGACGCAGCCCGGCTCAAGTCATCGACCGGCCCGATCGCAGCTGGTCTAGCGGCGGCCGTGCCGGCCGCTCCTTCCCCTGTGCCGAGCGCGATTCCCGCCACCCGAGCGCCGATTTCGGCCGCAGTCGCTCCCGTTTCGAAAGGGAAATCCGGCGCTGACATGGCGCCGCCGGCTCCAGCGGGCCCTGAGGCCCCGCCGGCCCGGACCGCGCTGCAGGTGGCGTTCGACACCGACGACACGCTCGACGCGAAAGCGGTGGTGGCGCATGCGAGCAGGCTGCCGGGCGTGAGCGCCTGCGCGATCGTCTTCTCCGACGGGCTTAGCCTGGCCGGCAATATCCCGGCCGAATACGGGGCCGAGGCGCTCTGCGCCATGGCGCCCTCGATCGTGAAACGCATCGACGACCAGATGGCGGGCGCGAATTTCGGGCCGCTCACTGGCGTCACCCTTTTCTGCGCGAAGACGCCGGTCAGCTTTTTCGCCCACGGTAACATCTGCCTGGCCGCGCTCCACTCAGCCGGTGAGATCGCGGCGGAGATCCGCGCTCGCCTCAGTTGCGCGGTGCGGGAACTGGCCCGCATCTACGCCCAGCCAGCCTAACGAATAACGAAACGCCATGTCCATCATCAACTACGCCAGCCGGGAAATTCAGTTCAAGATCGTCTACTACGGCCCTGCCCTTTGCGGGAAGACGACCAATCTCGCCTACATCCACGAGCGGATCAGCCCAGCCAACCGGGGCGATCTGGTCTCCCTCGCAACCGCGTCCGATCGCACCCTGTTCTTCGATTTCCTGCCGCTCAACGCGGTCGTGATCAAGGGAT
The DNA here is from genome assembly GCA_039933235.1 of Spartobacteria bacterium. GTDB lineage: Bacteria > Verrucomicrobiota > Verrucomicrobiia > Chthoniobacterales > UBA10450 > Palsa-1392. The sequence goes on along the minus strand of JBDTOL010000047.1, from coordinate 2,745 downwards.
TCGTGACCAAGTTCCAGCTCTACACCGTGCCCGGCCAGGTCATTTACAATGCGACCCGGCAGCTCGTCCTGCGCAGCGTCGACGGGGTCGTCTTCGTGGCCGATTCGCAGTGGGAAAAGATGGAGGAGAACGTCGAGAGCTTTAAGAATCTCGAGGAAAACCTGGCCCAGCAGAACATCTCGATCGATGAGATTCCCTACGTCCTGCAATACAACAAGCGGGACCTGAACAATGTCGCGCCGATCAATTACCTGGAGTTCCTGCTCAATAACCGGAAGCGGCGCGCACAGAGCTTCGAGGTCGTCTCGAGTACGGGCCAGAACGTTTTCGCCTCGCTCAACGCCGTCTCGCAAATGCTGCTGCACAAGTTCAGCAAGCAGGGCGAAGCCGCTCCCGGCAGCGCGGCCGCTCCCGTAGCCGAGCCGGTGAAACCGCCATCCGCGCCGGCATCGATAACCGTACCGAGGCTCGCCGCTCCGGCCACATTATGAACTGCATTCCCGCGCTCACGATTGAGAACGTCGCCACGCTCGACGGCATTCTGGGTGATTTCCTGAAGAAATCGGACGCGGAATTGACCGTCGTGATCGATCGCGGCGGCAACGTCATCTCGCAATTTGGCGACGTCTCTGTAATGGACGTGACGATCATCGCCGCGCTGGCCGCGGGCTCGTTTGCGGCGACCAAAGAGCTGGCCCGCCGGATCGGCGAGGTCGAGTTCAACGCCCTCTATCACCAGGGCAACGGCAGTCATATTTTCATGAACTCGGTCGACGACGACACGATCATGATCACGGTTTTCGGCCCTCGCACCACAGTGGGGTTGGTGCGTTTTTACTCTGCGGGCACCGCCTTGGCGGTCTCGGAGTTGTTGAAATCGTTCGATAAGAGCGGGGGCCACGGTTTCACGTTCGACGCGGCCGACGTGAGCGCGTCGCCCATCTTCACGGACCAGCCACTCTAGCGTCCGCGGCCGTCGCGGGCGCCGCGTCGAACGGCGGTGCGCGCGCTGCCGGTTGCGCAATCGGGGTGATGCGGGAAATTCAACCGCACGAATTATGGCGGTTCAATTCAGGGATTATTACGAGACGCTCGGCGTCGCGAAGACGGCGAGCGCGGATGAAATCAAAAGCGCTTTCCGCAAACTCGCGCGCAAACATCATCCCGACATGGCAAAGCCGAAGGAAAAGGCCGCCGCCGAGGAGCAATTCAAGAAGATCAACGAGGCCTACGAGGTCTTGAGCGATCCGGAGAAGCGCTCGAAGTACGACCAGCTCGGGGCGGATTGGAATCAGCCGGGCGGATTCCAGCCCCCGCCAAACTGGGGCGGCGGTGGAGCGGGCGGCGGTTTCCAGCGTTACCCCGGCGGGAGCGGCGGTGGGGTCGAGTTCGAATTTGGCGGCACGGGGTTCAGTGATTTCTTCGAGGCATTCTTCGGCGGCGGGCGCGGCGAATCGGCTTTCGGCGGTGGCGGCGGCGGGTTTGGCCGGCGCCCGGCCACGGCCGAGCGCGGGCAGGACGTCGAGGCCGATATCATGGTCACACTGGAGGAGGCGCTCAACGGTTCAACCCGGCAGGTCTCGCTGCGCCGGAGCGACTCGGAGAAGGTGGAAACCTACCAGGTCAAAATCCCGCGCGGCGTGCACGAGGGTCAGCGGATCCGGCTTGCCGGGCAGGGGGAACCGGGCACGCGTGGCGGGAAGAAGGGCGACCTCTTCCTGCGGGTGCGGCTGGCGCGGCATCCCGATTTCTCGGTCGAGGGGAACGATCTCGTGCACGAAGCCGTGCTCACGCCAGCGCAGGCGGTGCTCGGGACGGAGCTGGAGGTGCCGACCCTGGAGGGTTTTCGCCGGCTCAAGATCCCGTCGGGCACCCAGGGCGGCCAGCGCTTCCGGTTGCGCGACCGGGGCCTGCCCACCTCCACCGGCGGTCGTGGAAATCTCTACGTCTTGACTGAGATCGCGATCCCGAAAAAAGTGAGCGACGCCGAGCGCGCGCTCTGGGAGCAGCTGGCGAGCGCACCGAGCGTCTGATCGCCCTGGGCAATTGTAGGGCCCCCTCCGGCTGCCCGGTTCTGCAGCGCAACAAGCGAAGCGCTTGCCCTGCAATTCCGATTCCCGTAAACCACAGGGATGAAGATTTCCCTCGGCTCCGATCACGCCGGATTTCGTTACAAGGAAAAGATCAAGGGACTCCTCTTGTCGTTAGGGCACGAGGTGGAGGATTTCGGCACGGACAGCGAAGAGCCGGTCGATTATCCGAAGTTCATCCGGCCGGCCGCGGAGGCGGTGGCGCGGGGCGAGTGCGACCGCGGAATCGTTTTGGGCGGTTCGGGCAACGGCGAAGCGATGGCGGCGAACAAGGTGCGCGGGGTGCGCTGCGCGCTTTGCTGGAACGAGGAGACGGCGCGGCTCTCGCGCCAGCATAACGACGCCAACGTCCTTTCGTTAGGCGAACGGGTCATCCCGGAGGAGGTCGCGCTCCAGATCGTGCGCGTCTGGCTCACGACCGATTTCGAAGGCGGCCGCCACATCGCGCGGATCGCCCAGCTCGACGTCTAACCGTCGCCCTCTGGGCGACCCGGCGATCGACTTCCGCGGCAAAAAGACGCGATCTCCGCGGACTGGCGTTCCCAGCCCACGCTTCGCGCAGCGATGCGGCTACAGGACCGCCGCCCAGACGCTGAAGAGAAAGACCGCGCTGACGAAGGCGTTGCTCTGGAAAAAGGCGCGGTTGATCCCGGCC
>JBDTOL010000046.1:0-9345 GCA_039933235.1 Spartobacteria bacterium | reverse complement strand
GGAACTCTGGCGTTCTTCCATCCGTGTTTCATCCGTGTTCATCCGTGGCTGATTCGTCCAAGACTCTATGAAGCGCGCACCCTTCCGCGGCCTCGGCGCCATCCTGTTCAAGGAGTTCATCACGGTCCTGCGCGATCCATTGACGCTCTTTTTCATGCTCTTCCCGCCGCTGATCGAAATGATCGCGTTCGGCTACGCGCTCGATAACGACGTCAAGCACATGGCAATGGTCGTCTTCAACGAGGACCGCACCGCGGAAAGCCGCCAATTGCTCGATCGCTTTGTGAACACCGAGACCTTTCGCATCGTCGGGGAAGTGAACAGCGCCGAGGCGATGGCGAGCGAGATTCGCGCCGGCCACGCCTATGTTGGACTGCAAATCCCGCCCCATTTCACCCGCGACCTGCGGTCCGGCCGCCCTGCCCAGGCGCAAATCCTAATCGACGGCTCCAATTCCACCACCGCGCTCCAGGCGCTCAACACAGCGGTCGCGATCGCGCTCACCCAGTCGACCGAGATGCTGCTCAAGGAGAGCGGACGACGCGCGCCCCCGGTCGAGATCCGGCCGCAGATGCTCTACAACCCGACCATGCGAAGCCCGAACTTTTTTGTCCCGGGCGTGATCGGTATCGTGCTCCAGATCGGCACGACCTTTGCCACTGCCATGGCAGTAGTGCGGGAAAAAGAGCGCGGCACGCTCGAGCAGCTTCTCGTTAGTCCGCTCAGCCGCTGGGGGCTGATGCTCGGGAAACTGATCCCCTATCTTTGCATCGGGATGCTGATGGCTTTCCTCCTCTTCGGGATCATGCACTTCGTCTTTTTCGTCCCGATCGCGGGCAGCATCGTGGCCATGATCCTGGCGACGCTGGTCTACGTCTTCGCCCTGCTCAGCCTCGGCCTGCTCGTTGCGACCAAGGCGGAGAACCAGATGCAGGCTCTGCAGATGTCGATGGCCTTTATTCTGCCGAGCGTTTTCTTCTCCGGCTTCATCTTCCCGCGCGAAACCATGCCGGCGATCTTCTACTGGTTCGGAGCCGCTCTCCCCACGACCTACTTCATCGGATTGATGCGCGCGATCATCCTGCGTGGCGCGACATTTCTCGAATATGCGCCCTCGTTAGCCATTCTGACTCTTATGGCGGCGCTGCTCTTTGTCGTTTGTTCCCTGCGTTTCCGGAAAAAGATCGGCTAACGAACGGCCTTACTGCTCCCGCAATTGTCATCCCGAGCCGGCGCAGCGCGGCGAGGGATGACAAAGCATGACGTGAGCGCCACTCGTTAGGCTTTGACGAGCAGCAGGCTGGCGATCGAGAAATAAAAGAGCAGCGTCAGGATATCGGCCAACGCGAGAGTGAGTGGCCCAGCCGCGATCTTCGGGTCGAGCCGTAGGGCGTGAAGGACCGACGGAATGCTCAAGCCCAGGAGGCAGGACACCACGAGCGAGGCGAGGATGCTCGTGCCGATGACGAGCGCGGGCCAGCCTTCCCCGAACCAGAACCAGACGATCGCCCCGACCAGCCCGCCGCAGGCCGAGCCGAGTAACAACGCCGTGGCAACTTCGCGGCGAAAAGTTCCAAAATACCAGCGCAGTGTCGGCCGGCTAGAGCGCAGAGCCTGGATCGTCACCGCCATCGACTGAATGCTCACGCTCTCCCCCAGCCCAAGCACGAGCGTGAGGAAAAAAGCGAGGACAAGGCTCTGCGCGAGGGTCACGGCAAACGCGCTCGCCAGGAGCGCACAGACGGTCCCGCTCCCAATCGTCGCGAGCAGCCAGGGAAAACGGTAACGAAAAGCGCGCACCGGTCCTGCGTCGCGCACCTGCGAGACATGGAAGCCGATCGTCTCGAAAACGTCCTCATGTTGCTCCCGCTCTGCGATGTCGAAGACCTCCTCCGTGAAAACACCGATGTCGATCAGCCCCAGGATGCGCCGCTCCGTGTTGATCACCGGGAAGGCAAAGAATTTGTGGAGCACGAAAAACTCACACGCTTCCAGCAGCGACGCACTCTGCGGGATCGCAATGACGCGCTTGATCATGAGATCGCCGATCTTCTCTTCAGGCCGGGCCGTGAGCAGGCGCCGGGTCGGAAGAACCCCGACGAGCCGCCGGTCCTCATCCAGGACGTAGAAGTAGACGATCTTTTCGCCAATCCCCTCCCGGCGCACCGCCTCGAGCGCCTCCTGTGCGGTCATCGCATCGCGCAGTCGCGCAAAATCCTGGCGGATGAATTCGGTCACCGGCTGATCGAGGTGTTGCTGCGACGGAGCCATCGCCGGAGATCATAGCCGCGAAAGGAAGAGAATGTCATCCCGGGCGGCGAAATCGAAGCCGCGTGACGCCAAAAGCTTGCCTGCTGTGTTAGGTTAACGGTTCATTCGCTTCAGCCCATGCAAATTACGACTTCATCCGGTTCATCCGCTTCGCCCTTTCCGCCAGGATTCCAATTCCGGCCTTTTCGCTTCGTGCTGGGGGTGATCGGGCTGATCGGGCTCATCGTGACTCTGTTTTCGCTGCTCTTCGGTTTCGTTTCCATCCCGACCAACTCCGTCGGGATCAAGCTGCGTTTCGGCGCTTACCACAGCACCGAAGGGCCCGGCCTCGCCTACGCCATCCCGTATGTGGACGAGATCCGGATCGTCCCGACCCAGCGTCTCTTGAAGCTCGAGTTTGGCTTTTCCACGCCGCAGGCCATGAACGCGTACCAAGGAGACAACAATCCCGAGGACACCGAGATGATGATCACGGGCGACCTCAACACCGCACTTGTTCCCTGGGTGGTGCAATATCGAATTACCGACCCGAAACAATATCTCTTCGGCGCGCGCGAACCGGAACAAACCCTGCGCGATCTCTCGGAAAGCGTCATGCGCGAAGTGATCGGCGATCGCACAGTCGACGAGGTCCTGACCATTGGGCGACACGACATCGAAACCGCGGCGCTCGGGCGATTAGCCAAGCTGTCATCCGAGTACGGTCTCGGGTTGCAGATCCAGCAGGTGCAGCTTGCGACGGTGCGTCCGCCGCCGGCCGTGCAGGCGGCCTTCAATGAAGTGAACCAGGCCCAACAGGAGAAGCAGACGGCGATCAACCAAGCCTGGGCGATCTATAACGACGCCGTCCCGAACGCCCGCGGACAGGCCAAGGAGCGCGAAAAACAAGCCGAGGCCTATGCCTTTCGCCGGGTCAACGGCGCGAAGGGCGACACGGAGAAATTTTCCCTCCTGCTGACGGAATATAACAAGGCGCCGGAGATCACGCGGCAGCGGCTCTATTTCGAATCGATGCAATCGATCCTCCCGGCGCTCGACCGTAAAGTGGTGGTCGATGACAGTATCAAGAGTGTTCTCCAGACCCTGCCGCTCCTGCCACCTCAACCCAGCGCGCCTGCGCAACCCTGACCATGCCTAACGACATCTATCGATCGCATTTTTCCACCCGCTTCGTTCGGTTCGTGCAGAGCCCCGCGCTGGCCATCATCGGCGTCGTCTTCCTCTTCACCGCGTTGAAGTGGGGCGCGCTCCTCTTCACCGTCTATCAATACGAAACCGCGATCGTGACCCGCTTCGGCAAGGCGGTCCGAGTCGAGAAGACGCCCGGCTTGAAGTTTAAGGTTCCCTTCATCGACGTCGTGCATCGTTTCGACAATCGCATTCTCGCCTGGGACGGGCCGCCCACTGAAACGCCGACGAAGGACAAGCTCTACCTCATCGTCGATGGTTTCGCGCGCTGGCGCATCAGCGATCCGCTCCTCTATTACAACCGCCTGAACGACGAGCGCAGCGCTCTCTCGCGCCTCGACGACATCCTCGGCAGCGAGACCCGAACTGCGGTCGCCTCCAACGACCTCGTCGAGATCGTTCGTGTGACCAAGGGCCGCCAGCCGGAGCGCGACGAAGAGCTGGAAAAAGCCGGCACCATTCTGCCGAGCAGTCTGCCGGACATCGAACTCGGCCGGAGCGCGATCGAGCAGCAGATCACGGAACGGGCGCGCCAAAAGATCGAAGGGTTCGGGATCGAACTGCTCGACGAACGTTTCAAGCGCAGCAAATACAATCCGGCCGTCGCCGAAAAGATCATCGAACGGATGTCGAGTGAGCGTCACCAGATCGCCTCCAAATTCCGCTCGGAAGGGCGCGGCGAAGCCGCCAACATCAGCGGCCAAAAAGAGAGCGACGTCGCTTCGATCCAGTCCGCCGCCGCGCGCAAGGCGCTCCAGATCGAGGGCGAAGCCGATGCCGAGGCGGCCCGGATCTACGCCGCGGCCTACAGCTCGCCGGAAGCCAGGAATCTTTATTCCTTCGTGCGCCGGCTCGAGGTGGCCCGAGCGGCTTTTGCCCGCGACACGACCGCTGTCATTTCAACGGAGAGCGATTTTGGCGGCATCCTGCAAGGGATCGGCGGGGCCGGCCTTGCCCCAAAGCCGCCGATGGCTCCCCCACCCGCTCCGTAAGAGAGGATTGGAGGGACGGGCCCCATCCCGTCCGTGTCTCTGAAAAAGCACGATCCCCGCATTCGAGAAACATGGAAGACATCCGCCTGAGGCGGATCCCCTCCACGCTATGCCCGTGGCGCTGCGCTCAGCAAATTATGGCCGGTCATCTCCTCCGGCTTGGGCAACCCGAGCAGGAAGAGCAAGGTCGGAGCGATGTCGGCCAGGATGCCGCTCTCAACCCGAAATTTGCCGGCATCCTGCGCGACATAGACGAGGTGCACCAGGTTGGTGGTGTGAGCCGTGTTCGGCGATCCGTCCGGGTTGCGCATCAGCTCGCAGTTCCCGTGGTCGGCGGTCACGAGCAGTTTCCCGCCTAACGACAAGACAGCCGGCACGAGGCGGGCCAGGCAGGCATCGATCGTCTCGACCGCTTTGACCGCCGCCGGCACGATCCCGGTGTGCCCAACCATGTCGGGGTTGGCGTAGTTCAGGATGATCAGGTCGTATTGCGAGAGCCGGCTCAGCACCGCGTCGGTCACCTCCACCGCGCTCATCTCCGGCTGCAGATCGTAGGTCGCCACCTTGGGTGACGGGATGATCTTGCGATCTTCTCCCTCGGCCGCTTTCTCCACCCCGCCGTTAAAAAAATAAGTGACGTGCGGATACTTTTCCGTCTCGGCGATGCGCAGTTGTCTCTTCCCGGCGCCGCTCACCACATCGTCGAGAATGTTCTTGAGCGACTGCGGCAGGAAGACGGCCGGGCAGGAATAGGTCACGTCATAGACCGTCATCGTGACGTAATGAACCTGCGGCCACACTTCCCGATCGAAGCCGTCGAAATCCGGCATGAGAAAAGCCTGGGAAAGCTGCCGCGCGCGGTCGGCGCGGAAGTTGAAGAAGATGACGGTGTCGCCGTCGTTGATCCGTTGTTCGTTAGGCTCGGCGAAAATCAGCGCGGGCATGAATTCATCCGTCTTCCCGGTCGCATAATGCCGGCTCACCGCGGCGGAAGGCGAATCTTCGCAGACTTCGCCGCGCCCGAGCACGATCGCGTCCCAGGCCAGCTTCGTGCGGTCCCAGCGCCGGTCGCGATCCATCGCGAAATAGCGTCCGACCACCGTGATGATTCGCGCCCCACTGCGCGCCAGCTGCACCGCGCAGGTCGTCAGGTAATCGGAGCCGCCCGTCGGCGACGCGTCGCGGCCATCGGTGATCGCGTGCACGAGAATCTGTTCGACCCCAGCCGCCTGCGCCGCTTCCGCGAGGGCAAGGAGGTGCTGGTAATGGCTGTGCACGCCGCCGTCGGAAACGAGCCCGATGAGATGGAGCCGCCCCCTGCGCGCTTTCCGGAAGGCCTCCTGCAAGACTTCGTTCTTTGGCAGGTCGCCCTCCGCGATCGCCTTGTTGATCCGGGTCAGGTCCTGATAAACGATCCGGCCCGCGCCGAGATTGAGATGGCCGACCTCGGAGTTTCCCATTTGTCCCTTGGGCAGCCCGACATCTTCGCCGCTCGCGCTGAGGGTGGCCGATGGATAATCGCGATAGAGCTCATCGTGAAACGGCGTCGCGGCGAGCAGGGTCGCGTCGCCATTCCTGTCCCGCTCCGCGCGACCCCCGGAATTGATGCCCCAACCATCGCGAATGACCAAGAGCACTGGTTTTGCCATAGAGCGCACTCTCCCGGCGCGTGCCCTCACCCTCAAGCGGTTTCCCGAGGCTGCAGGATTGACAATGGCCGCGCCCGCTCGCTCTATCGAGAGGAATGAAATGGCGCAACCAGATTCTGGCCCTCCTTTGCCTGGTGACCTTCATCGGGCTCGGCGTCCTCTATTTCCGCCATTGGGTGGTGCAAAAGCCGTTCGGCATCGTGCTTTTCATCGGCGAGGGACTGACACCGGACCGGATCGCCGCGACCCGCGTCTATGCCGGCGGTGCGAACGCGCGTCTCGCGATCGAATCGCTCCCGGCCGTTGCGCTCCTTGCGAATTACTCGCTCGACTTCGCCGTGCCCGATGAAGCGGCCGCCGCCACCACCCTTGCCACCGGCGTGAAGGTGAACAATCGCAGCCTGGGTCTCGGGCCTAACGAAAAACGCCTGCGCAGCATCATCGACCTGGCGCGCGAGAAAGGCCGCGCCATCGGCGTCGTGACAAATGGCCGCCTGAGCGATCCTTCGATTGCCCCATTCTACGCGAACGGAAAAGGTGACCTTGTGCAACAACTGGCGGAGGAAAAGAAAATCGATATCGCGCTCGGCGGCGGGAGCGCGGAGTTCCTGCCCGAAGCGAAAGGCGGCCGGCGCAAGGACGGCCGCGATCTCTTCCTGGAGATGCGCCGCAACGGTTACGAGACCGTCCGCACCAAGGCGGAACTGGAGAGCATCCCGCAATGGCGCCGGCCGAAACTGCTCGGCCTTTTCAGCGAAGGCGAGATGGCCTACGCCAACGAGATCGCAGCCGGCAGCGAGCAACCTGCCCTCGCCGACATGACGCGGCGAGCGATCGAGCTTCTGCAGTGGAACACCGGCGGCTACCTGCTCGTGGTCGACGCCGGCCTTATGCGCACAGCCGCGCGCGGGAACCAGGGCGAGCGCACTCTGGCCGAGACGGTCGAGCTGGACCAGGCCGTCGCTGTGGCGCAGAACTACATGGGAGAGAATGCGACCATCCTGGTCGCGGGAAATTTCGGTATCGGCGGGCTCTCCCTCAACGGTTCCCCGTTCCGGCGCGACAGCGGGGTGGCGCTCCTCGGGGTGAATTCCTCCGGCGAACCCGCGCTCACCTGGGCGACCGGGCCTAACGGGATTCCTCCCGCCAACACGCCTTTGGGTTCCGAAACAGAAGACCCTGCCCCCCCCGCAGAAAGTCCGGACACGCCGGAGGTGCAGGAGCCGGCGGCGGCCTTCGCCCCGGCTGCACGCAACACGGTTGACGACGTGCTCGCGGCGGGCCGCGGTCCCGGAAGCGAATCACTCCACGGCTTCCTCGACAACACGGTGATTTTCAAAATAATCGAAGGACAGTTGTAGCTCTCCCAGCACCGACGGCGCGGTGCCCTCCAGGGTATATGACCTGCGGGTCAGTCCGTCGGCAGCCCCGCCGCTTTCCAGGCGCGAAAGCCGCCGCTCATCGAGCGCACATTGCGGTAGCCCATCTTCTGCAAGCTCTCCGTTACCAGCGCCGACCGGCTGCCGCCGCCGCAGTAACAGATGATGCGCTGGTCGGGGTCGGGCACCTGCTCTTCGATCTCCACTTCCACCTCGCCACGCTGGAGGTGCTTCGCGCCGCGCGCGTGACCAGCCTCCCAGTCTTCCGCCGAACGCACGTCGAGCAGGGTCGCCGCTCCGCAGCCGACCTCGTGCATCGCGTCGTTAGGCGAAATCTCCTGGATCTGCTTTTTCGTCGCGGCCACGAGTTTTTGAAAACGATTCAAATCGCTCATGGGCACCTGTAACCCGCGCCCGCACCATTTGTCATCCCGATCCGGCGCAGCGCGGAGAGGGACCTCTCAGTTTGCAAGCCGCGGATGCTGGTAAAAAGGAAACGCGAACTGCAACTGGGAGGTCCTTCGCCGTCTTCGCGGCTCAGGACGACAAACGTCACACCGCGCTGCTCACATCACTCGTAACGCAGAGCCTCGATCGGGTCGAGGCGGGCGGCTTCACGAGCGGGATAGAAGCCAAAGAAGATGCCGACCGCAGCGCTGACCAGGAACGCGACGATGATCGACGGAATAGAGATCAGCGTGGGCCAATGCGCGAAAACAGAAAGCATGCGCGAGACCCCGAGCCCAAGCAGAATTCCAATCACACCGCCAATGACGCTTAGCGTCACCGCTTCGATCAGGAATTGAGTGAGAATGTCGCGACCGTGCGCGCCGACCGCGAGTCGCACGCCAATCTCGCGCGTCCGCTCGGTCACGCTCACGAGCATGATGTTCATGATCCCGATGCCCCCGACGATGAGCGAGACACTGGCGATCGCACCTAACAACAAGGCCATCACGTCCGAGGTCGCGGTGGCCGCCTCCGCGATCTCCTGCTGATTCCGCACGGTAAAGTCGTCCTCGCGTCCGGGGCGGATGTTGTGCCGTTGGCGCAACAGCTCGGTGATCTGTTGCTGCGCCGGAGCGAGATCGTTGGGTGAGGCGACTTGCACGTTGATCCCGCGCAGGGTGCTGCCGCCCAGGACCCGTTTCATCGCGCTGGTGTAGGGCATGATGACGATGTCGTCCTGATCGGTGCCCTGGGGGCTGAGCCCTTTCGGCGTGAGCACACCGGTGATCAGGAAAGGAACGCCTTTGATCCGCAAGATCTGGCCAATCGGGTTCTCGCCGCCGAAGATCTGATTCGCGGTCGTGCGCCCGATGACGCACACCTTGTTCGCGCTCCGCACATCCTGCGGCGTGAAAAGGGCGCCATCACTCAACGGCCATTTCCGGATGTCGAGATACTCCGGTGACTCGCCGTAAACGCGCGTAAACCAGTTCTGATTACCGGCGGAAACCTGGCTGGTCGAGATGACTTCCTCGCTCACGGCGATGACCCCGGGCACCTCACGCCGGATAGCTTCCGCATCTTCGATCTTCAACGTGCCCGCACTCCCCCACCCAGTGCGGATGCCGCTCGAGGTGACGCTTCCGGAAAAAATGAGGATCACGTTCTCACCGAGGCTGGCGATCTGTTGCTCGACCTGCGCCTTCGCGCCGTTGCCGATGCTGACCATCGCGATGACCGCGCCGACGCCGATGATAATGCCGAGCGCAGTCAGAACCGAGCGAAGCTTGTTTCGGCGCAAGGCGCGGAACGCGATCTTGAAGGTGGAATCAAATTTCATTCCGGGACGTCCAGTTTTGCCGCCTCTTCTGCGGCAGAGAGCCGCCGCGCGACCGCGCGATCGCTCTGCACCAGCCC
>JBDTOL010000045.1:0-11168 GCA_039933235.1 Spartobacteria bacterium | reverse complement strand
AGAAATTTTCCGTCACATATCCGATCCGGCTTGGGGAACCAAATCCCGGATTCAACCCCCAGACCGCGTTCTTGCCCAACGAAGAATAGACGGGCCGGAAATCGCGATTCACCTCGGGCCCGAAAAGATCGGAGCCGATCGAGACCACCCTGGGGATGATGTTGATCGCGCCCCCGGTTCCCCGGCCATACTCCGACAGCGGGGGCGCCGAGACGACGCTGAAAAGGTCGCGATCGTCGATCCCAACCCCGACACCTACATCTGCGCGGACGGCACGAGTTTCCCCGGTGTCGTTAATGAGCACCCCGCTGGCCACCGCAAAGACATGCGTGATGTCGTTGATGGCGAGCTTGCTTTGGCCTCCAGAATTCAGCGCGATGATGCCGTCCGTGGTCCACATTTCTTCCGGCACCTCGAAAGGCGCGGAAGGAAGCTGGCCGAAGATTTCGGCGAAGAAGATGCCGGCCGCGCTGGTCATCGGGATTTTATCGTTGTCGGCCACCGCCTTCGGCCCCGAGACCGTCAGGACGACCACGAAGGAGATCAGAACACTCGCGACCGACAGGCCGCGCTGCATCGACAGTCTCATGACTACACCTTTCTCTTTTGACGAACGAAGCCTCGCTCGCGGTTCCGTTTTTCGGTTGGAAAGGTCGTATCGGGGGGCAGGCGTCTCTACGATCCCGGCGCGGCCCGATTCTTTGGAGCACAGCGCTGCGGGTCAAGCTTTTTTTTACCCAACGACTTAAGGCCGCCTTGGTTAGCGAGGCACGAGCACCCGTATTCCGCTTCCAAGCGAAAAGCTCCGTCCCGTCCAGAGTAGCGCGCCTGCACGCGCCGCCGACCGCGCGTCGAGTTGGCCAGCCCCGCCGCCGGCGATCCCCAATGGCTAATCGGTTCCGAACCGGTCACTGCAAATTGTAAACTTCGACGAGACCGACGCCGGTGGAGTTGGCGCTGCCCCGCACGATAGCGGTGTAAAGGCCCGGCTTCAGGGCCTTATCGTTTGCCATCGGGCTCGGTATTCATATTGGTGGCCCCGATCGCGTCCCCGCAGACTGCGGTCGAGAGGAATGCAGATCCCGATCCCGGGGTGGCGACGCTGTTCACGATGTAGGTGTGGGCGCTGGCGTTGAGAACGAGAGCAACAAGGAGACAGAGAGAACCAAGCCAGTTTTTCATCGTGTTCATCCTGGTTTGGGTGGGATCGAATTGGGGCCTTTTGGGGCGAGGCGATTTTTCAAAAACCGCACTGAGAGGTCGATCTTCTTTTGGATAGGGTTGCGACCGGCCGATTGCCGACGCAGCTTGCGCCGCATGAATGCGCTCCTTTTTCGCCTCGCGGCGGGCCTTTGTTTTCTCGCGGTCGGGCTGGGTGCTTTCGGCGCGCATGCGCTGAAAAACACGCTTCAGACGAACGAAATGATCGAAGTCTGGAAGACGGCCGTGCTCTACCATTTTCTCCACGCCCTCGCCCTCCTCGTGCTCGCGACTCTGCCGACGGCGAGCCGGGCCGCCGCGAGCCTTTTCATCGCGGGCGTCATCCTCTTTAGCGGCAGCCTCTATCTCCTTGCCCTAACGAACGTAAAATGGCTCGGCGCGATCACGCCGCTGGGCGGTCTTTGTTTTCTCGCCGGCTGGCTTTGTCTCGTAATCTGGCCGCCGGCTTTGCCGAATCTCTGAACGGCGAAGGGGAGGTGCGACGAACTAATCGAGTCGGTAGATCTCGGCCAGCGCAGTCCCGTGATCCTGGCTGTCGATTGGTGATAGCACCGCGGTATAGCTGCCTCTCGGCAGGGTGATCAGGATGGCGGCTTCGAGCGGGTCGAAGGGCGCGAGGCCGGTGGCAGTGATCTCGGCCGACTGGCTATCCTGCCAGTTGTCATTGCTGGTCACGATATTGCCTTCGCCATCGTAGAGGTCGAGCCGCGGATTGGACAAGCCGGAAAGCCAAAACGCTTCGAGAGAAGGGCCGATGGCCCGGATCAGCAGGGTGTTGTCAGCTCCAGACCCGATAATGAAACCGGCGATCATCGGGGAGGCCGGCCCCTGGACGCCGCCGCGAGCGCTGATGTTGAGTAGCGTCGCCGTCTCGCCCAGATCGTAGACCTCGACCAGGGCAGTGCCACTGGTAGGAACCGGGAGGCCGGGGGTGACGTTCTTCCCCTGCACGATGGCGGTGTAACTCCCCGGCGGGAGCGAGGTGAAAATGGCAGATTCCAGCGGATCCCCTGGGATGAGGCCGGTCCCGGTGATCTCGTTTTCCTGGGTGTCCCATCCAGTTGTCATTGGAAGCGATGACCGCTCCCGTTGCGTCGTATAACGTCAGGGTCGGGTCAGCCAAAGGCACGAGACCGAAGTCGGCGAGCGAAGGACCGATCGCTCAGATCAGGGATCGTCCTCGTTTTTGACTGCCGATGACAAACCGCCGATGAAGGAAGTGGCATCCTCGTTGAGGAAGGACGGCGGAATTTCCAGGCGGGTGGAAAGATTGAGCAGATAGGCTGGCGCGGGACTGGGAAGAGAGATCGCGAGGAGAAGGATAATCGAGGCAGTGATCGTCTCATTGCAGCGCACTCCGGGCATGAGCGTGGCGGACAAAGGAACTTTGGCCGACCCCTTACGCGAACGCTTTCTAATCGGAGTAGTACGTTGACTGTCTTCAGACTGTTCGGCACAACCCGTCAGCGACCACGTCATCCCGGCGGAACGAGGGCGCAACAAGCTTGTCCCTCGGCCTTTCTCTCTGCTATCTTCTAACCTAACGAATGCTGGCCCTGGCTGATGCCCAACGATCCGTCGCGACAATCGCAGTCTTCATTGCGACTTTCCTGATCACACTCGCGATCGGGCGCCTCCTGAAACGCCGCGCCGGCGTGCCCTTCGGAATCTTCTTTCAGCTTTTCGCGTTGACGCTCGGTTTTTATGCCGCGACCTGGGTCTACGGGCTCGATCTGCACTGGCGCAATCACGTCGGCGCGGCGGTCGTTCTGCTCAGCACTGCGGTCGTGATCGCGCTAGTCGATCGTTATCTCTGGGATCTCTATTTCGAACAGCGGCGCCAGACCGTCATTCCAAAATTTCTGCGCGAGTTGGTCGCGCTCGTCATCTTTCTCGTCGCGCTCCTCCTCGTGCTCAGCTTTGGTTACCACGCCGAGCGCGAACTGCGCGGCCTGCTCGCCACTTCCGGGGCAGCCGCCATCATCCTCGCCTTCGCCACGCAGAATCTTCTCGGCGGCGTGATCGCGGGGATGTCGCTCCAGATCAACAAGCCCTACAAGGTGGGGGATTGGCTCAAGGTCAGCGATCATTTCGCCGAGGTCATGGAGATCAACTGGCGCTCCACCCGCCTGCGCACGAACGACGCCATCTATCTCGACATCCCGAACAACGAGATCGTCCGCCAGACGATCATCAACCTCCATTACCCGCAGCAGCTCCACGCCATGCGGATCGTGGTGGGCGTCGATTACAACACCCCGCCGAACCGGGTAAAGGATGCGCTGCTCCAGGCAACCCTGCAGGCAGAAGGTGTCCAAAAAAGCCCCGAGCCGAAGGTCTTCCTGGTCAATTTCGGTGACTTTGCCATCAGCTACGAGATCAAGTTCTGGATGCTCAATCACCAGGATTACAACAACGTTTGCGACGCCATTCGGACCAACATCTGGTACAAATTCAAGCGCCAGAAAATCACCATTCCTTTTCCGATCCGCACCCTCGAGATCAGCCGCAAGCGGGTGGTCGCGCCGCACGAGGAGCATAGCCAGACGAAGGCGATTCTCGAGGGCGAACCGCTTTTCAGTTGCCTTGATGGCGAGCAGATCGATCACCTCATCCGCGGTTCGCGGTCCGTGCGCTTCGGCCGCGGAGAAAGGATCATCGAAGAGGGGGCGGAAGGGAATTCCATGTTCGTCCTGCTCCACGGCGCGGCGGCCGTCTCGGTCGCGCAGAACGGGAGCATGATCCGGGTCGGCTCTTTGCGGATGGGAGATTGCTTTGGCGAGATGTCACTGCTCAGTGGTGAACGGCGCACTGCCACGGTGCGGGCGGAGGACGATTGCGAGGTGATTGAGATTTCCAAGCCGGCCATGGCCGCGGTGCTGCGCGACGCGCCCGAGTGTGTCACGCAGTTGAGCGAGCTGCTCGCCGCCCGCAAGATGGAAACCGAGGGACTGCTCAAAGACGCTGAGCAGGGAGCCATTGAGGAGAATAAGGCGCGCGAATACCGGGCCACTTTCCTGCGAAGGCTGCGCTCCGTCTTTGAATTGTAGCCGCCTTCCTGTGGGAAGCGCGGGCACCGACCCGGCGGGAACTCGCGGGGTGGGAGCAGGTTTTCTCTCACGCATCGCACAGCGAAGCGGCTACAAAGCGGTTGCCACCCCGGCAAAACTTCCTAATGTCCTGCCTTCCTCTTCCCGGGACCTAACTATGACACTTCTCGCCTTTTCCTTTCTCACCTCAGGCATCACAATCTCGATGCTTTGCGCCGTCGCCGGGCTCGTCTTCGCCTTCTTCCTCATCTTCGCGGTCATCAAAGCCTCCCCCGGCAATGCCCGGATGCAGGAAATCGCCGGCGCCATCCAGGAAGGAGCCAAGGCTTATCTCAATCGGCAGGTCATCACGATCAGCGCGATCGCCGTCGTCATTTTCATTCTTCTCTTTTTCTTTAAGGATCACGCAACTGCGGTGGGCTTCGTCGTCGGAGCAGCCTGCTCGCTGGCGGCTGGTTTTATTGGCATGCGGATAGCCGTCCTGGCCAACACCCGCACGACACAGGCCGCGACCCATTCCCGCACCGCGGCGATGCGCGTCGCCTTCAATGGCGGCGCCGTGACGGGTCTTCTCGTGGTCGGCCTTGCCCTCCTCTCCGTGGGAATTTTCTACACCGTGGCCAGCAGGATGATCGGTCACGAGCTGGCCGTGCGTAGCCTGATCGGTCTCGCCCTCGGCGCCAGCTTGATCAGCGTCTTCGCCCGACTCGGCGGCGGCATTTACACCAAGGCGGCCGACGTGGGCGCCGATCTGGTGGGCAAAATCGAGAACACGCTCGACGAGGATGATCCGCGGAACCCGGCTACGATCGCCGATAACGTGGGCGACAACGTGGGCGATTGCGCCGGCATGGCGGCGGACGTCTTTGAGACTTACGCGGTCAGCCTGATCGGCGCCATCCTGGTCGGGGCCTTAACCCTGGTCAATGTGCCGGCGGCGATCGTTTATCCGTTTGTCCTCGGCGGCATCTCGGTTTTGGGCGCGATCTGCGGGATCCTTTTCGTCAACGTCAGCGGCGGCAAGCCGGGCAACACCCTGATGGGTGGCGTCATGACCAGCGCGATCGTCTCGGCCGTGCTTTTCTGGCCAGCGACTCACTATCTCTTTCCCGATGGCGTCGTCATTGCCAATGCCCTGCGCACGCCTAACGATCTCTATTTCGCCTCCCTCGTCGGCTTGCTCATGACCGGCATCGTGGTCGTAATCACGAATTATTACACTTCGATGGCCTACGGCCCGGTGCGCAAGATCGCCAAGGCGTCTGAGACCGGCCACGCCACCAACATCATCGCCGGTCTCGCCATCGGGCAGCACGCGACCGCCCTGCCAGTCGGGTTCATTGGCCTCGCCATCCTGTTCAGCTTCCACTTCGCCGGTCTCTACGGGATCGCGATCGCTGTCATGAGCATGCTTTCCATGGCGGGCATCATCATCTCGCTCGATGCCTTTGGCCCGATCACGGATAACGCCGGCGGCATCGCGGTCATGAGCAACCTCCCGAAGGAAGTGCGTGGCGTGACCGACGACCTCGACGCTGTCGGCAACACTATGAAGGCCGTGACCAAAGGCTACGCCATCGCGTCCGCCGGCCTCGCAGCGCTGGTCCTCTTCGGTTCCTATGTCGAGGAGTTGCGCGCTCATTTCCTGGCCGCCGGAAGACCATTCAACTTCCAGTTCTCACTGACCGAACCGAAGGTGATCATCGGTCTTTTCATTGGCGGCTTGCTGCCCTTTATGTTTACCGCCTTTAGCATGGACGCCGTCGGCAAGGCGGCTGGTGCAGTCGTGCGCGAAGTGCGCCGGCAATTAACCGCCAAGCCCGGCATCCTTCGCGGCGAGGACAAACCGGACTACGGCGTTTGTGTCGACATTGTGACCAAGGCGGCCCTGCGCGAGATGATCATCCCGGCGCTTCTGCCGGTGGCGTTCGTTGTCGCGGTCGCGGTCATTCCGCAGCTCGGCCCGGTTGTTCTCGGCGGGTTACTAGTGGGCACGATCGTGACCGGCCTCTTCGTCGCCATCGCGATGACTTCGAGTGGCGGCGCGTGGGATAACGCGAAGAAATTTATCGAAGAAGGCAACCTCGGCGGGAAAGGCTCCTTCGCTCATGCCGCCTCGGTCACCGGCGACACCGTCGGCGATCCCTACAAGGATACGGCTGGCCCGGCGATCAATCCGATGATCAAGGTGGTCAACATCGTTGCCATTCTCATCATCCCGATCTTCTTTTAACCCCCACCCGAAAACGATGCACGCTCCCGATTTCCAACTGGTCCCGGCGCCTCAGCGAGAAGTTCCGGCGATCGCGGATCCGGGTGCGAGTCCATTTAAGATCGTGATCGATCCGCAGATGCGCCTGCAGCTGCGCCGCGCCCTGGTCGAGTTGATCGACAACCACGACGAGTCGCTCGCGGCCCATTACGCCGACGGGAAGCTCGCACTCGAATCCTACAAGGAATACATCGAGGTCTTCGCCCGCAGCCTGAAGGAGACGATGGAAAGTCGCGAAGGGGTTTCCTATCTCCTGCGCGCAGTAGGCTTCGATGTCTCCCCCGAAAAAGTGAATCTCCAGCCCGAGTTGCGCTGGAAATCAAGCCCGTCGGCCTAACGAAATCGCGGCGTCTTGGCCCGGCAAGCTTCCACGGCGCGCGTCCCTCTCTCGCTCTGTCGTTCCTCGCCGTCACGGCGGCTTGGGGTGACAAACAGCGGAGCGCTCCTTCCAATTTACCCCGCTCCCGACAAAACACTTGTCTCTCCCCCCGCGCCCTGAGCAGAATCGCCAGCGAGCAGAATGTCTACCGTCCTATTGATCGAAGATGATGCCGAAAGCCGCCGGGCAACCGCGGAGCTTTTCCTGCGGGATGATTGGAAAATCCTCGAAGCAGGGGACGGCGAGGCCGGGATCCAGCTGGCCCTGCAGCATCGACCGGAACTGATCCTGTGCGACCTGCTCATGCCCAAAGCCAATGGCTTCCAGGTCTGCCGCAGCATCCGCCAGCTCCTGCAGCGGACGAAAATCATCATCGTCTCCGGCCGCGACTACGGCGTCGATCGCACCAGCGCGATAGAAGCCGGCGCGGACGAATATCTGGTCAAACCGATCCGCTGGGAAAATCTGCGCGAGGTGATCGAGCGGGTCATGCCTCCGGAGGACACGATTGTGCAGAGCGGGCCGCTGCCCGAGTTTATGCCGCCCTCCACGCGGGTGAAATTCTGGGGCGTGCGCGGGTCGATCCCGGTGCCCGGCTCGTCCACCGTCGGCTACGGAGGCAACACCAGTTGCGTCGAGGTGCGAGCCGATGGCGAGATCATCATCCTCGATGCCGGGTCCGGCTTGCGCGAGCTGGGTATCGCGCTGGAAAAGGAATTCGGCGAGCGCCCGATCCGGCCGACGCTGCTCATTTCCCATACGCACTGGGATCATATCCAGGGCCTGCCCTTCTTCCTCCCGGCCTATAAACAGAAAAACTCACTCCGCGTGCTTGGCTACGAAGGCGCGCGGGCCGGTTTAGGCACCGCCCTGGCCGGACAGATGGAGACCTCATTCTTCCCCGTCAGCCTGCGCGACATGCCGAGTGCCATCTCGATCGAGGAGCTCAAGGAGATGGAATTCTCGATCGGCAAGGTGAAGGTGGAGGCGCGCTTCGTGAATCATCCCGGGATCTGTGTCGGTTATCGCCTCACCACAACCAACGGCTCCATCGCTTTCCTCCCCGACAACGAGCCCTATGATGTTCTCAAGTTGAGTCAGTCGGGGGCCGGGAAGTCCGACCTGGCGGAGGCCCGCGCCTATGCTGCGGATGCGCGCGCCAAGCTGATCCAATTTCTCCGCGGGACCGACATCCTGATTATCGATGCGCAGTATACGGACGAGGAATACGCGCAAAAAGTTGGTTGGGGACACGGTTCGATCAGCAGCGTCGTTTCGCTCGCGATCGATGCGGAGGTGCGCAAGCTCTTCCTCTTTCATCACGATCCCAATCACGATGACAAGGCCGTCGATGAGATTGTCGAAGCGGCGCGGATGCTCGTGCTGGAGAGCGGCAAACCGGTTGAGGTGGAAGCCGCCCGTGAAGGTGCCGAAGTCTGGTTAGGCACGAGAATGCCCGGCCGCTAGCTCTTCGCGACAGGGACCCTCCTACGACCTTCGCAGCGCGCTGGTGAACCGCACTAACTCCGCCGCCACCTGTTCGACCCGTGCGATGATCTTCTTGTCCGAGAGCGCATCTTCATCAAACAGGTCGCCCGTGGCATAGGCGAAGTGTGGAATTATAACGCAGCGAAAGTCGAGCATCAGGCTATTGGCATAGGCCATGACCGACATGTAACTGCCCATCCCTCCCGCCGCGCAGAGGAAGCCGACAATCTTGTTTTCCCAGGCGCTGCCGGTCAGTTCGATCATGTTCTTGGCCGACGCGCTTACATCGTAGTTATAGACCGGCGCAGCCACGATGATGCCGTCGGCTGTCTTGATTGCCTTACTCAATTTCCGCGCTGCAGGGTGCGCATAGCACGCATCGGCGTCGCACAACGGCAGATCCATCTCGGCCAGGTCGAGCCATTCGCATTCCACCTTGGCCTTCGTGAGGCAGTTAAACGCCACTCGCCCCATCTTCCGGCTGTTGCTGGCAGGATTGCCACTCGTGCTGACCACTAGATATTTCGGCATGAGATGGGGAAGATGGCACAAGGCAGAAGCGCTCGCATCTGGCGCCTCCGTCTTAAAGCCAGCGTCGCCTCTTGAAATATAAAATCTGGCCGGTCGCCACGAGCAGCATCAGGAGCAGGCAGGTCGGGTAGCCCCAGGGGCGCGCCAGCTCCGGCATGTGCGCGAAGTTCATGCCGTAGATTCCCGCAATGAAGGTGAGGGGAATAAAGATCGACGAGATAACAGTCAGCACCCGCATAATCTCGTTAGTCCGCATACCTATGCTCGAGATGTGCACCTCAGTTAGTCCGGAAAGAACGTCACGATAAGTCTCCACCAGGTCCATCAACTGGATGCTATGGTCGTAACAGTCGCGTAAATAGACCTTGGTCTCGGGTCGGATCAGGCCCGGCTCCTCGTGCAGGAGCAGGTTGGTCACATCGCGCAGCGGCCAGACCATGCGCCGGATCTGCGTGAGGGTGCGTTTGTGCTCGTGCAGGCTGCCGACCGGGCGCGTCAACGGATTTGCGATCAATTCATCTTCGATCTTATCGATCTCCGCGCCGATCGATTCCAAGACAGGGTAGTAGTGATCGATAATCGAGTCGAGCAGGGCATAGGCGAGATAATCCGACGCGGCCTTGCGGATCCGGCCCTTGCCCGAGCGGATGCGGGCACGGACCGGCTCAAAGACATCGCGCTCCGGTTCCTCCTGCAGAGTTATGAGGAAACTCTTGCCCAGGAACATGCTCACCTGTTCGCCCCCGATCTCATCCTCGGCGTCGAGATAAATCATCTTGGCGACGATGAAGAGGTAGTCGTCGTATTGCTCCACCTTGGGCCGCTGACTCGTGTCGAGAACGTCTTCCAGGGCGAGGGGATGCAGGTTGAAACGTTCTCCGAGGATCCGCAGAACGCTGACGTCACCAAGGCCGTCGATGTTGATCCAGGTCACGAGGTCGTTGTTCAGATGCGGCAGGAGCTCGTCACAACTCACGTTCTTGCGCTCCTCGAGAGAGTCCGGCCCATACTCGATCATAGTGATGATGGGCGATTCATGCGGCCTGTCCTTCGACAGCTTGAGCAAGCCAGGCGCTTCGCCCGGCACGACATGGCGTCTCTTAAACATCTCGCCATCGTGCGCAGGGCCGTGCTTTCCGCGCAAGCTCGGAAGCGGCGATACAGCGGCTGTGGCAGCCGCGGGAGGAGAGCGGGCGCCACGCCCGCCGCTACACTCTTAGTTTCCGTTCGAGGATCTGCCCGATCAGCCCCGGGTTTGCCTGGCCCTGCGAAAGTTTCATGACCTGGCCTTTGAGGAAATTAATCGAGGCCGCATGACCGGCGCGGTAATCGGCGACCGGTTTCGGATGGGCCGCGATCACCTCGTCGCAGAGTGCCTCAAGCGCACCGGTATCGCTCAGCTGCGCCAGGCCCTTCTCCTGAACCACGACGGACGCGGAATGGCCGCTCGCGAACATCTCGGCGAAGACATCCTTCGCCTGTTTACCGCTGATCCGGCCTTCGTCGACCAGGTTGACGAGTTCGTCGAGAGCGCCCGGGGGAATGGGAGAAGCGCTAATCGTTAGCCCACTGCCAGCGAGCGCGTTTTGCAGGTCGTTCAGGATCCAGTTCGCCACGCTTTTCGGCTTGCGCGCGCCACCCGCCGCTGCTTCGAAGTAACGCGCGAGTTCCAGATCATTCGCCAGCACGCCGGCGTCGTAGGGGCTCACACCATATTGGCTGACGAGGCGCGCCCGCCTTGCCCCCGGCAGCTCTGGCACAAGCGGGCGCACTTCCTCGAGGAGGCGTTCACTTTTCACCGGCGGCAGATCCGGATCGGGAAAATAGCGATAATCGTGCGCCATCTCCTTGCTCCGCATCAGAAAGGTCTGGCCCGCGTCATCATCCCAGCGGCGCGTCTCCTGGAGGAGCGTTTCGCCGCGTTCCAGCGCGGCAACCTGCCGCTCGACCTCATGCACGAGCGCGCGCCGCACGCCGCTGATCGAGTTCATGTTTTTGATCTCGATTTTCGCCCCGAGTTCCGGCTGCGATTCTGGCCGCACGGAGATGTTGCAATCACAACGCAGCTGCCCTTTCTCCATGTCGGCGTCGCTTACACCGCCGTAGATCAGGATCTGTTTCAGCGCGGTGAGAAAGGCGAATGCTTCCTCGGGCGAGCGAATCTCTGGCTGGGTCACGATCTCCATCAAGGGCGTCCCGGCGCGGTTGAAATCGATCCCGGTGCTGT